>NZ_JBVING010000001.1:92645-440798 GCF_055579465.1 Streptomyces sp. NPDC032745 | reverse complement strand
GGCCGGAGCACAGCCCGGGGCCGGAGCACAGCCCGGGGCCGGAGCACAGCCCGGGGCCGGAGCACAGCCCGGGGCCGGAGCACAGCCCGGGGCCGGAGCACAGCCCGGGGCCGGTCGGGGCCGGGGGCTACGGGCCCATCCCGAGGCCGGAGGCCGGGACGGGGCCTGGTCCGGGGCCGGCCCCGGACCGGGCGGGCCCGGGGTCAGAGGCCTCGGCGGCGGCGGGCTGCGCGGACCACTGCAGCGGCGCCGAGCAGGGCGACCGTCGCGCCCGCGGCACCCGCGGCGGTGGCGTCCTTGCGGCCCAGGCGGCGGCCCGCGACCGTGTGCCGGCCCGCGACCTCCTGGAGGAGCTCGGCCAGCACCTCCTCGTTGGTCCAGCGCGGCCGCCAGCCCGCCGCGTGCAGCCCGCTGACGCTGACCACCCACGGGTGCATCGTGTACGCGAGGTCGCCGGCCGGGGACGGCGTCAGGCCGATCCGGTGCAGCCGGGCGGCCGCGCCCAGCGCGACCGCCGACGGGAGCTCCATGCGGCGGATGCCGCTCAGCTCCTCGACCTCCTCCTGCTCCAGCCAGCCCTCGCACCCCACCGCGAGCTCGCCCTCGACCTTCTCCAGGGCGGCGTACTCCAAAGCGCTGACCAGGTCCTCCACGTGGCAGAACTGCCAGGTCGGCCGGGATCCGGCCACCACCAGCAGGCGCGGGGACTCGAAATAGCGGGTCAGGGCGGTGTCCGTGCCGCCGACCAGGACCGCCGGGCGGACCACCGTGACGTTCAGGCCGGGGTGCGCCCGGGGTGCCCGGCGGCCCAGCCGCTCGATCTCCAGCAGGTCGCCGACGCCGGTCGCCTCGGCCGTGGCCCGCAGCTCGGAGTCCTCCGACAGCGGGATGTCGTTGTCCGGCAGGGCCCCGTAGACCATCGCGGAGGTGCACAGCACGACCCGGTGCACCCCCGCCGCCGCGGCGGCCGTCAGGACGGTCTGGGTCCCGCGCACGTTGTACGCCGTACGGGCCGCCGGGTCCGTCTCGAGGTCGAGGTCCAGCGCCAGGTGCACGACCACGTCGGCGCCGCGCAGCTTCTCGGCGATCGCGGGGTCCCGTACGTCCAGGACGTGCCACTGCGCGGCGGCGCAGTCACCGCGCCGCTCGTCGATCGCCACGACCTGCTTGACCTCGTCGGAGGCGGCCAGGCGGGCCACCAGGGCCGCCCCGACCCCCGAGGCGGCGCCGGTCACGGCGATCACTGGGCCTCGTGCTGCCTGGTTTCGCGGCTGGCGAACGCCGTGGGCGCTCTCACCGTGCTCAGGGCGGTTTTCGGCGTCGTGCGGCGCGCGAACCTGCGGATCTGGGGAACTCACCAGGCGTCTCCAGCGGTTGTCTTCAGTAGGGACGCGCCGTGACGCGTACCTACCAGGTGATGTCCATCCTGCCGCAGCCCAGGAGTCGGCGGAGCACCGAGCCCGGAAGCGGGTGTGGTGTCTACGCTGGGTGGTGTTGTCGGACCATTTCCCGCCGGCCTTGCCGGCGGCCCTACGAGCCGAGGAAACCCGTGAGCGACACCCCATTCGGATTCGGCCTTCCGCCGGAGGAGCCGGAGAACGGCGACGAGGGCAAGAAGAAGGGCAATCAGGGCGGTCAGGGCGGCCCGAATCCGTTCGGGTTCCCGGGCATGGGCCTGCCGGGCGGCGCCGGAGGCCCCGGCGGCGCGGACAATCCGTTCGCGGCGATGTTCGGCTCGATGAACCCGAACGACCTGGGCGCGGCCTTCCAGCAGCTCGGCCAGATGCTCAGCTACGAGGGCGGTCCCGTGAACTGGGACATGGCCAAGGACATCGCCCGCCAGACCGTCGCCCAGGGCACGGCGGACGGGGTGAAGGACACGAGCGTCGGCGTCGCCGAGAAGTCCGCCGTCGAGGAGGCCGTGCGCCTCGCCGACCACTGGCTGGACGGGGTGACCTCGCTGCCCTCGGGCGCCACCACGGCCGTCGCGTGGAGCCGCGCCGAGTGGGTCGAGGCGACCCTCCCGGTGTGGAAGGAGCTCGTGGACCCGGTCGCCGAGCGCGTCGGCGCGGCCATGGGCAGCGTGCTGCCCGAGGAGATGCAGGCCATGGCGGGCCCGCTGCTCGGCATGATGCGCTCGATGGGCGGGGCCATGTTCGGCCAGCAGATCGGCCAGGCCGTGGGCGTGCTCGCGGGCGAGGTCGTCGGCTCGACCGACATCGGCCTGCCGCTGGGCCCGGCCGGCAAGGCCGCCCTGCTCCCGCTGAACATCGAGGGCTTCGGCAAGGACCTGGGCGTCCCCGCCGAGGAGGTGCGGCTGTACCTGGCCCTGCGTGAGGCGGCCCACGCCCGGCTCTTCGCGCACGTGCCGTGGCTGCGCTCGCACCTGTTCGGCGCGGTCGAGGGGTACGCGCGGGGCATCAAGGTCGACACCTCGAAGCTGGAGGACGTGGTCGGCCAGCTCGACCCGTCGAACCCGGAGCAGCTGCAGGAAGCCCTGCAGGGCGGCATGTTCCAGCCGCAGGACACCCCCGAGCAGAAGGCCGCGCTGGCCCGCCTGGAGACGGCGCTCGCGCTGGTCGAGGGCTGGGTGGACGCGGTCGTGCACGAGGCGGCCAAGCCCCGGCTGACCTCGGCGGACGCCATGCGCGAGACCATGCGCCGGCGGCGCGCCTCGGGCGGTCCGGCGGAGCAGACCTTCGCGACGCTGATCGGGCTGGAGCTGCGCCCGCGCCGGCTGCGGGACGCCTCGCGGCTGTGGGCCTCGCTGACCGACGCGCGCGGCGTGGACGGCCGCGACGGGCTGTGGGAGCACCCGGACATGCTGCCGACGGCTTCCGACCTCGACGACCCGGACGGGTTCGTGCACCGCGAGCAGCTGGACTTCTCCGAGATCGACAAGATGCTCGGCGAGGCGGCGCAGAAGCGCGACCAGGGCGAGCAGGGCAAGCAGGACGACGGCGACTCCGACGGCGAGGGTGAAGAGAAGAAGTGAGCCTGTACGACGACGCGGTGGTGGTCCTCAAGGAGTACGAGGGCCAGCCCGAGCTGCGAGACCTCTATCTGGAGCACCTGGCCGCGCACCCCGACGGGGTCTACAAGCCCTGCCAGGCCGGGCACATCACCGGCAGCGCGCTGGTCGTCGACCCGGCGGGCGGGCGGGTCCTGCTGACGCTGCACAAGAAGCTCGGCATCTGGCTCCAGATGGGCGGGCACTGCGAGCCCGAGGACGCCACCCTCGCCGGGGCCGCGCTGCGCGAGGCCGTCGAGGAGTCGGGCATCGCGTCCGGGCTGACCCTGCTGCCGGGCGGCCCCGTACGGCTGGACCGGCACCCGATCCCGGCGCCGTGCAACTGGCATCTGGACGTGCAGTACGCGGCGCTGGCGCCGGCCGACGCGGTGGCGGAGATCAGCGAGGAGTCGCTGGACCTGCGCTGGTTCCCGTACGAGGAGGTGGCGGCGGTGGCCGACACCTCGGTCGTCCGGCTGATGGAGGCGACCCGGGCGCGGCTCTGACGCCCCGGAACGACCCCCTGGAACGACGGAAGGGGCGGCCCCGCACCCGCGGGAGCCGCCCCTTGCGTGTTCGGCCGCTCAGTTCCAGGCGTTGTTCTGGTTCTGGGCGTGGGCGCCGTGCTGGCCCATGCCGTACTGCGCGGCGAGGCCCTGCCCGAGCTGGGCGTTCTGCGGCGGCAGCACCTCGCTGGGCTGCACCAGCGCGAAGCCGGTGCCGAGGAAGCTGAGCTCCCAGCCCTCGCCGGTGTTGCCGCGCCGCCGCCAGACGCCGGTGGAGTGCGTCTGGGCCTGCATCTGCACGCGCAGCGAGGTGGACCAGGCGACGATGGCGTCCGCGTCGGCGTTGACGTACTTGTCGGGCGTGACCTGCATCATCAGCGGCTGCCCGGAGGTCATCAGCGCGACCTTGCCGCGGCCGGAGATGTTGAGCTGGTACTTGCCGGAGCCGGAGATCCCGTACTGGCTGTCCACCGCGATGGCCTCGGTGTGCAGGGTGGAGTCCAGGGCCAGCACGTAGCTGCTGTCGACGGTGAGGCCGTCCTGGTCCACGTCCACGACGTGCACGTACTGGGCGAGGTTGGCCAGGTAGACCGTGCCCTGCCCGGAGCAGCGCATCAGGTCGAGGCCCTCGCCGGTGCGGGCGCGGGCGGTGCGCTGGGTGGTGCTCTGGTACTCGCCGTCGAAGTCGATGATCCCCTGGTAGGCGACCATCGCGCCCTTGCGGGCGAGTACGTCGTCGGAGCCGCTCAGGGTGACCCGCAGCAGCTGCGGGTTCTGGACGGCGTACCGCTCCTGGGACTGGGCCTCGGCGTGGGCGAAAAGTGCGCTCTGCATGATGTGTCCGCTCCCCCTCAGCCCCGGGTCCGGAGCCGGTCGGTGCTGTCCTCGCTGGGCTGTACGACGACGATGCCCTGGCCGGAGAAGGCCATCTGGTAGGCCTCCCCGCTGCCCCGGCCGATCATCGACGAGGCCTTGAAGCTGCGCTTGCCCTTCACCTTGAGGTTCGGGGACCAGGCGACGAGCGCGTCGGGGTCGACGTACGTCTCGTCCTCGCCGCGGCCGCAGTCGACCACGATCGGGGTGCCGCGGGAGGTGATGGCGACCCACCCGGTGCCGGCGACCTGTACGTTGAACAGGCCCTGGCCGGCGAACTTGGCCATGCCCTTGACCCGTTCGACGCCCCACTGGAGGTGGGCGTCGAAGGCGAGCAGGTTGGTGCCGTTGACCGACAGCGCGTCGTTGTTGAGGTTGATCACGACGACGTCGGCGCCGTAGTCCGCGAGGTAGAGCAGGCCGTCGCCGGTGCACTTCATCAGCGGGGCGCCCTCGCCGGTGAGCCACTGGGAGGCCATCTGGCGCAGGGCCGGCGGGTTGGGCTCGTACTGGACGAAGCCCTCGTACGCGACCATCGATCCGGTGCGCGCGAAGAGGTCCTGGCCGCTCTGCATGGCGACTTTGAGCATGGCCCGGCCGTGGTTCTCCATGCGGGCCGTGACGGGGGTGGGGGCGTAGCCCGCGAGCTGCTGGTTCATTGCGTTCATGACGGGCTCCCTCAGACCTCGTACGGCTGGACGACGATGAAGTTGCCGGGAGCGCCGCGGAACTGGAGGTTCACGGTCTCCCCGCTGTGGCCGGGGTAGGCGTTGCGCCGCAGCCGGACCTGGCTGGAGACGATCACCTGGGAGGCCGCGGACCACGCGACGATGGCGTTGCTGTCGGCGAAGGTGGTCGGGGTGACGGGCAGCACGACCGGCGTGCCGTGCGTCTTGACGATCACCGTGCCGGAGCCCTGGAACAGCATGGTGAACAGGGCGCCGCCGGGGATGCCGTGGCCCTCGATGCGGCGGACCTCGTGCTGGAGGCTCTCGTCGAAGGCGAGGACGCTCTCGGCGGAGACGCAGATTCCGTCGCCCTGGAGCTCGATGGCGTGCAGGTGCGCGCCGTTCTCGGCGAGGAAGACCTGGCCGCGGCCGCTGCAGCGCATCAGCTGCATCTCCTGGCCGGTGGCGTTGCCGACGATGCGGCCGGCGAAGCCCGCGCCCTTGTAGCTGAAGTCGACCTTGCCCTGGTAGAGGACCATGCTGCCCTGGCGGGCGAGGACGGGCTGGCCGCCCATCGCCAGGTCGACCCGCATGAGCTGCTGGTTCTGCGCGGTCCAGCGGGTGCCGGTGGGGACTTCCTTGTACGGCTGGAGGGCGGCGGCGAGGCCGGCGCCGGCGGCCTGCGGGGCGCCCTGGCCGTAGCCGGGCTGCTGGCCGGGCATCTGCCCGGGCGCCTGGCCGTACGGGGGCGGCTGCTGGCCGGGGACCTGGCCGTAGCCGGGGGGCTGCTGGCCGTACGGCGCGGGGGCCGGGGCCGGCGGCGGGACCTGGCCGTGGCCGGGCATCTGGCCGTACGAGGGCTGCGGCTGCTGGCCGTACGACGGCGGGCCGGGCGGCTGCGGGGCGTGGGGCGGCTGGCCGTACGGCGCGGGGGCCTGCGGAGTGGTCAGCGGGCCGACCATGGTCGGGGCCGAGTGCACCGGGGCCGGCGCGGCGGGCTGCTGGTACTGCGGGGCGGGCGCGGGCGCCGGGGCCGGCTGCGGGACGTGCGGGGGCTGCGGGGCCTGGGGTGCCTGCGGGGCCTGGACCGGAGCGCCGAAGGACGGCGCCGGGGCGGTGGCCTGCGGCGGCGGGGCGAAGCCCGGCGCGGCGCCGGCCTGGGCCTGGGCGGGCGCCTGCGGCTGCGGCTGCTGCGGGGCCTGCGCCTCGTCCTCCTCGGCGACCTCGCCGCCGAAGTTCTTCAGCAGTGCGGCGAGTCCGCCGTCGAAGCCCTGGCCGACGGCGGCGAAACGCCACACGTCCTTGAGGTAGAAGTCGCCGAGCATCACCGCGCGCTCGGTGCTGAACTCCGCGCCCGTGAAGGAGTACCGGACGACTTCCTCGCCGCCGGCCACGATCCGGATGTAACCCGGGCCGATCTGCGACATCTGCCCGGCCCCGTCGATCGTGGCGGTGAAGGACAGCTTGTGGATGCTCGCCGGAACGCGGTCCAGCGTCACCCGGAAGGACTCGGTGTCGCCGGCCTGCGTGCCGAGCTGCTGAATGGACTCCTCAGGCGACTTCGGCTGGTTGTAGAAGACGAAGTAACGGTCGTCCGACAGCTGCTCATTGACGTCGAGACCGAAGCAGCTGATGTCGAAGGCGAGTCCGGGGCCGGCGATCTGGACACCCACGTACAGATCGGTGCCTGCCGTGAGATCGCTGATCTTGGCCTTGTGACCGCGTTGGAATTCCCTGGCCATACGTAACGACCGTCCCCCATCCCGACAGTGAAATGCGTGCCGCTCAGGCTAGCCGCATCTGCCGACATCCGGCCAAGCCGGTACCGACCCGGTACATATCGATACGTCCGCGCCCGACGGTGGGCGGGCGGGGTCATTCCTCGCGGGCCGCCGGGACCTTGGGAAGGCGCTCGGCGGCGACCACTCCCTCGAGGTAGCCGCGGGCCCGCTCGGTGCGCGGGTAGGCCTCGAGCAGTTCCCAGAAGCGGGGGCCGTGGCCGGGCACGAGCAGGTGGGCGAGTTCGTGGAGCAGCACGTAGTCGACGACGTACTCCGGCATCCCCTGGAGGCGGTGCGAGAGCCGGATGCTGCCTTCGGCCGGGGTGCAGGAACCCCAGCGGGTGTTCTGGTTGGTGACCCAGCGCACCGAGCGGGGGCGGGCACGGGCGCCGAAGTACTGCTCGGACAAACGCTCGGCGCGCTCGGTGAGTTCCGCGTCCCCGAGGGTGCGCTTGCTCTCCTGCGCGGCCAGCTTGTCGAGCATGACCCCCACCCACCGCTGCTCCTCGGCCTCGGACATCCGGGCAGGGATGAGGACGACCGTACGGTCACCCTCGCGATAGGCGGATACGGTCCTGCGGCGGCGCGCGCTCCGGCGGACTTCGACGGCGCGCTGCTGTGGGTCGGCGGACACGCCCAAGACCGTACCCGCTCGCCGTCGCGGAAGTCGCCCTGCTCCACGGTTCGAACATGATCGATTCGGAGCCGGTACAGGAAACACCCTTTTTCTCCATCTCATATGCCTAATAGCCCTTGCCTGTGGACAAATGCGCGCACGGAATGCGGCGGGCGGGCACTCTGCTCGGGAAGGCGATGGGGCGGAGTTCGTACGACGGGGGGAAAGCCATGTATCCGAAGGTGAAGCCGGCGCTGGCGAGGGCGTGGCGGGATCTGCAGACGGTGCAGTTCGGGGTGACGCCCGCGCATGCGGTGGTGCTCGGCCCGGTGGACACGGCGACGGGATCGCTCCTCGACCGGATCGACGGGACGCGGGGCATGGAGCTGCTGCGCGCGGAGGCGGCGGCCGTGGGGCTGCCGGAGGGGCAGGTGGACGCGCTGGTGCGGAGGCTGGCGGCGGCCGGGCTGCTGGACGATGCCACCGCCGGCGGGCCGCGGGCCCAGGCGGTGCGCAAGCGGCCGGAGACCCTGGAGCGGCTCGGCCCCGATCTGGGGTCGCTCTCGCTGGTCCACCGCGACCCGGGAGGCGACTTGCGGGGTGTCGCGGCCCGCCGGGCCATACGGGTCCAGGTGCGCGGGAGCGGCCGGGTGGGCGGGGTGATCGCCGGGGTCCTGGCGGGAGCCGGCGTGGGCCGGGTCGAGGTCCTCGACGGCGGCCGGGTGGAGGCGGCGGATGTGGCTCCGGGCGGGCTGGGGCCCGGCAGCATCGGCCGGCTGCGGGCCGAGGCCGCGACCGGGCTGGTGCGCACATCGGCCCCGGGGCGCGCGCCGCGGACCGCGGAGCACGAGGGGCCCGAGCCGGGGGTGTCCTTGGTGGTGGTCGCACCCCGGGACGGCCTGCAGGCATGGGCTCCTGACCCGGGCCTCGCGGCCGACTGGATCGCCACCGGCACCCCGCATCTGTATGCCGGGGTGCTGGAGGGCACCGGGCTGGTGGGGCCGCTGGTGCTGCCGGGTGCGACGGCGTGCGCGGGCTGCATGGAACGCGACCGGGTCGAGGCGGATCCGGCCTGGCCCCGGATGCTGGTCCAGTGGCGCTCGGCGCACCGCCGCCGAGCCACCGCGGCCTGCGACCTGGGCCTGGCCACGGCGGTGGCCGGCCTCGCCGCGGCCCACGCCCTGTCCTTCCTCGACGGCGCACTCCCCGCCTCCACTGCCTCCCGCTGGGAGGCCGCCCTCCCGGCCCTCCACTGGGAGCAGACCCCGTTACGCCCCCACCCCGACTGCCCCTGCGCGGCAGCCCGCATCCCGGCCGAACAGGCGGCGGCGACATGAAGCTCTTACGAAGGCACGTCAAGCCGCTCCTCCACAGCGCGGCATGGCCCCTCGATCCGGGGCCCGGCCGCCGGAATCACCGGGACGAGGCTGCGCAGGGCCACGACCAGCTCGCGCAGCTGCCCAAGGGGTGGATTACAGCCCAGGAATTCCGCCAGGTTCTGCTCGGCCGGCTCCCAGCGGGCCGCAAGGCAGTGGGAGAGGAGAAGGTTTCCCACGTCCGAGGAATCCCGGTCTCCGGCAGCGTCGGAGATGACGAGCTCGGCCACACGGAGCAGGTGCGCCTCCCGCTCGGGCGGCGGAGCACGTGCAGGACGACGGGCGTCTCGTAGTGCACCCAGGCGTTGCCTGGCGCGAGTCCGGCCGCGCGGCCGAGGTCGGCGAGCGCCTCCTCGTACCGGCCCAGTTGCACGTAGGCGTCACCCCGGCCGGCAAAGGCCCCCGGGTTCGGGGCGGGCGCCTCGGGCGGGGCGGGGCGGAGGCGCCATGACAGGATGCGGTTGGCCGAGGGGTCATCCTGAACCGCCGCTTGCGGCACAGCAGTCTGGGAACTGGAGGGGCATATGTCTGATCTTCCCCGGAAGGCGGTCACCCGTACCGTCAAGCTGGCCGCGCTGCCGCTCGGCTTCGCGGGCCGGGTCACCTGGGGGCTGGGGAAGCGGATCGGGGGCAAGTCTGCGGAGATCGTGGCGCGCGAGCTCCAGCAGCGGACCGCCGAGCAGCTGTTCCGCACGCTCGGGGAGTTGAAGGGCGGCGCCATGAAGTTCGGGCAGGCGCTCTCGGTCTTCGAGTCGGCCCTGCCCGAAGAGGTCGCCGGGCCGTACCGGGCGGCGCTGACCAAGCTTCAGGAGGCGGCCCCGCCGCTGCCGGCCGAGACCGTGCACCAGGTGCTGGCGGACCGGCTGGGCGCCGACTGGCGGGACCTGTTCGAGGAGTTCGAGGACAAGCCGGCCGCGGCCGCCTCGATCGGACAGGTGCACCGGGCGGTGTGGCACGACGGCCGGCAGGTCGCCGTGAAGGTCCAGTACCCGGGGGCCGGTGAGGCGCTGCTGTCGGACCTCAGGCAACTGGGCCGGTTCGCGGGGCTGCTGGGGCCGCTGATTCCCGGCATGGACGTCAAGCCGCTGATCAAGGAGTTGCGGGACCGGGTCGCGGAGGAGCTGGACTACGAGCTCGAGGCCGAGGCCCAGCGGATCCACGCGGACGCGTTCGAGGGCGACGAGGACGTGGTCGTACCGGACGTCGTGCACCAGGGCGACCAGGTGCTGGTGACCGAATGGATGGAGGGGACCCCGCTGTCGGAGGTGATAGCGGACGGCACCGAGGAGGAGCGCGACGGCGCCGGTCAGCTACTGGCCCGGTTCCTCTTCTCGGGGCCGGCGCGCACCGGGCTGCTGCACGCCGATCCTCACCCGGGCAACTTCCGCCTGCTGACGGGGGCGGACGGCCGGATGCGGCTCGGCGTGCTGGACTTCGGCACCGTCGACCGGCTGCCCGGCGGCTGGCCCAAGCCCATCGGCACCTCGCTGCGGATGACGCTCGAGGGCGATGCCGAGGGGATCTACGGGCACCTGTGCGCCGAGGGGTTCGTCAAGGAGTCCATAGAACTGGACCCGGAGGCGGTGCTGGACTACCTGCTGCCCATCATCGAGCCCGCCCAGGCCGAGGAGTTCACCTTCACCCGGCCGTGGCTGCGCGGTCAGGCGGCCCGGATCGCCGATCCCCGGTCCCCCGCACACCAGTTGGGCCGGCAGATCAACCTGCCTCCCTCGTACCTGCTGATCCACCGGGTGACGCTGAGCACCATCGGGGTGCTCTGCCAGCTGGGCGCGACGGTACGGCTGCGGAGTGAACTGGAGTCCTGGCTCCCGGGGTTCCTGCCCGAGGAGTGAGCGCACGGACCCAGCGGGCCTGAGGGCTGAGGGCCTGAGGGCTGAGGGCCTAAGCGCCTGAGGTCACCACCAGGACGAATCGAGGCGGCCCTCGATCGCCCTGAGGTTGGCCCGCGCGCAGTCGACGCAGAAGTACTGTCTGGTCCCGTTCTCCACCGAGCAGGTCCAGGTGGGCGGGGCGCCGTCAGGGGCTTTCTTGCCGCAGCGCGCACAGACGACGGGCTGGGCCTCGGGTCCCGACGGGGCGGGGTGGGGATTCGGCTGGTCCACCTCCAGACGATACCTCCGCAAGGGGTGGAGAACCGTCCGCAACGCACCGGGGGGACCGGTCCGTTCGGACCGGTCCCCCGTACGCTGCTGCGCCGCTGGTCAGCGGCAGTTCAGCGGCTGATCAGTGCATGACGGCCATGGCCAGTGCGCGCCGGGCGCGCAGCGAGACGCGCTCGGCTCGCCGCTGCATGCGGCGGGCGGCGACCAGGCGGAGGGCCTGACGCTCGGCGTCGACCTCACGCATGCGGTCGTCCATATGGGCACGAGCCAGGGCTTCTGGGATGAGTTGCATTTCACGGGTCCTGTTCTGACGCGAGGTGATCGCGCCGGCGGTGATGAAGTCTGCGGTGGCGGAGCCGTACGGCTGCTCGCTCGTCGTGTGGGCGGTCATGGAGGCCTGCTTCAAGGGGTCGTGCGTCAGGGGGCGGTCGATGGTTCCGATGGCGGTCATGCCGCAACAACCGGGTTCTTGCGCGGACGGCCACGGGGGCGCTTCCGGGCTACGACGACGCCCTGGACGAACAGCTCGCCACCCCAGACACCCCAGGGCTCGCGGCGCTCGAGCGCACCGGCGAGGCAGGCCTCGACCAGCGGGCAGGTGGCGCACAGGGACTTGGCGTACTCGACGTCCGCCGGGGACTCGGCGAAGAAGACCTCGGGGTCGTAGGTACGGCAGGCGACGGGTACGCCGAGGTTCTCGATGGCGTCGTCGAGCGCGGTCAGCGCGGTGAGGGGAGTCAAGGCGGAGTCCTCCGGGACTGCGGGCGGGGAGATCGTCTGGGTCTGCGGTACGGACGGGGCGTGCGCTTCGAGTTGCACGGTGTTTTCTTCCTCGTCTTGGTTGGCTAGTCGTTCCGGCCGGGTTCGGCCGGGGGCGGCTGGTACCTGGTCTTGCCAGTCCCGAGGCTCCTTCGTGCCGTCGTCCCCGTTCGGGGACAAACAGAAGGGCCGCGGATCCCGGGTGGGGTTCCGCGGCCCTGAAGGCGCCGGCCTGATCATGCGATCAGACTGGATCACTCCAGGGTTCGAGCCCACGGAAGGCCCACATCAGGTGGTGCTGCTGCTTCGTCGTCTGCTTCGTCTTGGCTCCGGCACCGGCTGCGGCCGCGAAGCCATAGGCGCCATGCGCCTGAGCTTCTGCTGCCAGTACTGCCACCGGTGCCTGGGTCGGTCGCTCATTCCGCTCGCTCACAAGGCGCGCGGCGGGCGCGGCCAGCAGGGCGCGGCTGTCAGCGCAAATCGCAGACAGACCGGTACCCAGGAGCGGGAGGAGCGAGGAAGAGCCGAGCATGGAGGAGGCGGCGACCGAGCGATCGGTCATTTTGGTGCTGGTGATGAAGCTGGTCACTGGTCTCGCCTCCTCTCGGCGTCTCGGGGACGGGGCCCGGGGGCCTGTCCCATACGTATTCGGATAAGTACAGCACGGATCCGGAGCTTCGGAGAAGCCACCGTTTCCGTTGCTAAGAACCTATGGGGATTCGCTGGGCATGTGCAAACTATTTTTCCGACGAGTTTCTACGCGTCGTCAGAATCTGCGCTCCCAGGCTCCTGACCTGCGCAGATGGCCAGGACGTCGGCTCCGTACCGGTCGAGCTTGCGGCCGCCGACTCCAGAGATCATCGAGAGCTCGCCCTCCTCGGACGGTGCGGCCTCGGCGATCGCGACGAGCGTCCGGTCCGTGAACACGCAGTACGCGGGCAGCCCCTGCTCCTTCGCCTGGCCCGCGCGCCACTCCCGCAGCCGCTCGTAGAGGCCTTCGTCCATGTCGGACGGGCAGTCGTCGCAGCGCATCAGTTTCAGCTCGCCGGCCTCGATCAGCGTCTTGCCGCACACCCGGCACAGCGCCGGGCCGCGGCGGCCCCGCTTGCGGACCCCCCGCTCGGCCGGGGCGCCCGCGGCGCCCGCTCTGCCGCCCGGGGCCGCAGAGCCCGGCCGGAGCCCGTTCAGGAAGCGGCTGGGGCGTCGGGAGGCCCGGCCGCCCGGAGCCCGGGAGAGAGCCCAGGACAGCGTCAGGTGCAGCCGCGCCCGCGTGACCCCGACGTAGAGCAGCCGGCGCTCCTCCTCCACCTGCTCGTCGGTCTTGGCGTACGTGATCGGCACCATGCCGTCGGTCAGGCCCACGAGGAACACGGCGTCCCACTCCAGGCCCTTCGCCGCATGCAGCGAGGCGAGGGTGACGCCCTGGACGGTCGGGGCGTGCTGGGCGGCCCGGCGCTCGTCCAGCTCGACCGTCAGGTCCGCCAGGGTGGCCCCGGGCCGGCTCCGGGCGAAGTCCTCGGCGAGCCGGACCAGGGCGGCCACGGACTCCCACTGGTCGCGAACCGCGCCGGAGCCGGCGGGCGGCTCGCTGGTCCAGCCGGTGGAGCTGAGCACGGCCCGGACCTGGGAGCCGAGTTCGACGACGTCGTCGAGCAGCGGGTCGTTGCCGCCGGAGCGGGCGGCGCCGCGCAGGGCGAGGATCGCCTTCTGCACCTCGCCCCGCTCGAAGAAGCGCTCGGCGCCGCGCAGCTGGTACGGGACCCCGGCGTCGGCGAGGGCCTGCTCGTAGACCTCGGACTGGGCGTTGATGCGGTAGAGCACGGCGATCTCGCCGGCCGGGACGCCGGCCGCGATCAGGTCCCGGATCCGGATCGCGACGCCCTCGGCCTCGGCGGGCTCGTCGGGGTACTCGGCGTAGACCGGGTCGGGACCGGGCTCGCGCTGGGAGACCAGCTCGAGGCGGTGTTCGGCGGCGCGGCCCCTGGCCTGGGCGAGGAGCCCGTTGGCGAGGTGCACCACCTGGGGGGTGGAGCGGTAGTCCCGGACCAGCTTGACCAGGGTGGCCTGCGGGTAGCGGGTGCGGAAGTTCAGCAGGTGGTCCGGGGTGGCCCCGGTGAAGGAGTAGATCGTCTGGCTGGCGTCGCCGACGACGCAGAGGCTGTCGCGCTCGCCGAGCCACAGGTCCAGCAGCCGCTGCTGGAGCGGGCTGACGTCCTGGTACTCGTCCACCACGAAGTGCTGGTACTGCGTGCGGATCTGCTCCGCGATGTCGTGCCGGTCCTGCAGGATGCCGACCGTGAGCAGCAGCACGTCCTCGAAGTCGATCATGCCGCGGTCGCGCTTGAGCTGCTCGTACGTCCCGTAGATCTGCGCGGTCTCCGCCATGTCCCGGGGGGCTTCGCGGCCCGCCTTGAGGGCGGCCGCCGGATAGTCGGAGGGCACGGTCTGGGTGACCTTCGCCCACTCGATCTCGCCGGTGACGTCGCGCAGCTCGCCCCGGTCGAGCCGGATACGGCAGCGCGCGCCCGCCTCGGCGACCAGCTGGACCTTGCGCTCGACGAGCCGGGGCATCTCGCCGCCGATCGCCTTGGGCCAGAAGTAGTGGAGCTGGCGCAGGGCTGCGGAGTGGAACGTCCGCGCCTGCACCCCGCCCGCGCCGAGGGAGCGCAGGCGGCCGCGCATCTCGCCCGCGGCGCGGTTGGTGAACGTGACGGCCAGCACGCTCGCCGGCATCAGCTGGCCGGAGCGGACCCCGTAGGCGATGCGGTGGGTGATCGCCCGGGTCTTGCCCGTACCCGCGCCCGCCAGCACGCACACCGGCCCGCGCAGGGTCGTCGCGACCTCGCGCTGCTCCGGGTCCAGGCCCAGGAGCACCGCGTCGGCCGAGTCGGCTCCGGCAGGGAAGGATGAGAGGTGCGTTGCTGATGTCACCCCGCCATGCTGCCAGGTCTCCAGGGACGCACGGGAAACCTGTCCACAGGGTGCGGGCATTCGTCGTACCGGCGTCCTTGACGCACGTGACGTACTTGACGTACCGGCCGTACCGCGGGTGCGGGAATGGCCCCGCGGTCCCGTACGTTCGAGTACTCGGACCACCCAGACCCCACAGAGGAGAGCGCAGCATGCAGGACACGGGTTCCGTCACGATGTACAGCACGACCTGGTGCGGCTACTGCCGCCGGCTGAAGACCCAGCTGGACCGGGAAGGCATCGCGTACAACGAGATCAACATCGAGCTGGACCCCGAGTCCGCGGCGTTCGTCGAGAAGGCGAACGGCGGCAACCAGACGGTTCCGACCGTCCTCGTGGTGTCTCCGGCCGGCACCGAGGCCGTCATGACGAACCCGAGCCTGGCCCAGGTCAAGCAGGCCCTCGCCGTCTGACCGACGGGCCCGGCCCGTCGGTGCGCCGCGTGAACAGAGCTGCGTGAACAGAAAGGCCCCCGCCGCGGCGGGGGCCTTCTGCTGTGTGAGAAGCCTTACGTCGTCCGGACCGTCCGGACCGTCCGGACCGTCCGGACCGTCCGGAAGCGTTGCGCCGTCCGTCCCGTGCCTTATACGAGCGGCCGCGGCAGCGGCTCTCCGTACCAGCGCTCGACCAGGCGGGCCGCGATGGAGATCCCCGACGGGGGCACCATCGCGCCGGACTCGAACGCCGCGCGCAGCTCCTCGCGGGAGAACCAGCGGGCCTCCTGGATCTCCTCGCCGTCGACCGTGATCTCCGTGGTGGTGGCGCGCGCCGTGAAGCCCAGCATCAGGCTGTACGGGAACGGCCAGGGCTGGCTGGCGACGTACTCGACCTCGCCGATCCTGACGCCCGCCTCCTCCCACACCTCGCGCACGACCGACTGCTCGATCGACTCGCCCGGCTCCACGAACCCGGCGAGCGTCGAGAAACGCCCCTCCGGCCAGTGCACCTGGCGGCCCAGCAGCGCGCGGTCCTGCTCGTCGGTGACGAGCATGATCACCGCCGGGTCGGTGCGCGGGTAGTGCTCGGCGCCGCAGCCCGGGCAGCGGCGGATGTGCCCGGCGGCCGCGACCACCGTGCGCTCGCCGCAGCGGGAGCAGAACCGGTGCATCCGCTGCCAGTTCTCCAGGGCCACCGCGTGCACCATCAGCCCGGCGTCGCGCGGGGACAGCAGCAGTCCCGCCTCGCGCAGGCCGGCCGCGCGGGCCGACTGGTCCATCCGGCCCGGCAGCGAGTCCTTCTGGAGCGCGAAGTACCGCACGCCGTCCTCGTCGGTGCCGAGGAAGTAGCGGTGCGTCTCGGTGACCGGGGCCTCGAAGGCCGGGGTCATCACGATCCCGGTCTCTCCGTCGGGGGTGTCGTCGATCAGGACCTGACCGCCGGAGACGACGAACACGCGCGTCGTCGGGTGGCTCCAGGCGGCGGCGAGCCAGGCCTCGTCGAGGCGGTGGTGCGCGGCGCGGTCGATTCCGCTGGGCGCGGTGAGCGAGATCGGCTGCTCGGTATGGGTGCTCACAGGTACTTCCAACTCCCCCGGTGGTGGGACAGGCAGGCTCAGTGACTCGTGACTCGGTGCGTGCGGTGCGTGCGGTGCGGTGGTGCGGGCCGGTGTCAGGCGGGCTTCCCGTGGTTGGCGGCCAGGTCGCCCCACAGGTGGGCGGCCGTCTCGACGCCCTTGAGGAGCAGGTCCAGCTCGACCTTCTCGTTCGGCGAGTGCCAGCCGTCGGACGGCACGGAGATGCCGAGGAACAGGACGGGCGCGTCCAGTACGTCCTGGAGGTCCGCCGCGGGTCCGGAGCCGCCCTCGCGGGTGAAGCGGACCTTCTCGCCGAAGGCACGGCCCATGGCCCGTACGACGGACTGCAGCGCCGGGTGGTCCAGCGGCGTCAGGCACGGCCGGGTGGGGGCGCCGAAGACGATGGAGTGGCGGATCCCGTCCGGGATGCGCGCCGCGACCCAGTCCCGGACGGCCGCCTCGACCTCGTAAGGGTCCTGTCCGGACACCAGGCGGAACGACAGCTTCAGGTGGGCGGAGGCGGGGACGATGGTCTTGCCGCCGGGGCCCTGGTAGCCGCCGCCGATGCCGTTGACCTCGGCGGTCGGGCGGGCCCAGACCCGCTCCAGGGTGGAGTAGCCCTTCTCGCCCGCAGCCGCGTGCGACTTGGCCGTACGCAGCCACTCGGACTCGTCGAACGGCAGCTCGGCGATCAGCGCCCGCTCCTCGTCCGTGAGCTCGGCGATGTTGTCGTAGAACCCGGGGATCGTGACCCGCTCGTCGGCGTCGTGCAGCGCCGCGACCAGGCGGGCGGCGACGGTGGCCGGGTTGGGCACGGCCCCGCCGAAGGCGCCGGAGTGGATGTCCTGGTCGGGCCCGTGGAGGTCGATCTCGCAGTCGGCGACGCCGCGCATGCCGGTGCAGACGGTGGGGGTGGTCTCGGACCACATGCCGGTGTCGGAGACGATCACGACGTCGGCGGCGAGGCGCTCCGCCTCGCGCTCGACCAGGGCACGGAAGTTCGGGGAGCCCGACTCCTCCTCGCCCTCGATGAGCAGCTTGAGGTGCACGGCCGGGGCCTCGGCGCCGGTCGCGGCCAGGTGGGCCCGTACGCCGAGGGTGTGGAAGAAGACCTGGCCCTTGTCGTCGGCGGCGCCGCGCGCGTACATCCGGCCGTCGCGGATCACCGGCTCGAACGGGTCGGTGTGCCAGCCGTCGGCGACGGCGGCGGGCTGCACGTCGTGGTGCCCGTAGACGAGGACGGTCGGGGCGTCCGGGTCCGCGCTCGGCCACTCGGCGAAGACGGCGGGCGCGCCGGGGGTCTGCCAGATCTCCGTGACCGGGAAACCGGTCTCCTTGAGCTTGGCGGCGAGCCATTCGGCGCTGCGACGTACGTCGTCCGCGTGCTCGGGCTGGGCCGAGACGGAGGGAATGCGCAGCCACTCGGCGAGATCGTCGAGGAAGGCGGCGCGGTGGGTCTCGATGTACGTGCGGACGACGCTGTCCGCCGGGGTTTCGCTCATGCCTATGAGCCTATCTGTCGGGTTGCCGGTCACTGTCCGTGTCCGGTTTGCCTTGGAGGATCCGCTCAAGACGGGCCCGGTCGGGGAGGTTGCGGGGCCGGATCACGCGGCCGCTGCGGACGTGGAGGAAGACGGCGGAGACCCGGTCGAGGGGGGTTCCGGTGGCTTCCGCCCAGGCCAGGCGGTAGACGGCGAGCTGGAGGGGGTCGGCCTCGGTGGTGCGGCCGGTCTTCCAGTCGACGATCTCGTACGAGTCGTCGTGGTTGCGGTACACGGCGTCGATCCGGCCGCGGATGACGCGGCCGGCGAGGGTGAGCTGGACCGGGACCTCCATGCGGTGGGGGGTGCGCTCGGCGTACTCGCTCCGCTCGAAGGCGGCCTTGAGGGAGTCGAGGTCGGCCTCGTCGGCGATCTCCTGGTCGGAGCCGGGCAGCTCGGTGGCGGGGTCGAGGACGTCGAGGAGCGGTAGGGGGAGTTCGTCGAACCGGGACTCGACCCAGGCGTGGAAGCGCGTGCCCTGGCGTGCCGCGGGCTGCGGGGGCTTGGGCATGGGGCGGGCGAGGTCGCGGGCGAAGCCCTGCTCGTCCGCGGCGAGGCGGAGGAGCTGGCTGGCGGAGAGCGCGGCCGGGAGCTCGACGTCGCGCACGGCGGCGCGCGCACGCCGGAGCTCGCCCTCGAGGGCGTCGAGATCCCGGTCCCAGGAAGCGACGGCCCGAGCCTCCTCGGACGTGAGGCCGGCCCCTCCCGCGGTCCGCCGTCCGCCACGGGCGGGACCCCGGTCGTCGCCGTACGGGCCGGTGACCGCGGGCGGTGGAGTGGGGCGTGGCACGGGCGTGCGCGTGGGCTCGGCGGCCCAGGGCTCGGCGGCCCAGGGCTCGGCGGCCCAGGGCTCGTCGTCCGGCCAGAGGGTGTCGTCCGGCCAGGGGTCGTCGTGGGGTGCGGAGTCCTCCCCCGCCCCGCCCCTTCCCGAAACCGGGGCTCCGCCCCGGACCCCGTGCGTCGGTCCTGCGGCCCGGAGGTCCTCGCCGCCCGGCGCGCCGGAACCGGGCTCGGCACGCGCGTGCGGGATGGCCGCGGTGGCGCCCTGCGGGGAACCGGTGGCCTCGTCCGGGGCCCACAGGTCATAGCCGTCCGGCGCGCCGGCGGCGGGCTCCTCCGCGTACGACGGGTCCTCGCAGTCCGGGGGCCACAGGTAGGGGTCCTGGTCCAGCTCCGGGGCGGGCTCCGGGTCCGGGGTGGCCAGGTGGGACTCGACCAGGGCTGCCGCGGCGCGGCGCAGGGCCAGGGAGTCCGGGTCCAGGGGCAGGGGCCAGGACCGGTCCGGGGTGGACTCGGTGGCGAGCGACGGGTTCTCCGCGTCCGGGTCGGGTTCCTCCGCCCAGGCTTCGATCTCGCCGTGGCCCGCCACGCAGTGGTCGTGGAGCGAGGACAGGAAGGGCGACGGGCCGCGGCGCTTCTTCTGCGTCGGGCCCCACCAGTGTGCCGAGGCCAGGAGGAGCGAGCGGGGGCGGGTGAACGTCACGTAGCCCAGGCGGAGTTCCTCCACCGCCTTGTGCTCCTTCAAGGAGGACTTGAAGGACTTCAGGCCTGCCGAGGTCCACGCCGGATCAGCCGGGAGGGTGGCCGCGTCGCCGCGCAGACCGTACGGCAGGACCTTGGCGTACGAGGTCCACGGCTCCGGGGCCTTCTCCTTCGGGAACGAGCCCGCGCACAGGTCCGGAACGACCACCACGTCCCACTCCAGCCCCTTGGACTTGTGGGCGGTGAGCACCTTCACCGTGTTCTCCCCGCCGGGGAGCGCGTGGTCCAGGCCCTTCTCGTACTGGACCGCCGTGCGGAGGAAGCCGAGGAAGGCCAGCAGGGACGCCTCGCCGTCCAGCGATGCGAAGCCCGCCGCGACGTCCAGGAAGCCGGACAGCGACTCGCGGCGCCGGGCCGCCAGCGCGTGCGGCGACGCCGACAGCTCCACGTCCAGGCCGGTCGCGGCCAGCACCCGGTGCAGTACGTCCATCAGCGGGTCGGCGAGCGAACGCCGCAGGTCGCGCAGTTCCTGGGCCAGGTGCGCGAAACGGACCCTGGCTGCGGGAGAGAACGGCAGGTCGTCCGCCGCGGACGCGGAACCGTCCAGGAACGTCTCCAGCGCGTCCGCCAGCGAGACGATCTCCGCCGGGTCCACGCCCTCCACGGCCGCCGCGAGGCGCTCGTCCGGGTCCACCTCACCCGGCCCGCGGCCGATCAGCTGCCGCGCCCGGCGGCCCAGCAGCGCCAGGTCACGGGCGCCGATCCGCCAGCGCGGGCCGATGAGGAGCCGGACCAGGGAGGCGTTGGCGCCCGGGTCCTGCAGCACCTCGCAGACCGCGACCAGGTCGGCGACCTCCGGGAGGTGCAGCAGTCCCGAGAGCCCGACGACCTCCACCGGCACGTCCCGGGCCACCAGTACGGCCTGGATCTGGGCGAAGTCCCGCGCGGACCGGCACAGCACCGCGATCTCGCGCGGCTCCGTCCCCGTACGGACCAGGTGCGCGACCGAGTCCCCGAGCCACTCCAGCTCCTCGGCGTGCGTGTTCAGCAGGGCGCAGCGGACGGTGCCGGCCTGTTCCTCCCCCGGCGCCGCGCGCAGCGCTTCGACGCCCTCGTGCATGGACCGCAGCGGGGCGGCCAGCCCGTTGGCCAGGTCGAGGAGGCGGCCGCCGCTGCGCCGGTTCTCGCTCAGCGAGAACCGGGTGGCGGGGCTGCCGTCGGCGTGCGGGAAGTGCTCGGGGAAGTCGTCCAGGTTGGCCACGGACGCACCGCGCCAGCCGTAGATCGCCTGGCAGGGGTCGCCGACGGCGGTCACGGCGTGCCCGCTGCCGCCGCCGAACAGGCCGGACAGCAGGAGCCGCTGGGCCACGGAGGTGTCCTGGTACTCGTCGAGCAGGACCACCCGGAACTCCTCGCGCAGCAGCGCCCCGACCTCGGGCCGGGTGGTGGCCAGCTGCGCGGAGAGGGCTATCTGGTCGCTGAAGTCGAGCAGGTCCCGGGAGCGTTTGGCGGCGCGGTAGCGCTCGGTCAGCTCCAGCAGCTCGAGCCGGCCGCGCACGGCCTCGGGGACCTTGCGCAGGTCGTCGTTGGTGAGCCTGGTGGTGGCGAGGGTGTCGAGGAGTTCGGTGTCGTACGCGCGCAGCTCGGCCGGGGTGACCAGGTGCTCGGAGAGCTCCCCGTCGAGCGCGAGCAGGTCGCTGACCAGGTCGGGGACGGATTTGGTGAGCGCCGGGTACGGGCCGGGCGCCTCGCGCAGCACACGCGCGGCGAGCTGGAAGCGGGTGGCGTCGGCGAGCAGCCGGGCGCTGGGCTCCAGGCCGATGCGCAGGCCGTGGTCCTTCAGGAGCTGGCCGGCGAAGGCGTGGTACGTGGAGATGCGCGGCTCGCCGCCGGCCGCGTCGGCGTCGGCGTCGGCCGGAGAAGGGTCCGGGTCGCTGATGCCGGCCCGCGCGAGAGCCTTGCGTACGCGCTCGGCGAGCTCGCCGGCGGCCTTGTTGGTGAAGGTCAGGCCGAGGACCTGCTCGGGCGCGACCGCTCCGGTGCCGACCAGCCAGACCACCCGGGCGGCCATGACCGTGGTCTTGCCGGAGCCGGCGCCGGCAACGATGACCTGCGGGGCGGCCGGGGCGGTGATGCAGGCCAGCTGTTCGGGCGTGAAGGGGATGCCGAGGAGCTCCTTGAGCTGCTCGGGGCCGGTGAGGACGGACGGACGCGCGGACACGTGAAGAGGCTAGCCGGACCCACGGACACTCCCGGCCGCCGTCTCACCGGCCGGCCGGTCGCGGGGCGGCGGGCCCTGCTGCCCGCGGGCCCGGCGGGTTCGGCCGTGTGACTCACTCCACCGTCTGGCGGCCCTCCGGGCGCGCGCTGCAGGAGCTGCGGAAGGAGCAGTGGTCGCAGTGCTTGCCGGTCGCGGGCGCGAAGCGCTCGTCCAGGACCCGGCCGGCGGCGGTGGCGAGCAGGTCGCCGACCCATTCGCCGTTCAGCGGCAGCTGCGCCTGGATCTTGGGCACCGCGTCGCCGCCGTCGCGCTGGGCGGCGCCCTGGCGCAGCTGCACCAGCTCGGCACCGCCCGCCTCGGGGCGCAGCCCGTCGAAGACCTCGTCGACGGCGCCTTTGCGTACGGCGAGCTGGTACACGGCGAGCTGGGGGTGTCGTGCGACCTCGTCCTTCGTGGGCGCGGCCTTGCCGGTCTTGAAGTCGACGACGTACGCACGCCCCTGGGGGTCCGATTCGACCCTGTCCATGGCACCCCGGATCCGGACGGTGTGGTCGCCCGCTTCGAGCGTGACGTCGAACGCGTGCTCCGTGGCCACGGAGGCCCGGCCCGCGCGGTCGGTGGTGTGCCAGCGCAGGAAGCGCTCCAGGGCGGCGCGGGCGTTGTCCTTCTCCTGGCGGGATTTCCACGGGGCGTCGAAGGCGAGGGCGTCCCACACGGAGTCGAGGCGTTCCATCAGGACGGCGAGGTCGGCGGGGGTGCGGCCGGAGGCGACCTCGTCGGCGAGGACGTGGACGACGTTGCCGAAGCCCTGGGCGGCGGTGGAAGGGGCGTCGGCCTTGACCTCGCGGCCGAGGAACCACTGGAGGGAGCAGGTGTTGGCGAGCTGCTCCAGGGCGCTGCCGGAGAGGGCGACGGGCCGGTCCCGGTCGCGCAGCGGGACGCTGCTGCGGGTGGGCTCGTACAGCCCCCACCAGCGCTGCGGGTGCGCGGCGGGGACCAGCGGGCGGTCGTCCTCGTCGGTGAGCGCGGCGAGGCGGGCGAGGCGGCGGGCGGCGGCGTCGCGGAGCGCGGGCGAGGCGTCGGGGTCGACGGTGGTGGCGCGCAGCTCGGCGACGAGGGCGGGGACGGCGAGGGGGCGGCGCGGGCGGCCGGTGACGTCCTTGGGGGTGACTCCGAGCTCGGTGAGGAAGCGGGAGGGCTGGTCGCCGTCCTCGGCGGGGGCCTTGACGGCGGTGACGACGAGGCGGTCGCGGGCGCGGGTGGCGGCGACGTAGAAGAGCCGGCGCTCCTCGGCGAGGAGCGCGCCGGGGGGAAGGGGCTCGGCGAGGCCGTCCCGGCCGATGCGGTCGGCTTCGAGGAGGGAGCCGCGGCGGCGCAGGTCGGGCCAGAGCCCTTCCTGTACGCCGGCCACGACGACGAGTCGCCACTCCAGGCCCTTGGAACGGTGGGCGGTCATGAGGCGGACGGCCTCGGAGCGGGTGGCGCGGGTGGTGAGGGTGTCGGCGGCGATGTCCTCGGCCTCGAGCTGTTCGAGGAAGTTGAGGGCGCCGCGGCCGCCGGTGCGCTCCTCGGCGCGGGCAGCGGTGTCGAAGAGCGCGCAGACGGCGTCGAGGTCGCGGTCGGCGTTGCGGCCGGCCGCGCCGCCGCGGCGGGCGCCCCGCTCCAGGCGCTGGGGCCAGGGGGTGCCCTCCCAGAGGGTCCACAGGGCCTCTTCGGCGGTGCCGCCGCCCTCCAGGAGCTCGCGGGCCTTGCGCAGGAGCAGTCCGAGGCGCTGCGCTCCGCGGGCGTAGGCGGGGTCGTGGGCGGTGAGCCGTTCCGGCTCGGCGAGGGCGCGCGCGAGCAGCACGTCGGACGGGGCCGGCACCTTGATGCCGGCGGCCCGCTCCTCGTCGCGCAGGGCCCTGCCGAGCCGCCGGAGATCGGCGGCGTCCATCCCGCCGAGCGGCGAGCCGAGCAGCGCGAGCGCCGCCTCGACCCCGACCCACCCCGCGTCGACGCCACCGCCTGCGGCGGGCCCGGAGTCGGTGGTGTCGCCTGCTGCGGACCCGGACCCGGCGGCGCTGCCGGCGGCGCTGTCGGCGACGGGGGCGGCGGACTCGGCGGCGCTGTCTGCGACGGGGGCGGCGTGCTGCCCGGCAGGGATCGGGGTGGCGGCTGCGCGGAGGGCCGTGATGAGGGGGGTTATCGCCGGTTCGTGGCGCAGGGGGGTGTCCGAGCCGTCCGTTTCGGCCGGGACTCCCGCCGAGATCAGGGCGCGGCGCATCGCCGGGAGGGTGCGGCCGCCGGAGCGGACCAGGACGGCCATGTCCTGCCACGGCACGCCGTCCTCCAGGTGTGCCCGGCGCAGGATGTCGGCGATGTTGTCCAGTTCGGCGCCGGCCGTGGGGTACGTGAACACCTCCACCCCGCCGCCCTCCCGGACCGGGGCCAGGGCGCGGTGGGCGCGGACCGCTGCCGACGGGAGGCGCGGGACCGGCATGCGGGACGTCAGCAGGCGGGTCGCCGCGAGGAGGCCGGCGCCCGAGCGGCGGCCCACCGTCAGGGCGTGCACCGCGGCTCCCGGGAAGGAGCCCTCGAAGTCCAGGATGTTGTTGATGTCGGCGCCGCGGAAGGCGTAGATCGACTGGTCCGGGTCGCCGAACGCGACCAGCGTGCCGGCCGGCCCGGCCAGGGCCCGCAGCAGCCGCAGCTGGGAGGCGTCCGTGTCCTGGTACTCGTCCACGTAGATCACGTCGTAGGACAGAGCGAGGGAGGGCGTGCGCTCCGCCAGCAGGACCGCTCGGTGCACGAGCTCCGCGTAGTCCAGCGTGCCCTGCATGTCGAGGACGTCCAGGTATTCGGAGAGGAACGCGGCCGCCGCCTTCCAGTCCGGGCGGCCCAGCCGGGTCGCGAACGCGTCCAGCGCCGCCGGGCCGAGGCCCAGCTCGCGGGCGCGGGCGAGCACCGCGCGGACCTCGTCCGCGAAGCCGCGCGTGGTCAGTGCGGCCCGCAGGTCGTCCGGCCAGCGGATGGAGCGGATGTGGCGCTGGCCCTCCAGCAGGGTGCGGACCGTCACGTCCTGTTCCGGCCCGGACAGCAGGCGCAGCGGATCCGCGAACAGGTCGGTGTCCTGGTGGGCGCGGACCAGCCCGTAGCAGAAGGAGTGGAACGTGGTGGCCTGCGGAGCCCGCGCCCCGCCGAGCCGCAGGGCGGCCCGGTCGCGCAGCTCCACGGCCGCCTTGCGGCTGAAGGTGAGGATCAGGATCCGGGCGGGGTCCGTCCCGGCTTCGACACGGGCCGCGGCCGCCTCGACCAGTGTGGTCGTCTTCCCGGTTCCCGGTCCGGCCAGGACGAGGAGCGGTCCGCCGGTGTGATCAACCACCGCCTGCTGCGCTGCGTCCAGAACAGGGGGATCCACCCGCTGCGGCCCGGTGCGCACGAGGCGGTACGCGTCGGGGGTCCGCGTGCGCCGCCGCTCGGAGCGGTCGGATGGAGAGGTGATCACGTGGGGTGCCGGTCCAGGTCCTGGTGGGTCTGCGGTTACTGCGGTTGCTGCGCTCGCTGCGGGTTCCGCGACCGCTGCCGCGCTTGCCGAAGAGGCAACGCTACGGCAACCGGCGGGTCCCGCGCAGTTCCCCGAGGTCCGGGCGGGGAGGCCGCAGCGGCCTTCGCCGGTCGCCCGTACCGTCGCCCGTACGGGCGCCCGACCGCCCGCCCGGGCCCCGCATGGACGAAGCTGTCAGATGTGACCCTCGTCCCGTGCGGCGCGCTCCTCCAGCCCGTCCCAGCGCGCCCGCGGCATGTTCAGCCGCGCCTCGCCGTCGGCGGTCAGACGCAGCGGGGTGGCCTCCGCGCGGTAGTGCTCCAGGGCCCCGTGCTCGCTGCCGGGCAGGGGTCGCCCGTCCGCCCTGACCACCCGCCACCAGGGGACGGCTCCCCCGTAGAGGGCCATCACGCGCCCGACTTGGCGCGGTCCGCCCTCGCCGAGCCATTCGGCGACGTCCCCGTACGTCATCACCCGGCCGGGCGGAATCCGCTCGGCCGCCTCCAGCACCCGCTCCGCGTACGCGGGCAGCTCTTCGCTCATTCCGCCCATGGTGCCGTACATCACGGACCGGTTCCCGGAAGGTTTCCTTCCGTACCGGCGCGCACCCTGATGCCCCGCCCGCCGGTCGGTCCGTGCCACCATCTTCCGGGCGGTGACTGGTGATACGTGATCAAGAAGAGACGGATGTGACGACGAAGGAGCAGGGTGTGAGCCCTCCGGACGGCGCGGCTGAGGACGACGGCACGCGCCCAGACCCGCGCCCCGGGAAGCTCCCCGACGAGCTCCCCGGCCGGGCCGCACCCGAACCCGGGACAGGGGCCGCACCCGAACCCGGTCCCCGGGCCCGGGCCGGCTCCGGAGCCGGGGAGCAGCCCGACGCGGCCGGCTCCGAGGGGCCGCACGGGCGCTCCTCCGCGTCCGCCGACCAGGTCGAGGTCGACGAGCCGCTGCTCGCCGCCCGCGTCCACCGGCCGTCCGACCTCGTACGCCTTCTCGTCGGCGTCCTCGGCATCGCCGTCGTCCTCGCCATCGCCGCCTTCGCCCACCGCACCACCGCCGGCCTCGAGGCCGACATCTCCCAGGGCACCGGCGCCGCGCCCGATCTGCTGATCAAGGTCGCCGGGCTGGTGTCCAGCATCGCCGTGCTGCTCGTACCCGTGGCCTTCGCCATCGAGCGGCTGATCAAGCGGGACGGCCTGCGCATCGCCGACGGCGTGCTCGCCGCCGTCCTCGCGCACGGCGTGACCCTGGCCACCGACCTGTGGGTCTCCCAGGCCGCCTCCGACACCATCCAGGAGGCCCTCACCCGTCCCACCAGCGTCGGCGGCCCCCTCACCGACCCGGTGCACGGCTACCTCGCGCCCGTCATCGCCTACATGACCGCCGTCGGCATGACCCGCAGGCCGCGCTGGCGGGTCGCGCTGTGGGTGGTGCTGCTGCTCGACGCCTTCGCGATGCTGGTGAGCGGGTACACCACCCCGTTCTCGATCATCCTGACCGTGCTCATCGGCTGGAGCGTCGCGTACGGGACCCTGTACGCCGTCGGCTCGCCGAACGTCCGCCCCACCGGGCAGACCCTCCTCGCCGGCCTGCGCCGGGTCGGCTTCAAGCCGGTCAGCGCCATGCGCGCGGAGCTCCCGGACGGCGCCGACGCCTCGGAGGTGAGCGACCGGGGCCGCCGGTACCACGTCACGCTGGAGGACGGCCCGCCGCTCGACGTCACCGTCGTCGACCGCGAGCAGCAGGCCCACGGGTTCTTCTACCGGGTCTGGCGCCGGCTCACGCTGCGCGGCATCACGACCCGGCGCAGCCTGCAGTCGCTGCGCCAGGCGTTGGAGCAGGAGGCGCTGCTCGCGTACGCGGCCATCGCGGCCGGGGCCAACGCGCCGAAGCTGATCGCCACCTCCGAGCTCGGCCCGGACGCCGTGATGCTCGTGTACGAGCACCTTGACGGCCGGCCCCTGGACGCGCTCGCCGACGAGGAGATCACCGACGACCTGACCCGCAGCACGTGGAAGCAGGTGCGGGCGCTCCAGTCGCGGCGGATCGCGCACCGGCGGCTCACCGGCGACGCGCTCGTGGTGGATCGTTCCGGCAATGTCGTCCTCACCGACCTGCGCGGCGGCGAGATCGCGGCCGGCGACCTGGTGCTCCGGATGGACATCGCGCAGCTGCTGACCACGCTCGGCCTGCGGATCGGCGCGGAGCGCGCGGTGGCCTCGGCGGTGTCGGTGCTCGGCCCGGACGCGGTGGCGGACTGCCTGCCGCTGCTCCAGCCGATCGCACTGAGCCGCTCCACCCGGGCGACGCTGCGCAGGCTGGCCCGGGAGCGGGCCGACCGGCAGCGGGAGGCCGTACTGGAGTCCTCTCGGGCGGCGAAGGCGGCGCGCGAGGCGGCTGCGGAGGAAGCGAAGCCGGACAAGGCCGGCAAGCCGGGCGGCAAGGCCGGAGCCAAGTCGGCGGCGGCCACGGCCGCGGAGAAGAAGGCCGAGAAGAAGGCGCTGGACGACGCGCTCGACGGGGCCCGCGAGGAGGATCTGCTGAGCCAGATCCGCCAGCAGGTGCTGCTGATCCGCCCGCAGGCGCCGGTGGAGCCGGCCCGGCTGGAGCGGATCCGGCCGCGCACGCTGGTGTCGTTCATCGCGGGTGCGTTCGGTGCGTACTTCCTGCTCACGCAGCTGGCGCACGTGGACTTCGCGACGATCGTCGGCGAGGCGCAGTGGGGCTGGGTGGGGGCCGCGCTGGCCTTCTCGGCGCTGACGTACTTCGCGGCGGCGATGAGCCTGCTGGGCTTCGTACCGGAGCGGGTGCCGTTCCTGCGGACGGTGGTCGCGCAGGTGGCGGGGTCGTTCGTGAAGCTGGTGGCGCCGGCGGCGGTCGGCGGTGTCGCGCTGAACACGCGGTTCCTGCAGCGGGCCGGGATCCGGCCGGGGCTGGCGGTGGCGAGCGTGGGTGCCTCGCAGCTGTTCGGGCTGGCGAGCCACGTCCTGCTGCTGCTGGCCTTCGGCTACCTGACGGGTACCGAGAAGACCCCGGAGATGACCCCGTCCCGGACGGTCATCGCGGGTCTGCTGACGGTGGCGGTGCTGGTGCTGGTGGTGACGGCGGTGCCGTTCCTGCGGAAGTTCGTGGCGACGCGGGTGCGGGCGCTGTTCGCGGGTGTCGTGCCGCGCATGCTGGACGTGCTCCAGCGGCCGCAGAAGCTCATGACGGGCATCGGCGGCATGCTGCTGCTGACCGGCTGCTTCGTGATGTGCCTGGACGCGTCGATCCGGGCGTTCGGGGGCGGCCAGGCCATCAGCTACGCGAGCATCGCGGTGGTCTTCCTGGCGGGCAACGCACTGGGGTCGGCGGCGCCGACGCCGGGCGGAATCGGCGCCGTGGAGACGACGCTGACGCTGGGCCTGATCGCGGCCGGGCTGGACAAGGAGGTCGCCATCTCGGCGGTACTGCTGTTCCGCCTGATGACGTTCTGGCTGCCGGTACTGCCGGGCTGGATTTCGTTCAACTACCTGACCCGCAAGGAAGCCATCTAGCTCCGCGGGGGGGCAGGGGGCGTCCGGGGCTCCGCCCCGAACCCGCGCCTCGACCGCCGGCGGGGCCACCCTCGCCGCCGCGTCCGACTGGTCGCGCCCGCCGCGCCGGACGATCGGCGCGGCCCAATTCCATCTGCACACCGGCCAGTGGCGCGACGACACCCTCCCGGCCCCCTCGCAGCCCGCGTCACCCGCTGGGGCGGCGCCCTCCCCAAGTACGACGTGGGCCACCGCGCCCGCAGTCACCCGCGTCCGCGATGCGACGTCAGAGCTCCCGGGCCTCGCCCTCTACGGCGCGGCGTACGAGGGTGTAGGCATGGGGTCTGCATCGCCACGGCCCGCACGGCAGCGCGCGAAACCCTCTCCGCCCCTGACGCCGTCTCAATATGTGCGCCGGGCAAGGCGCAAAGTTGGATCCCACTCGAACACCCCCCAGAATTGCGTTCGATTGCAAACGGTGTGGGGGGTGTCGGAATGGGGTTCGACGAGGAGTGGGGCCGACTGCGGACGGAGGCCGCGGGGCGAGCACACGAGCCCGTCACCGGTCCCTTCGAGTCGGCCCGCGCAGCGGTACTGGAGCGGCTGGAAGACTTCCGCAACCGGGCGGCGCTCGTTCCGCTGGACGAGCAGGGCGGCCTGTGGACCGCCGAACTCGGCGGCCTGGACTGGATCTGCGCGTTCTCCGACGAGGAGGCGCTGTCCCGGTTCGCCGTGGCGCGGGACGATGCCTCGCGGGAATGGACGTACCGGCGCGTCACCGGAGCCCGGCTGCTCGATGAGCTCATCCCGGCGCTGGACTTCCCCTGCGGGGTGGCCCTGAACGCGGCCGGCCCCGACGGCGCGGTTTTCCCGCCCATGCGCGGAATCGTTCCTGCCACGGCAGCGCTCGACGGGGAGGCTGCCGCGTGAGCGGGGATCAGCCGGATCTGGACGTCTCGAAGCAGGCGTTGGATGAGATCGCGAAGGGCATCACGGACACGCTGTCCGAGCTGGAGGAACTCGGCATGGTCGGTACGGCCGGCATGGGCCGCGGTTTCTCCCACCTCGGCCTCTCCGGCATGCAGACGGGCCACGACAGCCTGGCCTCCACCCTCAGGACGTTCTGCCAGCGCTGGGAGTGGGGGGTGCGATCCCTGGTCCAGCAGGGGAACACGTTCGCGGCGAACGTGGGCCTGTCGGCAGGCCTCGTCCACGAGCAGGAGCAGAACATCCAGGGCAGTTTCAAGGTCGCCGTGAACGCGGCCTGGGGCAACCCGTACGCCTCCGAGGACGACATCACCGGGAAGGGCTGGGGCGATGTCATCTCGGACAACCCCTTCACCCAGATCCGCGACGCCGACTACAGCCGCGAGTCCTTCGACCGCTCCTCGGGGAACATCAAGGAGGCCTGGAAGGGTGCGGCCCACGACGTGAACAGCTCCGACATGCTCCTGAGCAACCAGGTCATCGACGCGGCCGGCCTGCGCGGCGAAGTGGACGACGCCGTCGAGGACGTGCTCGGCCCGGCACCGGAAGGCCACGGCCGATGACGGACTGGGGACGGCTGGTCGGCAAGGGCCTGGACCACGCAAGAGAGTTCACGGGACATGTCGTCGACAAGGCTTCCGAGGGGCTCGGCAGGGCCCTCGACACGGCCGGCGCGCATGACCTGGCGGACAAGGTCGAGGACTTCGGCGACGATGTCGCCTCGAAACTCGGAGTATCCGTACGCGAGCAGGAACTCGGCCAGACCGAGCAGGCCAACGAACTGGTCCACGGCTCACCGTCCGCAATACGCGAAACCATCAAGCACTTCCAGGACTTCCAGGCCGCCTTCGACCGGGTCGGCGAGGGCATGCGCGCCCTGGACTCGGGCCACTGGAAGGGCGCGGCGGCCGACGCCTTCCGCGCCAAGTTCGCGATGCACCCGACGGAATGGCTGCACGCGGCCGACGCCTGCGAGGCGGCCGCCGGTGCACTCCTGCGCTACATGGAGACGCTGGAGTGGGCCCAGCGCCAAGCCCAGGCGGCGATCGACGCTTACAAGGCCGCCGAGAAGGCGTCGAAGGACTCGGAGGACGCACACAGGACGAAAACCGAGGCCTACAAGGCAGACCTTGCAACGGGCCGCGACGCCGGACCGGAACCGGTCCTCGGCGCCGACCCGGGCAAGGCGGGCCGCCAGGAGGCCAAGGACCACCTCAACGAGGCCCGCCGCCAGCGCGACGAAGCCGCTTCGGCAGCCGAGCGGGCGCTCACCGCAGCCCTGGAGCACGCCCCGGCCGCACCGTCGGGGATGAAGCAGGTCCTGGCCGAGTTCGCCGACTACGAAGGCGCCCAGGCAGTGGAGTTCGGCCACTTCTTCGGCGGAGTCGTCAAGGGCACGGCCGGCCTCCTCAACTTCGGCCGCGGCCTCAACCCCGCGGACCCCTACAACCTCACCCACCCCGCCGAATACGAGGAGCACCTCAACACGACCCTCGCGGGCCTCGTCTCCGCGGCCTCCCACCCCGAGCGCATTCCCGGTCCCATGCTCGACAGCTTCCTGGAGGACCCGAGCGAGTTCCTGGGCCGGCTCGTCCCCGAACTCTTCGGCACCAAGGGCACGGTAGGCGCCGCCCGTACCAGCGTCCGCCTCGCTGAGGAAGGAGCGGAGACCGCAGCCCGGAAGGAGGCGACGCGGGCCGCGCAGCAGGCCGAGACGGAAGCCGCGGCGCGCGCCAAGAAGGAGGACCTGACCTGCCGTGAGGACCCCGTCGACATGGCGACGGGCCGGATGATCCTCCCGCAGACGGACCTCGTGCTCCCCGGCTCACTGCCTCTGGTGTTCAGCCGTACCTTCGAATCCTCGTACCGCTCGGGACGGTGGTTCGGCCCGACCTGGGCCAGTACGGTCGACCAACGCCTGGAGGTCGACGAGGAAGGTGTCATCCTCGTCCGCGAGGACGGCAGCCTGCTCGCCTACCCGGTCCCCGAGCCCGGGATCGCCGTCCTGCCCTCTCACGGCCAGCGCTGGCCGCTCACCCTCGACGCCGACGGCGCGTACACGGTGACCGACCCCGAGTCCGGGCACGTCCGCCACTTCGCGCAGGACGGCGCAATCCTGCAGGTCGACGACCGCAACGGCGCCTGGATCGCCTTCTCGTACGACGAGTCCGGCGCCCCGAGCAGCATCTCGCACAGTGGCGGCCACGAGCTGCGCCTGACGTCGTCGGGCGGCCGGATAACCGGCCTCGCCCTGGCGGACGGCACCCAAGTCCTCCGCTACGGCTACACGGACGGCCACCTCACCGACGTCACGAACTCCTCCGGCCGCCCCCTGCGCTTCGGCTACGACGAACTGGGCCGGATCACCTCCTGGACCGACACCAACGACCGCCACTTCGACTACGTCTACGACGAGCAGCACCGCTGCATCGCGCAGTCCGGCACCAACGGCCACCTCAACGTCCGCTTCACGTACGAGCCGGGCCGCACCACCCTGATCGACTCCCTGGGCCACCGGACCCAGTTCCTGGTCAACGACCGCGCCCAGATCACGGCGGAAATCGACCCCACGGGCGCAACCACCCACTTCACCCACGACGCGTACAACCGCCTGCTTTCCCGCACGGACCCGCTCGGCCACACCACCCGCTTCGGCTACGACGAACAGGGCCGGCTCACCAAGGTGGTCCGCCCGGACGGCCGCGAGGTCCACGCGGCGTACGGCACCCTGGGGCTGCCGGTCGAGGTCGTCCTTCCCGACGGCCGGGTGACCCGGCAGACGTACGACGACCACGGCAACCGCACCTCCGTCACCGATCCGTCCGGCATCACGACCCGGTTCTCGTACGACACCCGCCGCCATCTGTCCGCAGTGACGGACGCCTCGGGCCATACGACGGCGGTGCGCTGCGACGCGGCGGGCCAGGTGGTGTCCGTCACGGACCCGCTCGGCGCGACGACGACGTACACCCGCGACGCCTTCGGCCGCCCGATCGCCGTCACCGACCCGCTGGGCCACACCACCCGCTTCACATGGAGCGTCGAAGGCCGCCCGCTGCGCCGTCTGAACCCCGACGGCAGCACGGAGTCGTGGACGTACGACGGTGAAGGAAACTGCCTGACCCACACGGACGCGGTGGGCGGGGTGACCGTCTCCGAGTACGGCGACTTCGACCTCCTCGTCGCCCGGACCGGCCCGGACGGCGCCCGTTACTCCTTCGCGCACGACACGCAGCTCCGCCTCACCGGAGTCACCAACCCGCAGGGCCTCACCTGGGACTACGCCTACGACCCGGCCGGCCGCCTGGCCGCCGAGACGGACTTCGACGGCCGCACCCTCACGTACGGCCACGACGGCGCCGGCCGCCTCAGCACGCGCACCAACGCGGTGGGCGAGACCACGAGGTACGAGCACAACGTGCTCGGCCAGGTCCTTCGCAAGGACGCCGCCGGTCTGGTCACGACGTATGCGTACGACGTCTTCGACGCCCTCTCGAGTGCGGTGTCCCCGGACGCAACGGTCACCTGGCTGCGCGACGAGGCAGCCCGGCTGCTCGCGGAGACGGTCGACGGCCGCACCCTCACGTACGGCTACGACGCCCTGGGCCGGCGCACGAGCCGCACCACCCCCACGGGGGCCGAGTCCTCGTGGTCGTACGACGCGGCGGGGAGGCGCTCGACGCTGACCACTGCGGGTCGCACGTTGAGCTTCGACCGGGACGCGGCGGGCCGGGAACTGACCCGCACGCTGAACCCGTCGCTCTCCCTCACCCACGAGTACGACGACATGGGCCGCCGGACCGCGCAGTCGGTCGTGGGCCAGGACGGGCGGACCCTTCAGCGCCGCGGCTACAGCTACCGGGCGGACGGCTACCTCACCGGCATCGACGACTCGCTGACCGGCCACCGCACCTTCACCCTCGACCCAGCGGCCCGCGTCACGGCGGTGGATGCCGCGTCCTGGTCGGAGCGGTACGCGTACGACGAGGCCGGCAACCAGACGCATGCCTCGTGGCCAGCCCGTCACCCGAGTGCGGACGCGCAGGGCGAGCGCACGTACGCGGGCACCCGCATCACGCACGCGGGCTCGGTCCGGTACGAGCACGACGCGCTGGGCCGCGTGGTGCTCCGCCAGAAGACCCGCCTGTCCCGCAAGCCGGACACGTGGCGCTACGAATGGAACGCGGAAGACCAGCTCACGGCGGTCATCACCCCGGACGGCACGCGGTGGCGGTACACGTACGACCCCCTGGGCCGCCGCACCGCCAAGCGACGCCTGTCGGAAGACGGCACAGTGGTGGAAGAAGTCCTGTTCACCTGGGACGGCACCACCCTCTGCGAACAGACCACCGGCGGCGTCACCGTCACCTGGACCCACCAGGGCCTGCACCCCCTCACCCAGACGGAACGCCTCGACCAGGCGGAGGTCGACGACCGCTTCTTCGCGATCGTCACCGACCTGATCGGCACTCCGACCCAGCTCCTCGCCGAGGACGGCACGACGGCGTGGCGCACCCGCACCACCCTGTGGGGCACCACGACCTGGAACCGAGACGCGACGGCGTACACCCCGCTCCGCTTCCCGGGCCAGTACTACGACCCGGAGTCGGGCCTCCACCACAACTACTTCCGCACGTACGACCCCGAAACGGCCCGCTACCTCTCTCCGGACCCCCTGGGCCTCACCCCGGCCCCGAACCCCGCAACGTATATCGCCAACCCCCACACCTGGTCGGACCCTGTCGGCCTGGCGCCGTGCCCGCAAATTGACGGGCGGAAACTTGATTACCTATTCGACAGCAACATCAAGGCCGACGCCCATAACACCCCGAGGGCAAATCAGAACGCACAGCAACTGAAGAGCATTGGATTTGGCGACACCCCCGCATCGCGCGAGTACGTCCACAACCATCTGGTGAAAGCCACACAGAACGGCTTCGAACGAACCTTCAGTAACGAATGGGGGGAGTTTGGCGAAACACATTCTGTCATAATGGGCCCTAACGGAATAAGGGGGGTTGAATCAACATGGCAGATCATGCCTGACGGAAGCCTGAGGTTCTCCACCGCCATTTTCAAGGGAGGCAAATGGTGGACCAACATCGAGCCCCCACCGGCAAGGTAGGCCTTCAGCCGTCACACACGAGGAGTTTGGATCAATGGCTGGCCAGTTCGTGACGCCCGACCCACAAGATTTCGTTAATACATTCGGCGTGGAGCCTGTCATTACCGACGAGACCGTCCGAACCCTCAGTTTCTTCGACGTTACCGGCGAGAAACTCGATTTTTCCTATGACGCGATCGGCAGGTCAGTTTCACTGACCTGGCATCCCGCTGGAGGGAAAATCACGGTCCGAAATTTCCGGGAAGGGGCGACCCTGCTCCAGATCATCGATCGCCCGGACGCCTCCAGGATGGTTGTGGATTTCAGCACACAGGACACCATCGGACAGTTGGACATTCAAATTTTCCCCCGCGTGGAGATCTCGGAACGAACCCTTCTCTGCTGAGAACCAACCCCCTGTCCTCGGTGGGTGCCCCCATTCCGCTCCGGCCGCAAATCGGCATACGCGAACGGGCCGGCGCGGGGCGCGGGCGCGCCGGAAGTACGCAAGTCGGCTCCATCGGCGCCCTTGCGATCCACCAGGCCGGCATCTGCGGCTGCCGGCACGGGACGTCAACTGGAAGGACGCAGCGTGGCTTTCCTTCGGGCTGTCACTCCATGCCGCCGAGCTTCCCGCGAGGACGGCAGTCATCTCCGCGTCGCCTTCGAGTCCCTTGTGTACCCCTGTGCCGACTACCGGGCCGAAGTCGCCGCGCTCGCGATGGACTGCTGGGGCCATCGGAACCTGTGCGTTCCCGTTCCCCCATGCGGCGTCCCCGGTGGAGTACGACCGGCTGCGGGGCGAGTTCCGCTTCGACCGGGGCCCGGTGTCGTGCCCTTCTCTGCTGGTCTGCCGCGCTGAGCTGCTGCTCGACCCGAATGGGTCAGCGCACGGGCGGGCCGGCTGAGGGGGTCGCAGGATGGGGGCATGGGTCGAAACGTGGTGCGGGGTGCCGTGGCCGTTGTGGCTGCCCTTGGGCTGGCCGGGGTCAGTGGGTGTTCCGACGAGAGCGGGAAGAAGCCCGAGGCCGGCGGGACCAAGGGGGCCGCGCCGCTGAAGTGGGGGGAGTGCGAGGCGCCCACCGTCGCCGAAGGCGGGGGGCAGGCGCCTCCCAAGGACTGGGAGTGCGCCACGCTCCATGTGCCCCTCGACTACGCCAAGCCCGAGGGGGAGACCATTCCGCTCGCGCTGATCCGGGCCAAGGCGCGGGACAAGGACAAGCGGCTCGGATCGCTCGTGTTCAACTTCGGCGGGCCCGGGGGGTCCGGGATCAGTACGCTGCCCGGCGCCGCCAAGGAGTACGAGGCCCTCCGCTCGCGGTACGACCTCGTGAGCTTCGACCCGCGCGGCGTCGGCCGCAGCGCCCCCGTCCGGTGCGAAGACGACAAGCAGCTCGACGCCTATTACGCCCAGGACTCGAGTCCCGAGACACCGGCCGAGGAGAAGGCCTTCGTCGGCAACATCGACAAGTACCAGCAGGCCTGCAAGGACAACTCCGGCCACCTGCTGCCCCACGTCGGCACCGAGAACGCCGCCCGCGACCTCGACCGGATCCGCCAGGCCCTCGGCGACGACAAGCTGAACTACTTCGGGATCTCCTACGGCACCGAGCTCGGCGGGGTCTACGCCCACCTCTTCCCGAAGAACGTCGGCCGGGCCGTCTTCGACGCCGTCGTGGACCCGACCAACACCTCCGAGGAGGGGGCACTGGGCCAGGCCAAGGGGTTCCAGCTGGCCCTCGGCAACTTCGCGCAGGACTGCGTGAACCGCGGCGACGAGTGCCGGCTCCAGGGCAGCACCGCCAAGGAGATCGAGGACAACATCATCAAGCTGCAGAAGAGCCTGGCCGACAAGCCCATCCCCGGCATCGGAGGCCGGATGCTCACCGACTCCGCCGCGACCAACGGCATCGCGCAGGCCCTGTACTCCAAGGAGCTGTGGCCGCTGCTGGAGCAGGGGCTGGACGAGGCCGACGGCGGGCAGGGGCAGCTGCTGATGGCGTTGTCCGACGCGCTCAACGGCCGTGACCAGCAAGGGCACTACAGCAACATCGGCGCCGCCAACACGGCGATCAACTGCGCCGACTTCAAGGACCGGTTCACGCTCGAGCAGACGAAGGCGAAGCTGCCCGCCTTCCGGGCCGCGTCCCCCGTCTTCGGGGACTTCCTCGGCTGGGCCATGATGAGCTGCACCGACTGGCCGGTCCCGGGCGCCTGGGAGACCCCGGACGTCTCCGCCCCCGGCTCCGCGCCCATCCTGGTGATCGGCAACACCGGCGACCCGGCCACCCCCTACGAGGGCGCGCGCAAGATGGTGGAGCGGCTCGGCCCCGGCGTCGGCGTGGAGCTCACGTACAAGGGCGAGGGGCACGGCGCGTACAACAGCGGCGACAAGTGCGTGCAGCAGGCGGTAAATTCCTACCTGCTGGACGGGAAGGTGCCCGCCGCCGACACGGTCTGCACCCCTTCGCAGAACCCCTCGGCCACGCCCGTGGCGCCGGAACCCCCGCCGCAGGGCGCCTGAGGCGTGCGGGGCGCCCGACACGCGGAAGGGCCGTTCCGCGGCTGCGCGGAACGGCCCTTCCGGGACGTGACCATCCGGGACGTGACCATCCGGGAAGTGACTAGTAGACCGGCTTCTCGGGCTCGATCTGGTGGACCCAGCCGATGACGCCGCCGCCGACGTGGACCGCGTCCGCGAAGCCCGCGGACTTCAGGACCGCGAGGACTTCCGCACTGCGGACACCCGTCTTGCAGTGCAAGACGATGCGCTTGTCCTGCGGGAGGTCCTGGAGGGCGGTGCCCATCAGGAACTCGCCCTTGGGGATCAGCTTCGCGCCGGGGATCGAGACGATCTCGTACTCGTTGATCTCACGGACGTCGATGATCTCGATCGGCTCGTCGTTGTCGATCCACTCCTTGAGCTGCTTCGGAGTGATCGTGGAGCCGAGCGCCGCCTCCTGCGCCTCCTCCGACACGACGCCGCAGAAGGCCTCGTAGTCGATGAGCTCGGTGACCGTCGCGTTCGGACCGCACACCGCGCAGTCGGGGTCCTTGCGGACCTTGACCTGGCGGTACTGCATCTCCAGGGCGTCGTAGATCATCAGGCGGCCGACCAGCGGCTCGCCGACGCCGGTGAGGACCTTGATGGCCTCCGTCACCTGGATGGACCCGATGGACGCGCAGAGCACGCCCAGCACGCCGCCCTCGGCGCAGCTCGGGACCATGCCCGGCGGCGGGGGCTCCGGGTACAGGCAGCGGTAGCACGGCCCGTGCTCGGACCAGAAGACCGAGGCCTGACCGTCGAAGCGGTAGATCGAACCCCACACGTACGGCTTGTTCAGCAGTACGCAGGCGTCGTTGACGAGGTAGCGCGTGGCGAAGTTGTCCGTGCCGTCGACGATGAGGTCGTACTGGCTGAAGATCTCCATCACGTTCTCGGCCTCGAGCCGCTCTTCGTGAAGGACCACGTTCACGTACGGGTTGATGCCCAGCACGCTGTCGCGGGCGGACTCGGCCTTGGAGCGGCCGATGTCCGACTGGCTGTGGATGATCTGGCGCTGCAGGTTCGACTCGTCGACCTCGTCGAACTCCACGATGCCCAGCGTGCCCACACCGGCCGCGGCCAGGTACATGAGGGCGGGGGAGCCGAGGCCGCCCGCGCCCACGGCCAGCACCTTGGCGTTCTTCAGGCGCTTCTGGCCGTCCATCCCGACATCCGGGATGATCAGGTGGCGGGAGTACCGACGGACCTCGTCAACGGTGAGCTCAGCAGCTGGCTCGACCAGGGGTGGCAGCGACACGGGGACTCCGTAGATGGGAAAGTCTGAACGGTGGTTCTCCCCGTAACACTGCCACGCCCTTCTTCATTCCGAGACACCCGGTCCGATCCGCGAGACGATTTCGTCCCAGTACGCGGGCATCGAGGCCCACGGATCGCGCCCGGCGGCGCCTGGCCGGTCGGTGAACCAGATCGTGCCGGCGCCCTGCCAGCGGGCGATCCGGACGGCCTCCTCCAGATGCGTCCGCGGCACCCCGTGGACCAGGTGGCAGAAGCGTTCGGGCGGGTACTCGGCGGTCCACTCCGCCACCTGCGACCAGCGGTAGTCGGCCCAGGCCCCGGAGAACGTGACCAGCTGGTCGGCGGCCTCCGCGTATCCCTCGTACGGGTGCGTGCCGTGTCCCAGCACGATACGGAGGCCGTCGCCGAGGCCGCGCAGGGTGTCGGCGACCCGGCGCACCTCCGCCAGTTCGGCCTTGTCCGCCGGGGCGTCGGCCAGGTAGAAGCCGCCCACCCGATACCAGTCGAGGAAGCGGTGGGCGTCGGAGACCAGCTCACCGAACGACCGCGCGCCGTCTCGCATCGCGAGATGGCCGAGCACGGTCCCGGCGGCCTCCCTGAGCTTGCCCGCGGCCTCCGTGCAGTGGGGGTCGGGCCGGCCGCCCGGCCCGTCCGTGACATTGAGCACCGTCCAGTGCAGCGGGGTCCCGGGCCGGGTCAGTTCGGCCCATTCGACCGGGGCGAGCAACGGGTGGGCGTAGCCGGGGACTCCGAGGCCGAGGCGACCCGCCTCGGTCGCGGCGGCCGCCGTGGCTGCCGTCGTCAGATGCGGCACGCCGCCTCCATCCAGATGTCCGCGAGGGACTCCTCCAGGTTGATCCGGGGCCGCCAGCCGAGCCGGTCCCGGGCCGTGCGCACGTCGGCCTGCTGCCAGGCGCCGCAGCCGTCGGGGTACGGGTACGCGGGCGTCGCGCCGCCGGCGGCGGCCAGCTGCTCGGCCGTCGCCTCGGAGCGCGGGGCGCCGATGGCGGCGAGCCCGGGCGAGCGGCCCTGAGGCCCGAGCCCGTGCCCGAGCCCGACCCCGTGGCCGCCGCCGTGGCCGGCGCCGTGCCCGTGGCCGTGTCCCTGCCCGTACTGCCCCTGCTGCGGTACGTCCAGCTCGTGCAGGGCGCCCCCGTACCCGGCGACCCGGGCCAGCACCGCCGCCGCGTCGCGCAGCCGGACCGCGCGTCCGGTGCCGATGTTGACGACGCCCTGGGCCGCGGAGAGCGAGGCGGCGTGCACGGCCCGCGCCACGTCCCGTACGTCCACGAAGTCCCGCTGGACGCCCAGCCCGCTGAGCTTGAGCTCGCCGTCGCCGTTCTGCATCGCGCGGCGCATGGCCTCGGCGAGCCGGCCGAGCGGGGATCCGGCCGGGGTGCCGGGTCCGACGGGCGAGAAGATCCGCAGGACGACCGCGTCCAGCCCTGAGCCGAGCACCAGCTCGGTGGCGGCGAGCTTGCTGACGCCGTACGGCCCGCCCGGTCTCGGCACGGCGTCCTCGGCCGTGGACGATCCGGGCTGGCTGGGACCGTACTCGGCGGCGCAGCCGAGCTGGACGAGACGGGCGCCGCAGCCGCTGCGGCGCAGCGATTCGCAGATGGTGGCCACGGCGACGGTGTTGTGCCGGGTCAGCTCCCGGGCCCCGCCGCGGGTGGCGCCGGCACAGTTGATGACGACGCCCGGGTGGACGGCGTCGAGGAACCGGGTGAGGGCGCCGGGGCTGCCGGTGGCGAGGTCGAAGCGGACGTCCGCGTCGTCGCCGCGGCCGAGCGCGGTGAGCTGGACGGCGGGGTCGGCGAGCAGCCGGTCGGCGACGTAGCGGCCGAGGTATCCGTTGGCTCCGATCAGCAGCACCCTCATCGCGCGGTCCCTCGGTTGGTTGGCTGGCCGGTCATCCTGTGTCTCCTTGGTCGATGGGCAGGGGGTCGGGGTTCGGGGTCGGGGTTCGGGGATCCGGTGGGGGGACGGCCCTTCGGCGTCGGCTCCGGAGAGCGGCGGACCGGCGGCGGCTCGGGAGGGAGCCGGCTCAGGGCCGGGCGTGCGCGGACGCGCGGGACAGCACGAGGACGGCATGTACGAGGAGCCCTGCCGCGGCGGCGGGCACCGCCGGCGGGATCGGGAGCAGGGCCAGGGCCAGGGCTGCGGCGACGGCCCCGCGCGGGGCGCCGTGCACGAGCAGCAGCCGGGTCAGGAAGAGCAGCACGGCGAGCGGTACGGCGACGGCCGGCGGTGTCCCGGCGAGCGCGGCCGCCCCCGCGGCGGTCGCGGCGAAGACCAGGGCCGCCGCGATCAGCAGCGGCCGGGCCCGGTCGGCGAAGTCCTCCAGGGCGCGGCTGCCGGCGAGCCGGCTCCGGGCGTGGGCGGCGTACACGGCGCCGACCAGGTGGCCGGGGGCCGCGGCCAGTGCGAGGCCGACTCCGAGGGGGGTGCCGTGACGCAGCACGGCCCAGCCGACGACGGCCGCGCCGAGCAGGAGCGCGGCGTACGGGAACCGGCCCGCGGAAGCCCGCCCGGCGCGCCCGGGCCTCGCGGGCCACACCAGGGCGGCGACTGTGGCGAGTACGGCGACGGGCCCGGCGTACGGCACCCCGGCGGCGGCCGCGCCGAGCGCGAGGGCCCCGGGGAGCACGGCGTACCCGTAGCCGCGTAACGCCCGGGCGTCGGACGGGCGGACGGCACGGGGCGCGGCCGGCTCGTCCCCGCGCGGGGTGCGGGCGTAGAGCTCCTCGGCGAGCGAGAACACGTCCCGGTGCCGGAATCGCGCGGCGGTGCGGTCGGTGATGCCCTGCACCTCCAGCCCGGCGGCGATCTCCAGCGGGTCCACGGCCCGCTCGCACAGCGCCCGGTGCCGGTGCAGCAGCGTCTTGACGGGATCCCCGCCGGCCCTGCGGCGGGGGGCCGGGGCGACGGGGGCGGCTTCGTCCAGGGTCATACCGTCGCCTCCGTGGTCGTGGTGGTGGTCGGGGTCTGGGCCGGAGCCGGGCCGGCTCCCGAAGCCGCACCCGGACCCGCACCCGGCGCGCCCGTCGCGGCCGCGGGGGCCCGGTCCGCAGCCGGGGCCGGAACCGGATCCGGGGCCGGAGCCGCCCAGGTGGGGCTCGTCCAGTGGCCCGGGACCCGGGCCTCGGGGGGCTGCTCGAAGGGGATACCGCCGTCGGGCCGGGCCGATCCGCGGGCCAGCAGCCGCAGGTAGATCTCCCGGAAGGCGGCCACGTTCTGCTCGACGGTGAACAGCTCCAGGGCCCGGGCCCGGGCGGCCGCTCCCAGCCGGAGGGACCGTTCGGGGTCCCGCAGCAGCGACAGGCAGGCGTCGGCCAGGGCCCGCGGGTTGCGCGGCGGGACGACGAGGCCGGTGCCGCCGATCACCTCGCACACGGCGCCGACGTCGGTGGACACGGTGGCCCGGCCGCAGAGCATCGCTTCGGCGAGGGTGATCGGGAAGCCCTCGATCACCGAGGACAGCACGACCACCCGCCCGGAGCCGTACGCGTCGGCCGGCGAGGGGGCCTCGGGCCCGCCGATCTCCTCGAAGGTGACGGGGTTCTCCCCGGCCGTGACGGCGTCCGCGGCCTCGTCGGGGAAGAGCTGGGCGGCGAGCGAACGGCAGTCCGCGAGGTAGCCGGGGACCGCGGCGGTCGCGAAGATCCGCAGCCGGGTGTCCGGGGCGGCCCTGCGTACCTCGGCGAAGGCGTGCAGCAGCGCGATCAGGTCCTTGGCGGGCTCTATCCGGCCGACCCAGACCAGGGTGTCCGGGTCCCCGCAGTCCGGGTCCTCGCCGACGGTGGCGAATCGGTCCGCCTCCATCCCGGGGTACACCGTCTGCAGCCGGTCGCGGGTGGCGCCGCAGCGCTCCTGCCAGCGCCGGGCGTGCGCGTTGCCGGGGGTCAGGAGGTCGGCCCGGGCGTAGATCTCGGAGGCCAGCCGCATGTGGAAGGCCGCGAGCAGGGCCCGGACGGCGGGCCGGCGGGCACCTCGGCCCGCTCCCGGGCGGCCGGGTCCGGAGGCGGCGTCCGCCGAGTGCTCCAGATAGTGGGCGCGCAGCTGGACCCCGTACTCGGTGACCAGCAGCGGGACCCCGAAGAAGCGTTTGGCCAGCAGGCCGGGGAGCGCGGCCACCCCGCCGGCGGCCGCGTGGCAGACGTCGACCTCGCGCAGGTCCTCGTACCAGTCGAGGGACAACGGCCGCAGCAGCCGCTCCAGTTCGTCGACGAAGTCCAGCAGGTCGGCCACCTGGGCGCGCTGTACGGAGCGCAGCGCGCCGGGGGCCCGGCAGGCGGACTCCACCGCCCGCACCGCGGTCTCGGAGCGCAGGGCCGCGTACAACCCGCCCTGTTCCCGGGCGAGTTCGGCCAGCCCGTACAGGCCCGCGGCGAACGGCTCGGGCTCGCCCGCGCAGATCCCGCGGACCAGGCTCTTGAAGCACTCGGCGAAGCGCCGGCGCTCACGCCGGGAGTACGTGCGGCCGTCGTCCGCCGGGGCCCAGAGCGGGGCGGTCCAGACGCGGGTGACGTGCTCGGGCAGGACGACCCGGCCCCGCTCCTCCTGCTCGGCGCTGCGGCTCAGCGCGTAGAGCTCGAACTCGTGCTGCGGCAGCCCGCGGACCAGCCGGTCGCACCACAGCCGCGCCTCTCCCGTCGCATACGGATAACCACCTTCCGTGAGCAGTCCGATCCGCACGAGTGGCACCCCCGATCTCCCGTTCAGGCGGTCGCCGTCGGTCCGGTGACCCGCCGCGGGAAACTCAAGCGGATATGCCGATGACGCGACGGACGGTTGTCCGTCGCGCCACCGGAAGGGGTGAAGAGTCGTAACTTTCGCCTGCGGCCCGCGTTCGAGCGCGCTACAAAGGGCCTACGGCCCTCGTCCCTCTCGCGTCTCCCGGGCCTCTCGTGTCCCTCCCGCTCCGCGGGGAGCCCCGGGCCCGGGCCCGGGCGCACTACGGCGTCGGCGCGCCGCCATGGACCGTCAACTTCCGGGGAACACCCAGGGGTTGGGCTTGCACTGGACGCCGCCGATGTCGAGCGACTTCGTCTGCTGCTGCATGATCGGCGCGAGCGAGCCCGGGGTCTGGCAGTTCACGTGCCCGTGCCCGAGCCGGTGGCCGACCTCGTGGTTGATGAGCATCTGCCGGTACGCGAACATCTGGTCCGCGCCGTACGTCGGCGAGCCCTGCGCCCAGCGGAACGCGTTGATCATGACCCGCTCGGTGGACGCGGAGTCGCAGCTGACGTTGTCGACGGTGGTGTCCAGATCGGACTTCGCGCACCACACGCCGGTGGTGCCGGGGCTGGCCAGCGTGATGACGAAGTCGGCCTCGCCGCCCGGCACCCGCTCGAAGGTCTTCGTCCCGCCGTGGCCCCAGCTGCGGTCGTCGTTGAGGGTGCGGTGGACGGCCTCGGCGAACAGCTGCGCGTCCAGGCCGAGCCCCTGCTCCACGTCGACCCGGTAGCGGATCTTCTTCCCCTTGCCGGGCGCCGGAGCCACCCCGGGGACGGTGTCGAAGGTCCCGGGTCCCTTCAGCTTCTCGTCGATGGGGAGCTGCTGGGCCATCTTCTGCTCGTACGACAGCTCCTGCACGGGAGCGGCGGGCGCGGCGGGCGCGGCGGGGGTCGCCCGGCCGTCGGAGCGGGAGGCCGGGGACTGGCCGGGCTCGGCGCGCTTCGGGTTGTCGCCGGCGGCCCGGGCGGTGGGCGAGGAGCCGCTGTCGCCGTCGGGGGCCATCTGCACGGCGACGACGACGGCGAGCACGGTGGTGACGGCTGCGGCGGCCATCCCCGTGAACGTACGGACCTTCCGCCCGCGGCCGGGCCCGGGCTCCTCCTCGGCCGGATCGGCGGGGGCGGCCGGCGCTGCGGGAGCGACGGGTTCGGCCGGCGCGGCAGGCGCCGCGGGCGGCGGCGCAGCGGCTGCGGTCATCGGCGCGCGGGGGCCCGGCACCAGGCGGGGCGAGCCGGTGGAGGTGAACGGGTCGGCCGGCGGCTGTGGGAGGGTCACCTGCGGGAAGCCGACCGCGGGGGTGCCGAAGGCCGGTGTGTCGCTGTCCATCACGGCGGCGGCGGCCGGACGCCGCGCCCGCGGGACGCCGTGCCAGTCTCCGTAGACCGCGTCGGGCCCCACACCCCAGGCGCCGCCGGGCTCGCGCTGCTCGGGGTGGCCGCCGCGCGGTTCCTCGTACGGGAACTGCTCCTCGTAGGGGAAGCGCTCCTGGTACTCCTGATGCTGCTGGTACTCCTGGTACTCCTGGTACTGCTGGTACTGCTGGTACTGCTGTTGAGGAGCGGGCTCCTGGTACGGAAAGTGGTGCTCCGCATACGGGACGTGCTCGGCATACGGCGGCTGCTCCCCGTACGGCACCTGCTCCCCGTACGGGAACTCCGCTGCGGGTTCCGCCGCCGGTGTCGGGCGGACAGGGGCGGGGGCCGGAGCGGGCCCCTTGCGACTATGTCGTCCCACGGTCCTCAGCCTCTGCCGTCTTCGGTATCTCGGTCGGTGTCGTGCAGCAGCTCCCGGAAGGCGTTCGCCACCACCTCGGGGTACTCCATCATCGCCACGTGCCCGGCCTCGGGCAGGCTCAGCAGCCGCGAACCCCGGAAGGCCCCGGCCGCTTTCTGCGCCATACGGTACGAGACCAGCTGGTCCCGGCCACCGTAGACCAGCAGGGTCGGGGCGAGTACCCGCTGCGCCTGGCGCCACAGCCCGTGCTGCCCGCCGAGGGTGTACGCGTCGACGATGCCGCGCGAGGAGCGGGTCATCGCGTCCCAGAAGTACGGCAGGGCCATCCGCCGCTCCATCTCCGCGACGGCGTGCCCGAAGCCCTCCGGTGTCACCCGGGAGGGGTCCCCGTAACAGAGGGAGGTCACCCCGCGGGTGCGTTCCTCGGCGGTCAGCCCGCGGGTCAGCCGGCCGAACAGCGAAGCCATCCCGGGTACGGCGAGCAGGGCGGTCGGCACGGCCGACTTCTGCACCCGCAGCTCGGGCAGCGCGGGCGAGATCAGCGTGAGCGTGCGCACCAGGTCGGGGCGGACGGCCGCGACGCGGGTGGAGACGGCGCCGCCGAGGGAGTTGCCGAAGAGGTGCACGGGCCCGCGGTCGGCGGCGTCGAGGTGCCGGATGACCGCGCGGGCGAGCGCCGTGACCGAGTAGTCCCGGTCGGCGGGCGGCGGGGACCAGCCGAAGCCGGGCAGGTCGAGGGCCTCGCCGTCGACGGTGTCCTCCAACTGCACCATGAGGTCCGACCAGTTCGTCGACGAACCGCCGAGTCCGTGCACGAACAGCGCGGGGGGCAGACCCGTACGCCGCGGGGGCCGGGACCGGACGGCGAGCTCCAGCCCGGGCAGCACGGCGGTGCGCAGCTGCTCCCCCTCGGCGACGTGGACGGCTCCCACCTGGGAGGACGGCTCGGATGTGGATCGCACACCCGGCAGCTCGGTCGAAGACATGCGGCCAATGTTACGAGACGATCACGTCCGGACTCTTGTGTTCGGCATCACAGACGTGTGGGGATCCGCGTAGCGGGGCATGCGCGATCCTCCTAGGCTCATAGGTAGGGCAGGCCAACGGGGAGTGAGGGAAGAAGGGGAGCCACATGACCGTCGACCCCGCAGAGCCGGATACCTTCCAGGACCGATTCCGGGAATCCCTCGACGCCGAGGCGCCCGAGGCCGATGCGGCGGAACAGCTGGCCGAGTTGCAGCCCGACGACGACGACCGGGTCACCGGGGTGGACCGCGACGAGGCTGCGGACGGGGACGCCGTCGAGCAGGCGCGGGTGGTGACCCTGGACGAGGACGACTACCGCTGACTCCCCCTGGGCCCGGCGGCCCGGGAGGTACCCCCAGCTCAAAGCTACCGCGCGGTACTCCTGCCGAGCACCGCTGACCAGCGCCTCCGGGCGGTCCGTACAGCGAGAAAACTCGGCTTCGACCCTCCAGATTCGGTTACCGAAAAGTACGATGGCGGCGCGGCGCAGAGCGCACTGTGTTCTTAGAGAAAGTGGGAGGCGGCGTGACAGCCATCGAGCAGACGGAGGCAGCGCGTCCCCGGGGCACGCGACTGCCGCGCCGAGCCCGACGCAATCAGCTCCTGGGCGCGGCCCAGGAGGTCTTCGTCGCGCAGGGCTATCACGCGGCGGCGATGGACGACATCGCCGAGCGTGCCGGAGTCAGCAAGCCGGTGCTGTACCAGCACTTCCCGGGCAAGCTCGACCTCTACCTGGCGCTGCTGGACCAGCACTGCGAGGCCCTGCTGCTCGCCGTGCGCACGGCGCTCGCGTCGACGACGGACAACAAGCTGCGCGTGGCCGCGACCATGGACGCGTACTTCGCGTACGTGGAGGACGAGGGCGGCGCGTTCCGGCTGGTCTTCGAGTCCGACCTGACCAACGAGCCGGCGGTGCGCGAGCGCGTGGACCGCGTCTCGCTGCAGTGCGCCGAGGCCATCTCCGACGTGATCGCCGAGGACACCGGCCTGTCCAAGGACGAGTCGATGCTGCTCGCCGTGGGCCTGGGCGGCGTCTCGCAGGTCGTGGCCCGGTACTGGCTCTCCAGCGAGAGCCCTGTCGCCCGCGACACTGCGGTGGGGCTGCTGACCTCGCTGGCCTGGCGCGGTATCGCCGGCTTCCCGCTGCACGGCACGGAGGGCGGGCCGGCGGCGCAGGCCTGACCTCGGCCCGGGCCGGCCCGCCCCGCCGGCCCGGCGGGGTCTGACCGGCTGCTGTTCGCTGCCAGCGTGTCCGGAGCGCGGCATCCGCGTCCCCTCTCCGGGCTAATGTGGACCGGTACGGCGCGGCTGATCGCGCACAACCGACCATCGGAGGGACAAAGCCGTGGAGGTCAAGATCGGCGTGCAGCACGCACCCCGGGAGATCGTGCTGGAGAGCGACTTGAGCGCCGAGGAGCTGGAGCGCATCGTCACCGCCGCGCTGACCGGTTCGGAGCCGCTGCTGAGCCTCACCGACAACAAGGGCCGCAAGGTCCTGGTGCCGTCCGACCGCCTGTCGTACGTCGACCTGGGCGAGCCGAGCGTGCGCAAGGTCGGCTTCGGCGCGCTCTGACGCAGCGCGACCCGCGTTCGAGAACTGGGTGGAACGGCCCGGTGGTTGATTCCACCGGGCCGTTTCCCTTTCTTCCGCTTCGGGTAGGACCGCAGTGAACCGGTTTGCCCCTGACCTGCGGGAGGCCCACATGCTGCTGATGGAAGCGCTCGGCTCTGCCCTCCTGGGCCTCGCCCTGGCCGGAGTGGCCGTGCGGGTGCTCGCACAGCGGCTGCCGTCCCCGAGAGTGGTGCTGGTCAGCGGGATGCTGGGAGCGCTGTTCGGCGCCTATCTCACGCAGTTCGCGCTCGGCCCGGGGCACAACACGCTGACCGCGACCCTGGTCGGCTCGGTGCTGGTGTCCGCGGTGGTGCTGTCGCTGCTGCTGCGTCCCGGCGCGGGGCCCCGGCGCTCGTCCCACCGGACTCCGTTTTCGCTCCCGTCGCAGGGCTGACCGGTCCTCGGACTCCTCCGGCTCCTCTGACCCCTCCGACTGACCTCGTACGTCGGCCCCGGCGCGGGATTCCGCGCCGGGGCCGACGTACGAGCAGGTGAGGGCGAGCGGGTAGAACGATCAGGCGGCGAGGCCCAGTGCGGCCATCCGCTTCGTGTGCGCCTTGGTGATCCGGGTGAACATCTCGCCGACGGCCGCCAGGTCGAAGCCGGCCGCCATCCCGTCCACGCCGCCGACCAGCATGGTGGAGAGCGCGTCGCGCTCGGCGACCACGCGCTGCGCCTGCGAGAGCGCCTCGCCCATCAGCCGGCGGGCCCACAGCGCGAGCCGGCCGCCGCAGCGCGGGTCGGCCTCGATGGCGGCCCGCACCTTCTCGACGGCGAAGCCGCCGTGGCCGGTGTCGTCCAGCACGCTCACGACCAGGGCGCGCGTGTCGGTGTCCAGGTGGCTGGCGACCTCGCGGTAGAAGTCGCTGGCGATCGAGTCGCCGACGTAGGCCTTGACCAGGCCCTCCAGCCAGTCCGACGGCGCGGTCTGGCGGTGGAAGTCGTCGACGCCCTTGGCGAAGGGCTCCATGGCGGCGGTGGGCTCGGCGTCGATCGCCGCCAGCCGGTCGCGCAGCCGCTCGAAGTGGTGGAACTCCGCGGAGGCCATCTTCGCGAGCTCGGCCTTGTCGTCGAGGGTGGGTGCGAGCTTCGCGTCCTCCGCGAGGCGCTCGAAGGCCGCGAGCTCTCCGTACGCGAGTGCGCCCAGCAGGTCCACGACGGCGGCCCGGTACTGCGGCGAGGCGGAGGCGGCCGCCCAGTCCTGGGCAGCGATCCCGGTCGCCTCGGCGGCGGCGCTGTCGTCGGAAGGCGATGCGTTTTCAACGGTCGACATGCTCCGCACAATAGCCCGCCGGAACGCCCTGCAAGGCACCGCATCCGGTCACTGCCGGTCCGCCTAAACGCGACTACCAGGTGAATTCACCCGACACAGCTGCGCGATTCCGGGGTACAGTGGTAATGCGCCTGCCGGATACTCGGCGGGCCATCCGAATGAGGATGCCCGGTCGGTGGCCCGATCGGCTCCACCCGACCGCCCTCGGCGTGATGCGTACGTCCATGCGTACCGCCTCTCCACGAGGGGCCCCCTCAGCGGCACAAGCGCTTGAGCGAAGGCTAGTGGTCCCGCGCAGCTTCGTATTGCTCTCCCGCACCTTGGGAGGGCGCAGTACTGCAAGCCAGGCACGGTACGACCCCCCTCGCCGCCTCGCGCCGCGTCTCACAGAAGAGGCAGCACCCTGACTACGTTCCGAGACCTCGGGATCTTTCCCGAGACGGCCGAAGCCCTTGAGGCCGTCGGCATTGTGTCCCCCTTCCCGATCCAGGAGATGACCCTCCCCGTCGCCCTTTCCGGCACGGACGTCATCGGCCAGGCGAAGACCGGAACCGGCAAGACGCTCGGTTTCGGCCTTCCGCTGCTGGAGCGGGTCGTCGTCCCCGCGGACGTCGAGGCCGGCCGGGCCACGCCCGCGCAGCTCACCGACTCCCCGCAGGCCCTCGTCGTCGTCCCGACGCGCGAGCTGTGCACCCAGGTCACCAACGACCTGCTGACCGCGGGCAAGGTCCGCAACGTCCGCGTCCTCGCCATATACGGCGGCCGCGCGTACGAGCCCCAGGTCGAGGCGCTCAAGAAGGGCGTCGACGTGATCGTCGGCACCCCGGGCCGTCTGCTCGACCTGGCCGGTCAGCGCAAGCTCGACCTGTCGCACGTCAAGGCCCTCGTCCTGGACGAGGCCGACGAGATGCTCGACCTGGGCTTCCTGCCCGACGTCGAGAAGATCATCAACTACCTGCCGGCCAAGCGTCAGACGATGCTGTTCTCGGCGACCATGCCGGGCGCGGTCATCGGCCTGGCCCGCCGGTACATGACGCAGCCGACGCACATCCGCGCCACCTCGCCCGAGGGCGAAGGCGTGACCGTCGCCAACATCAAGCAGCACGTCTTCCGTGCGCACAACATGGACAAGCCGGAGCTCGTCTCCCGCATCCTGCAGGCCGACGGCCGCGGGCTCGCCATGATCTTCTGCCGTACGAAGCGCACGGCGGCCGACATCGCCGAGCAGCTGGAGAAGCGCGGCTTCGCGTCCGGCGCCGTCCACGGCGACCTGGGCCAGGGCGCGCGCGAGCAGGCGCTGCGCGCGTTCCGCAACGGCAAGGTCGACGTGCTGGTGTGCACGGACGTCGCCGCGCGCGGTATCGATGTCGAGGGTGTCACCCACGTCATCAACTACCAGACGCCCGAGGACGAGAAGACCTTCCTGCACCGCGTGGGCCGTACCGGCCGCGCGGGCAACAAGGGCACGGCCGTCACCCTGGTCGACTGGGACGACATCCCGCGCTGGCAGCTGATCAACAAGGCGCTGGAGCTGGACTTCCACGACCCGGTCGAGACGTACTCCACGTCGCCGCACCTGTTCGAGGAGCTGCACATCCCGGCCGGCACCAAGGGCATCCTGCCGCGCGCCGAGCGCGTGCGGGCCGGCCTGAAGGCCGAGGAGCTCGAGGACCTGGGCGAGACCGGCGGCCGCGGTGGCCGTGGCGGTCGCGGCCCGGCCGCCGCCGCCGCTGCGGTGGTCGAGGAGCGTCCCGCCCGTACGCGCACTCCGCGCCAGCGCCGCCGTACGCGGGGCGGGGCGGAGCTCGCTGCCGAGGCCGGTGCCGTCACCCCCGTGGTCGAGGCCGAGGCTCCCGAGGCTCCGGCCGGCGACGAGCCCCGCAAGCCGCGGCGCCGCCGGACGCGTTCCGTGACGACCGCTGCCGCCGCTGCGGCTGCCGTGGCCGAGGTGGCCCCGGTCGTCGAGGTCGCTCCGGTCGTCGAGGCGGCCCCGGTCGCCGTGGCTCCCGCCGAGGAGGCCCCGGTCAAGGTCCGCCGGACCCGGACCCGCAAGGTCGCCGAGGCGCCGGTCGTGGCGGAGCCGGACTTCCAGCAGGCCGCGCCGGCCGAGCCGGTCAAGGCCGAGCCGGTCAAGGCCGAGCCGGTCAGGGCCCGCCGGGTCCCGACCCAGAAGCCCGTCCTCGCCCAGGTGACCCCGATCGCCGAGGCTCCGGCCGCGGAGACGGTGGTAAAGGCCCGCCGGACCCGGACCCGCAAGGCCGTCGACGCGGCCCCGGAGCCGGACTTCCAGGTGGCCCCGCCCGTGGAGCCCCCGGTCAAGGTCCGCCGCAGCGCGCCCACCACCCGGACCCGCAAGGTCGCGGAGGCCGCTCCGGTCGCCGAGGCCGCCGCGGTGGCCGAGGAGGCTCCGGTCAAGCCGAAGCGCACCCGGACCCGCAAGGCCGCCGCTGCCGTCGTCGAGGCTCCGGCCGCGCCGGTTGCCGAGGAGGCCCCGGCGAAGCCGAAGCGCACGCGGACCCGCAAGGCCGTCGCGGAGACCACGGAGGCCTGATCCCCCGCTCCGCCGTCCGGTGGCCCCGGTCCCCTTCCGAGGGGGCCGGGGCCATCGGCGTACCCGGGCTGGACAGGCCCCTACGGGCCGGTAACCTCTGGCCATGAGCAAGCCGCCCCGCCTCACGCTGCCGTCCGGTGCCCGCGCGCACGTCCTGTCCACCGCCCGCGGCGGGTTCGCCGTGCACGAGGCCGGCGAGCCGGTCCGCGGCACCGCCCTGCTGGTTCCCGGCTTCACGGGCAGCAAGGAGGACTTCATCGGCCTCCTCGAGCCGCTGGCCGGCGCCGGGTACCGGGTGGTCGCGGTCGACGGGCGCGGCCAGCACGAGAGCCCCGGACCGCGCGAGGAATCGGCGTACGCGCTGGACGAGCTGGCACTGGACGTCCTCGCCCAGGCCGCCGCGCTGGGCGGGGGCCCGGTCCACCTGGTCGGCCACTCGCTGGGCGGGCTGATCGCGCGCGCCGCCGTACTGCGCGATGCAGCGCCCTTCGCCTCCCTCACCCTGATGAGCAGCGGCCCGGCCGCGATCTCCGAGGACCAGCAGGAGCGTACGAAGCTGCTGGTCGCCGCGCTGGAGGCGATGCGGGACGACATGCCCGGCGTATGGACGGCGATGCGGTCCTTCGACCCGGAGGACGCGGTGCCCGACGCCCCCGAGCTCGCGGAGTTCCTGCAGGGGCGGTGGCTGGCCACGGTGCCCGAGCAGCTGATCGCCACGGGCCGGATCCTGGTTTCCGAGCCGGACCGGGTGGACGGGCTGAGCGGCGTGGACCTGCCGAAGCTGGTGCTGTCCGGCGAGGTCGACTACGCGTGGCCGGTCCCGCTGATGGACGACATGACACATCGACTGGGTGCTGAGCGGGTGGTCGTACCGGGTACCGAGCACTCCCCCAATGCGGAGAATCCGCAGGTCACGGCCGGTGCGCTGGCCGCGTTCTGGGATGCTCACCCCCAGGTTTAGTTAGCGAATGAAAAAATTTCCTTAGCGTAGGGAATGTTTGTCTCTTACACTTCGTTGGAACAGTGCAAGGAGAACACTGACGAAGGGAGAAGCCCCGTGCGCTTCGAGATTCTGCGCCTGGACGATGTCGACGGATCCGCCGTGGACAGCACCGTCGTGGACGCGGCCTCCGTCAACCGGATCGTGCAGCAGGCGGCCGCCGTAGGCCAGCGCATTCTGATCCGACCGGCCGAGAGTGCGTCCTCCTGACAACTCCGCACCATCTGCACAAGACGCGAACGCCCCCGCACCGATCCGGTGCGGGGGCGTTCGCGTACGCGGAAGCAGGCCGGGCGCCGGTCAGGCGCCGTGCACGACCTGGAGCACGCCGTTGATGATCTGCTGGACGGCGATCGCGGAGAGCATCATGCCGGCGAGCCGCGTCACGAGGACGACGCCGCCCTCCTTGATGACCCGGATGATCACGAGCGAGTAGCGCATCGTGAGCCACAGCACGACGTGCATGGCGATGATCGCCAGCCAGACCGAGACCTGGCCGGTGACCCCGTCCGCCTTCTGCACGGCGAGGATGACGGACACGATCGCACCGGGACCGGCGAGCAGCGGCATGCCGAGCGGGACGAGGGCGACGTTCACGTCCTTGGTCTGCTTGGGCTCGTCGGTCTTGCCGGTGAGCAGGTCGAGCGCGATGAGCAGGAGCAGCAGACCGCCCGCGATCATCAGCGCGGGGACGGAGACGTGCAGGTAGTCCAGGATCTGCTGGCCGCAGATACCGAAGACGGCGATGACGCCGAAGGCCACGCAGACGGCCTGCCAGGCCATGCGGCGCTGCACCTTGGCGGGGCGGCCGGAGGTCAGGGCGAGGAAGATCGGCGTGATCCCCGGGGGGTCCATAATCACAAAAAGCGTGAGAAATAGGGATCCGAAGACGGCGAAGTCGAACACAGTGATGCCTTGCAGGAGAGAGGGGTGTTACGAAGAAAGAAGAAGGGCGGCGAGGCGCGGTTACGCGCCGGTCGCTCCGCCGGCGCCCGGAACGGGGAAGGCCCCCGTCGCGCGGCGCGTGATCTCGCCGTAGATCTCGGGGTCGGTCGTGTACTCCCCGAGGCGGCAGGTCTTGCGGCTGCCGTGGTAGTCGCTGGACCCGGTCGCCAGGAGTCCGAGATCGCCGGCCAGGCCGCGCAGCCGCGCGCGCGTGTCGGTGTCGTGGTCCATGTGGTCCACCTCGATCCCGTCCAGGCCCGCGGACGCGAGCTCCGCTATCGCGGACTCGGGTACGCACCGGCCGCGCTTGACGGCGGCGGGGTGTGCGAACACGGTGACCCCGCCGGCCGCCTTGACGAGGCGGATGGCTTCGAAGGGGTCCAGCTCGTGCTTCTCGGCGTACGCGCGGCCGCCGTCGGCGAGCCAGTCCGGCGTGAACGCGTCGGACACGGTGGGTACGACGCCCAGCTCGACGAGCGCGGTGGCGATGTGCGGCCGCCCGACGGAGCCTTCGCCGGCGATCCGGGACACCTGCTCCCAGGTGACGTCGACGCCGAGCTCCCGGAGCTTGGTGATCATGGCGTGGGCGCGCGGGGTGCGGTCGTCGCGGACGAGCTCCCGCTCCCGGGCGAGCTCGGGCTCCTCGGGGTCGAAGAGGTACGCGAGCATGTGCATCCCGATGCCGTCGAGCCGGCAGGACAGCTCCATGCCGGTGACGAGGGTGAGCCCGTGCGGCACCGCGGCGAGGGCTTCGGCGTATCCCCCGACGGTGTCGTGATCGGTCAGTGCGACCACGTCCAGCCCGGCGGCGGCCGCATTGCGGACCAGCTCGGCGGGGGTGTCGGTCCCGTCGGAGGCCGTGGAGTGGGCGTGCAGATCGATGCGCACGGCCGGGGCTCCAGGGGTCTCGCGGGTACGGGGGGACACCCCAGGATACCGCCCGCCCGCCGCGCGGGCGCCACGCCACCCGACACCCGGTCCCGGCGGGGGCCTTGGGGGCGCCCGGCCACGGCAACGGCAACGGCTACGGACCCAGCACGCGCGGGCTCAGAGCGCCGCACGGAAGGAGTTCGACCTCGGCGCCCGCGTCCCGCAGGTCCGTCAGCACCAGTTCGTCGTACATCAGCAGGCCCGACTGCTCCGGCCAGACCACGGCCCACAGCCACAGTCCGCGCGCCTCGCCGGCGAACACGGCCCGGTCCTCCGGGGCTCCCTTCACGTGCCACAGCGGTGTCGGGCGGCCCGCCGCGACGACCTTGGCGTGCGGCGGGGCCGAGACGTCGATGTAGGTACCGGGGTCGGGCCCGTCGATCCCCGCGTACCGCGCGCCGAGGCCGACCCCCAACTCCTCGGCGACCAGCAGCAGCTCCCCGATCCCGCCGAGCGGTCCGGGACCCGAGCAGGCCACCGCCGTCGCGCGGCCCCCGCTGCGGTCGTCACCGGCCGCCGCCACCCCGGTGAACAGCCACCCCACCGGCAGCGGCCACGGCATCCACACCGGCACCTTCGCCCGGTTCACCACGACGCCCAGGCCTTCGACGCTGGGCGGGATGACGGGCTGCAGGGGGTGCACCGTGCCATGCACCGCACACTGCCACGAGTCGGAGAAAAGCCCGGGCGCCCTGACCCGGCCACCGCACTTCGGGCAAGTTGGTTCGCCCCTCATAAGAAGCCACGCTCCTCCCCGCCCGGCGCCCCGTCAAGACACGATCACCCGTCCGGATGTCTCAGTCCAGCGCCACGGCGGTACGAAGAGGATCCCGCAGATCCGTGCCGTGCGACAGCCAGCGTTCCTGGAGCGCCGCCGCGCCGTGCACCCGCTTCCACGCGGCCTCGTTCGCCGTCATCGGCAGGAGCGGGAGGAAGTGCACCGGGTCCATGGGCTCGTCGAGTTCCAGGTCCTCGACCAGCCCGCCCGGCTCCGCGACGAGTACGGAGGTGAAGGGCGCCCCGTCCCACAGCGGGCCGCCGACGTCGAGCGAGGCGCCGGGGGTCACGACCAGCCCCTCCACCTGCGGCGAGGCGCCCAGTACCGCGAGGGGCCGCAGCAGCTTGTCGGTGGGCGCCAGGCCCGCCCGTACGGTCAGCACGAGCTCGGCGCGCGGTCCGCGCAGCGGGTCTGCGACCACGACGGTCGGGTCGGCCATGGGATGCGCGGACATCCCGAGGGTCGCGTAGCGCACGAGGTCGCCCTCGGCGAAGCGGAGCACTTCGATGCGGTCGGTGCCGAGGAAGGTGACGGCGGCGCGGGCGTCGGGTTCGCCGAGTGCGCTGCGCAGCCGGGCTTCGACGAGAGCCAGAATTTCTGCCATGAAGCGAGCATAGAACTCGTATGAGGCGGGTAAAGGGCGGGTCTTGACCATCCGTCGGCTGATAATGTTGACCGCTGGTCGGGGCCACACTCTCGAATGGGGGCAACCCCCAGCGGAGCTGGGGGAGTTTCGGGGCATCCGACGACAGGACGTCCTCCACGGGGGACCGGCCGGAGGAGGTGGGGCTGCAATGGATCGAAGTCGATCGTGCAGTACCAACCGCTCTTCCACTCCCGGTACGGGCACGTTGCAGCCCGTTTGATCATCTGATCAGTCGAAGAGCGACGGCAGAACTTCGTCCTCCCGTCCTGTTCCTTCCGTCTGCCCGGCCCTGCCCGCCGGCGGCGACGGAAGGCCTCCCACCCGTACGGTCCGCAGCCGTGCGTGCGAAGGAGCCCGCCATGTCGATGCTGCCCTACCTGCGTGCCGCCGTACGTCCGGCCCTGCGCAGGTCAACCCCGGCCCAGCCCGGCTACGACACCACCCGCGACCCGTCCGCGAGCAGTGCGGTCGTCGACTGCGCCGTGTACCGCGACGGCCGACGCGCCCTGGGATCGGCCTGCCTGACGCCGCGTGAGGCGATGGCCCGGGTCCGCGAGGGCGGCGGCTTCGCGTGGATCGGCCTGCACGAGCCGACCGAGGCCGAGTTCGCGGGGATCGCCGCCACCTTCGGGCTGCACCCGCTCGCCGTGGAGGACGCGGTGCACGCGCACCAGCGGCCGAAGCTGGAGCGCTACGACGACACGCTCTTCACCGTCTTCAAGACGATCCACTACGTGGAGCACGCCGAACTGACCGCCACCAGCGAGGTGGTGGAGACCGGCGAGGTGATGTGCTTCACCGGCCCGGACTTCGTCATCACGGTCCGGCACGGCGGCCAGGGCTCCCTCAAGGGGCTGCGCCACCGGCTCCAGGACGACCCCGACCTGCTGGCCAAGGGCCCCTCGTCGGTCCTGCACTCCATCGCCGACCACGTCGTCGACGGGTACATCGCGGTCGCGGCGGCCGTCCAGGACGACATCGACGAGGTGGAGAGCGCGGTCTTCGCCGCGCCCGCCAAGGGCAGTGCGCGCGGGGGCGACGCGGGCCGCATCTACCAGCTCAAGCGCGAGGTGCTGGAGTTCAAGCGGGCCGTCGCCCCGTTGCTGCGGCCGATGGAACTGCTGAGCGAGCGCCCGATGCGCCTGGTGGACCCGGACATCCAGAAGTACTTCCGCGACGTCGCCGACCACCTGGCGCGGGTGCACGAGCAGGTCGTCGGCTTCGACGAGCTGTTGAACTCGATCCTGCAGGCCAACCTGGCCCAGGCGACGGTCGCCCAGAACGAGGACATACGCAAGATCACCTCCTGGGCGGCGATCATCGCCGTCCCGACGATGATCTGCGGGGTCTACGGGATGAACTTCGATCACATGCCGGAGCTCCGGTGGCGCTACGGCTATCCGATGGTGATGGCCACGATCGTCGGCATCTGCTTCACCATCCACCGGGCCCTGCGCCGCCACGGCTGGCTCTAGGGGGTTTCCACCGGCTCCGCAGGCACCCCCTTACTCTGGTGCGCATGACTCTCAGCACGCTCGACCTGGCCCTCGTCGAGGAGGCCACCAAGAAGTCCGGCCTGATCTGGGTCCGTGGCTCCGGGGCCGACCGGGCCCTGTGGCACGCCTGGGTGGACGGCGCGGCCCACGTGCTGGGCGACGGTCCCGGTGAGCAGCCGTTCCCGGGTCTCGCGGACGGCGCGGCCGCCGAGGTGACCGTGCGCAGCAAGGACAAGGGCGGCCGGCTGGTGGCCTGGACCGCGACCGTACGGGAGCTCGCGCCCCGCAGCGAGGAGTGGCAGGCCGCGGTCGCCGAGCTCAAGGGGAAGCGGCTGAACGCGCCCGACTCGGAGGAGATGACCGAGCGGTGGGCGCGCGAGTGCCGGCTGCTGCGGCTGGAGCCGGTGACGGCGAGCACGGACCTGCCGGGCGGATCGCTGGCCGCGGCCCCGCTGGGCTCGCCCGCGGTCACCCGCCGGCCCATCCCGGCGGGCCTGCCGAAGCTGCTGCTCAAGCGGAAGAAGGCGGCCCGCTAGGGCGGTCCCCTTCTCTCGGCCACCCGGCCACCCGGCCGCTCGGCTACTTCGTCGGGTTCGAGCCCTGGCCGGAGCCCTTGCTCGGGGCCGGGGCGGGCGCCCCGCTCTGCTCCTTGGTCGTCGGCATCTGGGACCCGTAGTCGACGGTCTGGTCCTGCGCGGGCGCCTCCAGCGGGAAGGCCTTGCCCCACTCCACGAGATCGACCCGGCCCGCCCCGCCGGCCCGCTCCAGGCGCAGCGGGTACGGGGTCCCCTCCAGGGAGACCGACAGCTTGCCGCCCTTGCCCTTGTCCGCCGTGACCAGGACCGCGCGGGTCGGCCCGACCTTGGTGTAGTCGCCCTTGGCGAGCTTGCCGTCGAGTCCGAGCAGCCCGTCGAGCAGCACGTGCATGTCGGTGAACCCGCGGAACTGCTTGTACGTGGGGTCGCTCTCGGGCACCTTCACGTACTTGTCGCCGAGCTTGCCGGCCGAGTCGGACTTGCCCCAGAAGGCGGCGCTCGCCTTGAGGTAGAGCTGCTCCCCGACCCGCAGCACCTGGAAGGTGTCCTCCTGCGACTTCACCTCGCCGGAGCCGCCGTCCTTCCCCAGCCGCATGTCGAGCGTGAAGGACTTGCCGCCGCTGACGAGCGTGCCGGACAGGTGGACCGATTCGGCGGCGCCGGCCGCGGCCTTCGCCTTGCTCTCGATCTGGTCGGCGGAGAGCTTGCCGACCCCGTTGGTGCCCTCGTCGGGGTCCGCCCCGCAGCCCGCGCCGGTGACGGCCAGGCCCGCGAACAGGACACCGACGAAGGCCGCCCGGCGCAGCCGTGCGGCGGGGAGGTAGGCGGTCACGGGCAGGTGCCTCTCGTCGTGCGTCTTCGAGCAGCAGGCAGCGTACCCGCCCGTAGCAACCGTGCCGGGCGGGTGGTCGGCCCACCCGCCCGGACCACCTCCCCCGGCTGCGCACGGGCGGACCGCCCCACCAGGACGGTCTCGCGCGGCACGGGCTAGCCTGAGGGGCGGCAGGACTGAGGATCGACGCTCTAGGAGGCGCTCGCATGGCTGGTGGCGCCCCGCGGATCTTCGTCTCACATCTGTCGGGTGTGCCCGTTTTCGACCCCAATGGTGACCAGGTCGGCCGCGTCCGCGACCTCGTCGCGATGCTCCGCGTCGGCGGCCGTCCGCCGCGGCTGCTGGGCCTGGTGGTCGAGGTGGTCAGCCGACGCCGGATCTTCCTCCCGATGACCCGCGTGACGGGCGTGGAGTCCGGACAGGTCATCACCACCGGCGTCGTCAACATGCGGCGCTTCGAGCAGCGGCCCACCGAGCGGCTGGTCCTCGGTGAACTGCTGGACCGCCGGGTGACGCTGGGCACCACGGGCGAGGAGGTCACCGTCCTCGACGTGGCCATCCAGCAGCTGCCGGCCCGCCGCGACTGGGAGATCGACAAGATCTTCGTACGCAAGGGCAAGGGCGGCGCGCTGCGCCGGCGCGGCGAGACCCTGACCGTGGAGTGGTCGGCGGTGACGGGTTTCTCGCTGGAGGAGGAGGGCCAGGGCGCCGAGAGCCTGGTGGCCACCTTCGAGCAGATGCGCCCGGCCGACGTGGCGAACGTCCTGCACCACCTGACGCCGAAGCGGCGCGCCGAGGTGGCCAACGCCCTCGACGACGACCGCCTCGCGGACGTCATGGAGGAGCTGCCCGAGGACGAGCAGGTGGAGATCCTCGGCAAGCTGAAGGAGGAGCGTGCGGCGGACGTCCTGGAGGCGATGGACCCGGACGACGCGGCCGACCTGCTCTCGGAGCTCCCGGAGGACGACAAGGAGCGGCTGCTGACCCTGATGCAGCCGGACGACGCGGCCGACGTGCGCCGTCTGCTGTCGTACGAGGAGAACACCGCGGGCGGTCTGATGACCACCGAGCCGATCGTGCTGCGCCCGGACGCGACGGTCGCGGACGCGCTGGCCCGCGTACGGCAGTCGGACCTGTCGCCGGCGCTGGCCGCACAGGTCTACGTGTGCCGGCCGCCGGACGAGACGCCGACGGGCAAGTACCTGGGCACGGTGCACTTCCAGCGGCTGCTGCGGGACCCCCCGTTCACGCTGGTGAGCTCGATCGTGGACGCGGGCCTGCCGCCGCTGCGGCCGGACGCCTCGCTGCCCCAGGTGACGAGCTATCTCGCCGCCTACAACATGGTGGCGGTACCGGTGGTCGACGAGAGCGGTTCGCTGCTGGGCGCGGTGACCGTGGACGACGTACTGGACCACCTGCTGCCGGACGACTGGCGGGAGACGGACTACCACGCCGAGGAGGTCCCCGGTGCCCGGTGAGCGACGGGGTGAGCCGGCGCGCGAACGACGCCGTGAGCAGATCCGCGTGCGGCGCGAGCTGGCGCGCGAGCACGCCCGTGAGTTCGCGCGCGAGCAGGGGCTCACGGGCCGGGAGGAAGAGACCGCCGAGCGGCTGCGGTCCAAGGCGGCCGGTTCCTCGACCGGGTCGACCGCGCTGACCCGGTCGCCGCGGGTGCGCCTGGACCAGCCCCGGTCGGACCGGCGGCGGGTGCTTCCGGTGTACGACCCGGAGGCGTTCGGGCGGCTGTCGGAGCGGGTGGCGCGGTTCCTAGGCACGGGCCGGTTCATCGTCTACATGACGCTGGTCATCATCATCTGGGTGCTGTGGAACATCTTCGCGCCCGGGCACCTGCGGTTCGACGAGTACCCGTTCATCTTCCTGACGCTGATGCTGTCGCTGCAGGCCTCGTACGCGGCTCCGCTGATCCTGCTCGCGCAGAACCGGCAGGACGACCGGGACCGGGTCAACCTGGAGCAGGACCGCAAGCAGAACGAGCGCTCCATCGCCGACACCGAGTACCTGACCCGTGAGATCGCGGCGCTGCGGATGGGCCTGGGCGAGGTCGCGACCCGCGACTGGATCCGGTCGGAGTTCCAGGACCTGATCAAGGAGATGGACGAGCGGCGGCTATTCCCGCTCGAGAGTGACGAAGGCGACCGCTAGCGGCCTTTCCTGAGGCGGGCTACCGAGCCGTACCATCGGGTCATGGCTACCGACACAAGCTCCGCCGCCGTGCCTGAGCAGGATGCGATCCTCGACGCGCTGGCGACGGTGAACGACCCCGAGATCCACCGGCCGATCACCGAGCTCGGCATGGTCAAATCGGTGGAGATCGGCGACGGCGGCGAGGTCGCCGTCACGGTCTACCTCACGGTGTCGGGCTGTCCCATGCGCGAGACGATCACCAAGAACGTCACCGAGGCCGTCGAGCGCGTCGCCGGCGTCACGTCGGTCGCCGTCACGCTTGACGTGATGAGCGACGAGCAGCGCAAGGAGCTGGCGGCCACGCTGCGCGGCGGCACCGCCGAGCGCGAGGTCCCGTTCGCCAAGCCGGGCTCGCTGACCCGCGTCTACGCGGTCGCGTCCGGCAAGGGCGGCGTCGGCAAGTCGTCCGTGACCGTGAACCTGGCCGCGGCGATGGCCGCGGACGGCCTGAAGGTCGGCGTCGTGGACGCGGACATCTACGGCCACAGCGTGCCGCGCATGCTGGGCGTGGAGGGCCGTCCGACCCAGGTCGAGAACATGATCATGCCGCCGTCCGCGAACGGCGTGAAGGTCATCTCCATCGGTATGTTCACCCCGGGCAACGCGCCGGTGGTGTGGCGCGGTCCGATGCTGCACCGGGCCCTCCAGCAGTTCCTGGCGGACGTGTTCTGGGGCGACCTGGACGTACTGCTGCTGGACCTGCCGCCGGGTACGGGCGACATCGCGATCTCCGTGGCGCAGCTGGTGCCGAACGCGGAGATCCTGGTCGTGACCACCCCGCAGCAGGCCGCGGCCGAGGTCGCGGAGCGGGCCGGCTCGATCGCCGTGCAGACGCATCAGAAGATCGTCGGCGTGGTCGAGAACATGTCCGGGCTGCCGTGCCCGCACTGCGACGAGATGGTCGACGTGTTCGGCTCGGGCGGTGGCCAGAAGGTCGCCGACGGCCTCACCAAGACGGTCGGCGCGACCGTCCCGGTGCTCGGCTCCATCCCGATCGACGTACGGCTCCGCGAGGGCGGCGACGAGGGCAAGCCGGTCGTCCTGTCCGACCCGGACTCCCCGGCCGGTGCGGCGCTGCGCTCGATCGCGGGCAAGCTGGGCGGCCGGGCCCGCGGCCTGGCCGGCATGTCCCTGGGCATCACGCCGCGCAACAAGTTCTGACCTGCACGACGTGAAGGGCACCGCCGGTCGGCGGTGCCCTTTCCCGTATCCGGGCTACTCGTACGACGCGATGTCGCCGATCACCGAGAAGCCGAGCCCGTACGCGCTCATCCCCCGCCCGTACGCGCCGAGGTGCACGCCACCGCGGGTGGAACCGGCGAGCACCCAGCCGAACTCGGACTCGCGGTAGTGGAACGGCGTCGGCTCCCCGTCGACCGGGAGTGAAAGCGTCGACCAGTCCTCGCCGTCGAGGTCGTCGGCGAGCTCCCACGCGGCCTCGGTCTGCTGGTCGAGCCAGTCGTCGCGCAGGGTGTGGTCCATCTGGCCGGGCCAGCTGTACGCCAGCAGCCCGGAGCCGGCCAGCCAGGCCGCCGAGGAGACCGAGGTGGCCTCCAGGACGCCGGTGCCGTCGCTGCTGCGGCGCAGCGGGTTGCTCGCGACGGTGACGACCACCGCGAAGCGCTCCTTCTCGCCGGTGGCGAGCTCCCCGCGCGCGGAGGGCTCGTCGCCGTGGCCGGTGGAACCGTGCTCGACGGTGCCGTCGGCGCCGGTGCCCACCTGCATGAGCCAGCGGGGGCCGGTGAAGGCCCCGTCCAGCCCGTACCAGGGGAAATCGGCCCGCAGGTACCCGTCGGCCGTCCGGCGGGCCGTCGGGACGGGTGCGGCGGCCTCCTGGGGCTGCGCGGGGGCGGGCTGCGGGGCTGCGGCCGCCGGCTCAGCCGGTGCGGCTGGTTCTGCCGGTGCGGCAGCGGGAGCCTCGGCGGGCTGCACCCCTACCCGGCTACTGCTCGTCGTCTCCATCGATGCGGCCTCTCGTTCCGTGGGGTCCGGAACGCGCCCTCCCCCACGTCTCGTCGGGGGGACCCCCACCTGGGGCGTCCTGGGTCCGGACTCATGGAGGATAGCCACCGGACCCCGGATCACCGGGGAAGGCTCGAATCAGGGGGTGTCTTACCGGCCTCTAGGTGGCGTCGGCGTCGTACGGGGTGCGCTGGTCGGCGGCCGGGGCGGCGGGCTTCTTCAGCAGGTCCGGGCCGGTGGCGGCGGCCGGGGCGGGGGCCGTCTCCTTGCTGTTGACGGCGTCGGTGACGTCGTTCAGCTCTTTGCGGAGATCGAAGGTGCTGCGGATCTCCGCAAGGTCCTCGTTCTCGGTCAGCTGCTTGCGGATGAACGTCTTCGGGTTCAGGTCCTCGAACTCGAAGTCCTTGAACTCGGGACCGAGTTCCGACCGGATGTCCTGCTTCGCGCTGTCGGAGAACGCGCGGATCTTCCGGATGACCCCGGTGACGTCCTGGATCACCTTGGGCAGCTTGTCCGGGCCGAAGACGAGGATGGCCAGCACCACGATCGTGACCAGCTCGAGTGCGCCTATGTCGTTGAACACCTTGCCGCTCCTCGGCTCTCTTCACTTCGGGCCACGACACACGGTACCCGGCGTTGTCGGCGGGCCCATACATCGGTGCGCCATCAGCCTCGGATTCCCCGTATGGTCATGATCCGTTCGCCGAACCGAGGACCAGTTCCAGGGTGCGTTCCCGGCCGTCGCGCAGCACGGTCAGGGTGAGCGGGTCACCCGGGCGGTGGGCCCGGATCTTGATGACGAGCTCGTCGCCCCCGTGTACGCGGACGCCGTCCACCTTGGTGATCACGTCGCCGCCCTGGATCCCGGCGCGGGCGCCGGGGCCGTCGGCGGTGACGGCCGGCTTGCCGCCCCCGCCCTTGGCCGCGACGCGGGCCCCGTCGCCCGTGTACTCCATGTCGAGGGTGACGCCGATGACGGGGTGGGTGGCGTGGCCGGTGCGGATGAGCTCCTCGGCGACGCGCTTGCCCTGGTTGACCGGAATGGCGAAGCCGAGCCCGATGCTGCCGCTCTGCTTCGCGCGCTCGTCGCCGTCACCGCCGGCGTCGGCCCCCCGGATCGCGCTGTTGATGCCGATCACGCGGGCCTTGGCGTCGAGGAGGGGGCCGCCGGAGTTGCCGGGGTTGATGGGGGCGTCGGTCTGGAGGGCGTCGACGTAGCTGATGTCGCTGCCGTCACCCTTGTCGCCACCTGCGGTGATGGGCCGGCCGGTGGCGCTGATGATGCCGGCGGTGACGGTGTTGGAGAGGTCGAACGGCGCGCCGATGGCCACCACCGGGTCGCCGACCTTGACGTTCTCGGAGTTCCCGAGGGAGAGGGGCTGCAGGCCCCGTACGCCTTCGACCTTGACGACGGCCAGGTCGTAGCCGCTGTCCCGGCCGACCAGTTCGGCGTTGACGCTCTCGCCGGTGCTGAAGGTGACCGTTATGTCCTTGGCGTCGGAGACGACGTGGTTGTTGGTGAGGATGTGGCCCTGCTGGTCGAGTACGAACCCGGTTCCGGTGCCGCTGCCGCCGGTGCCGCGGACGTGCAGGGTCACGACGCCGGGCAGCGCGGTGGCGGCGATCCCGGCCACGCTGTCGGGGGCCCGGCCCTTGCTCTCCACGGCGGCCTGCGGGAGTTCGAGGCGGGTGCTGCTCTGCCGTTCGGCGAGGACGCCGAGCCAGCCGCCGATGCCGCCCGCGAGGAGGGCGGTGCCGAGGCCGAGGGCCACGGCGTGCCGCAGCCGGATGCCCCGCCCGCCCGGTACCTTCCCCTGATCGGCGACCTGGAGGGGCCGCTCGCCCCACGGGTCGTACCGCGGTCCCGGCACCGGCGCCTGTGGCGCGGGACCGGCCACCGGATCGGAGCCTGCGCCCGGTTCGGCCTCCGGCCCGGGCTCCGCCCCGGCCGCTGCCTCCGGGCCGGCGGGGCGGCTCCACCACGACGGAGCCGTGTCGGACTGCTGCTGGTCGGCCATGGGCGCTCCCCCTGGGGGTCCCCCCGGCGGAGCCTGGGGGAGGTACCTGTAGCACCGCCGGGCGGCGCATCTGCCGCAGATTCAACCAGGTCCCCCACCCCGCCGGGGGCCACACCCCCGGTTCCCGGGCCCCCGCCGCCCCTGGTGTCAGCGGGTCAGGGAGACCGGGCGGGGCGAGGCGGAGATCGAGGGGTGGACCGGTGGCAGCGGGCCCGTGGGGCGCGGGCCGGCCACGAACCCGGGGCTCGGCGCCCGGTCCCGGACCACCGCATCGGCCACCGACACCGCGGGACCGGGCCGCGTCGCCGGGGCCTCGCCCCGCACGTTCGGCTCGAGGGTGTCGACCGGCAGCGAACCGCCCAGCGCGATCGCGGCCAGCGAGACCGCCCCCGCCGCCACGAACGCGAAGCGGCGGCGCGGACGCCCCACCTCGTGGATGCGGAAGCCCTGCTGCGGTGCGGTCGGTGGCACGTACCCGAAGAGCTCCGCCCCCGGCGGACTCTGCGGACCCTGCGGACCGGACGGCCCGTCGAGGCCGTCGCCCGGCAGCCCCTGCAACCGGGCCAGCAGTCCGGCCGACAGCGGCGGTGGCGCGCTCTCCACGAAAAGGCTCTTCACACGGCGCTGCGCATCGGCCTCGGCCTTGCACTTGGCACACGTGGCCAGATGCGCCAGGACCCGCTCGCGCGCGTCATGGTTCAGCTCCCCGTCGACCAGCGCGGCGAGACGGTCGCCCAGGTGCTGTTCGGCAGGAGACGGACTGACTCCGCTCACTCGGCTCCGCCCTCTCCCCCGGCGCCCGGCGCGCCCACTGCCACTCCCGCCAGCGCACGCTGCTCGGCACGGGCCTCGGGAGACCGGTGCTTGAGCGCCTTGCGCAGATGCGAACGGCCCCGGTGGATACGGCTGCGCACGGTGCCGAGCTTCACGCCCAGCGTCGCGGCGATCTCCTCGTACGAGAGGCCCTCGATGTCGCACAGCACCACGGCCGCACGGAACTCGGGCGCAAGGGTGTCCAGCGCCTGCTGCACGTCCGCGTCGAAGTGGGTGTCGTGGAGGACCTGCTGCGGGGACGGCTCACGGCTCGGCAGCCGCTCGGCCGCATCGTCGCCGAGCGCGTCGAACCGGATCCGCTGCTTGCGGCGGACCATGTCCAGGAACAGGTTGGTGGTGATGCGGTGCAGCCAGCCCTCGAACGTGCCCGGCGTGTACGTGGACAGCGAGCGGAAGACGCGGACGAAGACCTCCTGCGTCAGGTCTTCGGCGTCGTGCTGGTTACCCGTCAGACGGTAGGCAAGGCGGTAGACCCGCGCACTGTGCGTGCTGACGATCTCCTCCCATGAGGGAGGGGTCCACGCCTGGGTGCCCGCATCGGCGGCAAAGGTCGCGGTGGTTGCGGTGGCAGCGGTGTGGAAGCGGTCAGCAATGTTGGTCACGGATTTCGGCTCACCCGCCGACCAGAAGAGGCGTCTGAATACGCCCCCACGATCCACAGGCGCAGCCGCACCTCCCCTATCGGCTCTGGTGGTGTCCAGTGGAGTCCCTACCATAGCCACCCCTCCCGTCAGCTCCGGATAAGCATTTTTGCAGTAACTTTGCACGTGCCTTCGACACGCCGGGCCGTCGATCTGCCCGGTGCCGTCCCCATCTATCCCGGCTGCGCCCCGCCCTTACGCCCCTTTTGCCTCGCTGGGTCTTTCCGCCGCTGCTTTCTTCAACGCCCGGTCCCATCTGCGGGTTCCCGACGTCAACGGATACAGTCACCGTTGCGCCAACTATGGGGACAGGAGAGGGTCATTACCGGCAACCGGCAGACGAGCTGGGCGTTCGCCGACGCGTTTGTCGCCGAGGACGACGCTCTGCGGTGGGCCCGCGACCGGGCCAGGGAAGCGGGCCTGCGCTCCGTCTCCCCGGGCACCGGGGCCGCGCTGCGCCTGCTCGCCGCCACCGCGGACGCCAAGGCGGTCGCCGAGATCGGCACCGGCACCGGCGTCTCCGGCATCCACCTCCTCCACGGCATGCGCCCCGACGGAGTGCTGACCACCGTGGATCCCGAGGCCGACCGGCAGGCCTTCGCCCGCCAGGCCTTCCGGGCCGCAGGCTTCGCGGGCAACCGCGCCCGGTTCATCCCCGGCCGCGCACTCGACGTGCTCCCCCGGCTCGCCGACGGCGGGTACGACCTCGTCTTCTGCGACGGGGACCCGTCCGAGTCCCTCGACTACCTCGCCGAATCGTTGCGCCTGCTGCGCCCCGGCGGGCTGGTGTGCTTCGAGGGGGTCTTCTCCGACGGCCGCACCGTCGACTCGGCGGCGCAGCAGACCGAGGTGATGCGGGTACGGGAGCTGCTGCGCAGCGTCCGGGAGAGCCCGGCACTGGAGGCGGCCCTGCTCCCGGTGGGCGACGGCCTGCTGTGCGCGGTCCGGCGCTGAGGGCCCGTACGGCTCGGCGGGACCCCGCTCAGCTCAGGAGCAGGAAGGTGAGGGCCGACGTACCGCCCAGCGCCGTGCCGGCGAGGAGTTGCGCCGGGGTGTGCGCCCGCAGGACCAGCCGGGACCAGGCGACGGCGGCGGCGATCAGGGCCGCCGGGAGCACCCGCGGTCCGAAGACGAGCAGCAGGATCATCACGGCGCCGCCCGCCACCGACATGTGAATCGATATCTGCCAGCCGGCCGTCACCAGCAAGGACGACACGAGACCCACGAGCATCGCGACGACGAGCGCGAACACCTCGCCGGGCGCGCCGAGGACGCGCAGCAGGGTGAGCCCGGCGACCACGGAGACCAGGCTCAGGGCCATCGGGACGAGCCGCTGCCTCCGCACCCGGATGTGCTGGTCGGTCAGCGTCCCCCGCCGGACGCCGAAGGCGATGATCCCGACCGGGACCACACCGCAGAACAGGGCGGCGAGCAGGCCCCAGCCGAGACCGGTCCACGACGCGCTGCCGTGCCATCCGATGAGCAGCAGCAGGGCGACGACCATGTGCGCCGGCGCCAGTCCGTCGGAGACCGCACGGGCGGCCTTCTGGCGGGGAGTGCAGTCGGCGAAGGCCGGCGGCGCGGGCGGGGAGAAGGTCACGGCTGGCTCCGCGAGGCGCAGGGGATCAGTCCGGGGGCGATGTCCCGGGACACGACACAACGCTGCCCCGGCCGCGGGGAGCGGACGGGGCAGCGCAGAGAATACGAGAATGCAGATGGTGCGCGGTGCTGCCGACTGGTTAGCCGACGACCTTCTTCAGGGCGTCACCCAGGGCGTCCGCCTCGTCCGGAGTCAGCTCGACGACAAGCCGACCGCCGCCCTCGAGCGGTACGCGCATGACGATGCCCCGCCCCTCCTTGGTGACCTCGAGCGGGCCGTCGCCCGTCCGCGGCTTCATGGCCGCCATGCTCGTTCCCCTTCCTGAAACCAGCTCATCGTCAGCCGACGGCCCCATTCAGGCGCCTGGAACCCGGCATCGAACACATTGCTTCTTGGCCATTATCCCGCATGTCAGGACCCGATGACCAACATCGGCAGGGAACGCTTGCGCAACGCGCTCGGCCAAAACCACTCATTTCGGGGACGTGCCTGCGATACTTCGCCGCCGCACCCGGCGTTCGCCCTCCGCTTTCTTTGACGCACATCACATGCCCCGGGACGGTCCGGTCCGCCATGCTGGCCCTTGCACCGGCCGGTACCGGCCGGTAGCCAAGCCCGCGACGAAGGGGGACCCCCTGCCATGGCCGACAGCGTGCTCTACGAAGTGACCGACGGACTCGCAAAAATCACGATCAACCGTCCCGACGCCATGAACGCGATGAACACCGAGGCCAAGGTGGCGCTGCGGGACGCGGTCCGGGCGGCGGCCGCGGACACGGCCGTCCGGGCGGTGCTGCTGACCGCGGCCGGAAACCGGGCGTTCTGCGTCGGCCAGGACCTCAAGGAGCACATCGGGAACCTGGCGGCGGACCGCAAGAACGGGTCCTCGCTGACCATGAGCACGGTCGCGGACCACTACAACCCGATCGTGCGCGCCCTGACCGAGATGCCGAAGCCGGTGGTGGCGGGCGTCAACGGCGTCGCGGCCGGAGCGGGCTTCGGCTTCGCGCTCGCGGCGGACTTCCGGGTCGTCGCCGACACGGCCTCCTTCAACACCTCCTTCGCGGGGGTGGCGCTCACCGCGGACTCGGGCGTCTCCTGGACCCTCCCCCGCCTGATCGGCGCCTCCCGGGCTTCCGACCTGCTGCTCTTCCCCCGCTCCGTGAAGGCGCAGGAGGCGTACGAGCTCGGCATCGTGAACCGCCTGGTCCCCTCGGACTCCCTGCACGCCGAGGCCGAGGCGGTGGCCCGCACCCTGGCGGCCGGCCCGACGGTCGCCTACGCGGCCCTGAAGGAGTCCCTGGCCTACGGAGCCGACCACTCGCTGGCGGAGGCCCTGTCCCACGAGGACACCCTGCAGGCCCGCGCCGGGGCCTCCGAGGACCACTCCATCGCCGTCGAGGCCTTCCTCGCCAAGCAGCCGCCGAAGTACCTGGGCCGCTGAGCCCGGCACCCCCGTTGCCGCCTGCCCCCGCCGCAGCTCAGCTCAGGCGGGGGTACGGGCGGTGCAGGCGGCCAAGTGGTCGTTGACCAGCCCGCAGGCCTGCATCAGGGCGTAGGCCGTCGTGGGGCCGACGAAGCGGATCCCGGCCTTCTTCAGGGCCTTCGACAGGGCCGTGGACTCGGGCGTCACCGCCGGGACCTCGGAGATCGTCGCGGGGGCCGGGCGGCCCGGCTCCGGCGCGTGCGACCAGATCAGGGCGTCCAGCTCGCCCGGCTCCCACCCCGCGAGGACCTTCGCGTTGGCGAGCGTGGCCTCGATCTTGGCCCGGTTGCGGATGATCCCCTCGTCGGCGAGCAGCCGCTCCGCGTCGGCCGGCCCGAATTCCGCGACCTCGGCGATCACGAACCCCGAGAAGGCCGTACGGAAGCCCTCCCGCCGCCGCAGGATCGTCAGCCAGGACAGCCCGGACTGGAAGGCCTCCAGGCACAGCCGCTCGTACAGGGCGTCGTCCCCGTGCACCGCGCGGCCCCACTCCGTGTCGTGGTACGCGATGTAGTCCTCGGTGGCCAGCGCCCAGGGGCAGCGCAGGCCCCCGTCCGGACCCACGACCGCCGTCACTGCTCCTCCTTGTGCAGGTCGACCGCGCCGCCCTGCGCCTGCGCACGGCTGTGCGCGGCCGCAGCCGTCAGCTCCGCGATCCGCGCGTCCCGCTCGGCGAGCTCCGCCGCGAGCCGCTCCAGTACGTCGTCCACCTCGGCCATCCGGTACCCGCGCGGCGCGACCGGAAGCCGCAGCGCGTCGATGTCGGCACGTACGACCGGGCGGCTCTCCGGCAGCGCGTCGGCCACGCGGTCCGGCTCCGCGTCGGGCAGCACGGCCTCGGAACCACCGCCCACCACGGCCAGGGTGACCGCCGCGACGACCACGACCAGCGCGATCAGCAAGAACCAGAACACGAGCAACTCCCTGAGAGACATCGGGCCACCGGCCACCAGGTTAAGGTCGCAGCGAGGCGCGAGGGCCGCCGGAGGAGGAAAGAACGGGATGCTGCGACTGGGCAGGCGCGAGTTCGACACCCACGAGCCGGTGATCATGGCCATCGTGAACCGGACTCCGGACTCCTTCTACGACCAGGGCGCGACGTTCCGCGACGAGCCCGCGCTGGACCGGGTCGAGCAGGCGGTCGCCGAGGGCGCCGCGATCATCGACATCGGCGGGGTCAAGGCGGGCCCGGGCGAGCACGTGGATGCGGCCGAGGAGGCCCGGCGCACGGTCGGCTTCGTGGCGGAGGTACGGCGGCGCCACCCGGACGTGGTGATCAGCGTCGACACCTGGCGGCACGAGGTCGGCGAGGCGGTCTGCGAAGCCGGGGCCGACCTCCTGAACGACGCCTGGGGCGGCGTGGACCCGAAGCTGGCGGAGGTCGCCGCCCGGCACGACGTCGGCCTGGTCTGCACCCACGCGGGCGGGGTCGAGCCGCGCACCCGGCCGCACCGCACGACGTACGACGACGTGGTGGCGGACATCCTGCGCGTCACGGTCGGCCTCGCCGAACGCGCCGCCGCACTCGGCGTCCGCCGGGACGCGATCATGATCGACCCGGGCCACGACTTCGGGAAGAACACCCGCCACTCGCTGGAGGCCACCCGCCGCCTGGGCGAGATGACGGACACCGGCTGGCCGGTGCTGGTCTCGCTGTCCAACAAGGACTTCGTCGGCGAGACCCTCGACAAGCCGGTCAAGGAACGCCTGTTGGGCACCCTGGCCACGACGGCCGTCTCGGCCTGGCTGGGCGCCCAGGTCTACCGCGTCCACGAGGTCGCGGAGACCAGGCAGATCCTGGACATGGTCCGCTCGATCCAGGGCCACCGGCCGCCCGCAGTAGCCCGCCGCGGACTGGCCTGAGCCGAACGGCCCGACGGCCGGAGGCCGGCGCAGCCGCTCGAAGCCGGTGAGGCGCCCCGGCGCCGAACCACGCGAGAGCTGCGTGAAAAAGCGGCGCGGCGTGAAAAAACGGCTCCTGGACATGGTCCGCTCGATCCAGGGCCACCGGCCCCCGGCGGTCGCCCGCCGGGGGCTCGCGTAGTGGCAGGGGCTACTTGCTGACTTCCTTGGTCACGAGCGCGATCGCCTCGTCCACGTCGTCCGTGACGTGGAAGAGGTAGAGGTCGCGCTCCGAGGCCTTGCCCTGCGCGATCACCGTGTTCTTGAGCCAGTCGACCAGGCCGGACCAGTACTCCGACCCGAACAGCACGATCGGGAACCGGGTGATCTTCTGGGTCTGGACCAGGGTCAGGGCCTCGAACAGCTCGTCCAGCGTGCCGAGTCCGCCCGGCAGCACCACGAAACCCTGGCTGTACTTCACGAACATCGTCTTGCGGACGAAGAAGTACCGGAAGTTCAGCCCGAGGTCCACGTGCTGGTTGAGCCCCTGCTCGAAGGGCAGCTCGATGCCCAGGCCCACGGAGACGCCGTTGGCCTCCCGGGCGCCCTTGTTGGCCGCCTCCATCGCGCCCGGGCCGCCGCCCGTGATCACCGCGAAGCCCGCCTCGACGAGCGCGCTGCCGATCTGCACGCCGGCCTCGTACTCCGGCGAGCCGGCGGGCGTACGGGCCGAGCCGAACACGCTGATCGCCGGCGGCAGCTCCGCCAGCGTGCCGAAGCCCTCGATGAACTCCGACTGGATGCGCAGGACCCGCCAGGGATCGGTGTGCACCCACTCGGAAGGCCCGGCCGAATCCAGCAGCCGCTGGTCCGTCGTACTGCCCGCCTGCACCTGGCTCCGCCTGCGCAGCACCGGCCCGAGCTGCTGCTCCTCGGGCCGACGACGAGCGTTGCCTTCGGGGTTGCCCATGATGTGCTCCCTCCTGCTGATCGTTGGATCAGGGTAGGCGCACAAAGGTGACGAGAAGCGGAATTCAGGTGGTCAGCCAGGCGCGGAGTCGTTCTTCGCAGTGGAGGATCGCCTTCGTCTCCACGCGCTCGTCCACCTTGTGGGCCAGCAGGGCGTCGCCCGGGCCGTAGTTCACCGCCGGGACGCCGAGCGCGCTGAAGCGGGACACGTCCGTCCAGCCGAACTTCGGCATGGCGCGGCCGCCGACCGCCTCCATGAAGGCCGCCGCCGCGGGGTGGGAGAGGCCCGGGAGGGCGCCGCCCGAGAAGTCGTCGATCACGAACTCGTCGACGCCGCAGTCCGCGAAGACCTCCCGGACGTGGGCGATCGCGTCGTCCATGCTGCGGTCGGGGGCGAAGCGGAAGTTCACGGTCACCGTGCACGCGTCGGGGATGACGTTGTTGGCGACGCCGCCCTCGATGCGGACCGCGTTGAGGCCCTCGTGGTACTCGAGGCCGTCGATGACGGGCTTGCGGGGCTCGTACGCCGCGAGTTTGGCGAGAATCGGGCTCGCCGCGTGGATGGCGTTGGAACCCATCCAGCTGCGCGCGGAATGGGCGCGCTCGCCGGAGGTGCGGAGCAGGACGCGCAGGGTGCCCTGGCAGCCGCCCTCGACCTCGGCGTTCGACGGCTCCAGCAGGACCGCGAAGTCGCCGGTCAGCCAGTCGGGGTGGGCCTCGGCGACCTTGCCCAGGCCGTTGAGGTCGGCGGCGACCTCCTCCTGGTCGTAGAACACGAAGGTGAGGTCGCGGTTGGGCTCGGGCACGGTCGCGGCGATGCGCAGCTGTACGGCGACGCCGGACTTCATGTCGGTCGTTCCGCAACCCCACAGGACGTCGTTCTCGTCCAGGCGGGACGGGACGTTGTCGGCGATCGGCACCGTGTCGAGGTGGCCGGCGAGCACGACGCGCTCGGCCCTGCCGAGGTTCGTACGGGCCACGACGTTGTTGCCGTACCGGTCGACCGTGAGGTGCGGCAGGGCACGCAGGGCGTGTTCCACCAGGTCGGCGAGGACCTTTTCGTCGCCGCTCACGGACGGGATGTCGACGAGCCGGGCGGTCAGCTCGGCGGCGTCCAGGGTGAGGTCGAGCTCGGATTCGGACATGGCTCTGACCCTAACGCCCCAGGCTGCGACGAACGTCCCACGTCCGGCCGGTGGACGCGTCACATGGCTCAAGTACGGTGGGCGGCGTGTCCAAGAGCGATCACCCCCGCCCTCGCCGCCGCCGGCCGCTGCTCAAAGTCGCCGGTGCGTTCGTGCTGCTCGCGCTGATCGGCTACTTCGCCGTGCAGTACGACTCGACGAACGGCGGTGGCGGCGCCCCGCACTGCACGGCCGGCATGCGGACGAATCCGACCGTCGTCGACATGACCCCCGAGCAGGCGGGCAACGCGGCGACGATAGCCGCGGTCGGCGTGGCCAGGGGTCTGCCCGACCGGGCCGTGACCATCGCGCTGGCGACCGCGATGCAGGAGTCCGGGCTGCGCAACCTGCCCCACGGCGACCGGGATTCGCTGGGCCTGTTCCAGCAGCGGCCCTCGATGGGCTGGGGCACCGAGCAGCAGATCATGGACCCGGTGTACTCGGCCGGGATCTTCTACGAGCGCCTCGTCGCGGTCAAGGGGTACTCGCGGCTCCCGCTGACGGAGGCCGCGCAGCAGGTGCAGCTCAGCGGCTTCCCCCAGGCGTACGCGAAGCACGAGCCGGACGCGACCGTCCTGACGGCCGCCTTCGCCGGTGACGGCGAGCTGACGTGCGGCGGGCCCGCGCCCACCGCACCGGGCGACCCGGAGAAGGTGCGGACGGAGCTCACCCGGATCTTCGCCAAGGACAAGCTGCACTCCGCTCCCGCGGAGCCGCGCCGGACGCCGGACGCGGGCCGGGAGGTCAAGGAGGCCGAGGTGACCTTCGTCGAGAAGCAGGACGGCGGCGCCTCCGCGGCGCGCGGCAGCAAGGCGATGGCCGGCTGGGCGGTGGCCAACTCGAAGGTCATGGGGATCGCGCGGGTCTCGTACGGCCGGGACGGCTGGGTGGCGGGCGAGGCCAAGGGCAAGTGGCAGCAGAAGGGCAGCCAGGGCGGGAAGTCGGGCGCCGGTGATCCCTATGGCGCCGAGCACGACGAGGTACGGATCTTCGTCGCCCGCTGAGCCGGTGCCGGCGCGCGGCCGCGGCCCGCTGACACGCCGGGCGCGCGGCGCGGTCGCGCGTACGAGACGTCCCCCGTACGGGGGTGACCCGGCGGGCGGTCCGATCCACCCCCGGGAGGACGGAAGCCCTGGTCGGCCCGCATTCGACGGACTTTTCACGGAACCCGATTAAACGATGCGTTACTGATCCTTTACCCGGTGGCTCCGCAACTCCACCCGCCCCCTGAGCGGTTGTACACGGCGTACTCAGCCGCTACCGCTTAGGAGCATCATGTCCCTCCCCCTGACCCGCCGGATCGCCCGTACCGCGCTGCTGCTCGCAGCCGGGGCAGCTCCCGTGGTCGGTGCGGCCGGCGCGGCCAGCGCCGCGGGCCTGGAGTCCGTGCCGCAGCTGGGCGCCCTCACCAGCCCGGACACCGCGGACGCCGCCGGTACCGCGGGCGACGTGGTCGGCACCGGTGAGGCCGCTGCCACCACCGCGACGGACACCGCCGCCAAGGCCGTACCCGGCGCCCCCGCCGAGGTCACCGAGACAGCGGGCGCCCTGCTCGGCGGGCTGCCCGCCAAGGGTCTGCCGACCGGGAACCTGCCGACCGGCGCCGTGCCGGCCGGCGAGCTCACCAGCGCGGTTCCCACCCAGGCGCTTCCCACCCAGGGGCTTCCGCTGGGCGGGCTCCCGCTGGGCGGCTGATCCGCCGCAAGCTGGAACGCCGAGGGGCCGGGAGCACGAACTCCCGGCCCCTCGGCCTGTGTGCAGAACCGGCCTGCGGGTTCGCTTCCCGGGGCTCCGCCCCGGACCCGCGCCTCAGACGCCGGCGGGGCCGGCTTCTGCGAGGCGCTTGACCGCCGCCTCGACGCGCTCGTCCGTGGCCGTGAAGGCGACGCGGACGAACTGCGCGCCCGCCGCGCCGTAGAAGTCGCCCGGCGCGACCAGGATGCCCAGCTCGGCGAGGTGGGCGACCGTCTCCCAGCAGGCCTCGTCCCGGGTCACCCACAGGTACAGGCTGGCCTCGCTGTGTTCGACCCGGAAGCCGTGGGCCTCCAGGGCCGCGCGCAACGCCTCGCGCCGCGCGGCGTAGCGCACGCGCTGCTCCTCGACGTGTGCGTCGTCGCCGAGCGCGGCGACCGTGGCCGCCTGCACCGGCGCCGGGGTCATCATGCCGCCGTGCTTGCGGATCTCCAGCAGTTCGCCGAGCACCTCGGAGTCACCGGCGATGAACGCGGCCCGGTAGCCCGCCAGGTTGGAGCGCTTGGAGAGGGAGTGGACGGCGACGATGCCCTCGTACGAGCCGCCGCAGACGTCGTCGTGCAGGACGGAGACGGGCTCGGCCTCCCAGCCGAGCTCCAGGTAGCACTCGTCGCTGAAGAGCAGGATCCCGTGTTCGCGCGCCCAGGCCACGATCCGGATCAGGTCTTCCTTCGGGATGACCTTCCCGGTGGGGTTGGACGGGGAGTTGAGCCAGAGCAGCTTCACGCCCGCCGGGTCGAGGTCCGTCGGGTCGTCGTAGACGACCGCCTCCGCGCCGCACAGCCGCGCGCCGACCTCGTACGTCGGGTAGGCGAGCCGGGGGTAGGCGACCTTGTCGCCGGCGCCCAGGCCCAGCTGGGTCGGCAGCCAGGCCACGAGCTCCTTGGAGCCGACGACCGGCAGGACGTTGCGGTGTCCGGCGGCGCTCGCGCCGAGGCGGCCCTGCAGCCAGCCGGTGATCGCGTCGCGCAGCGCGACGGTGCCCCACACCGTGGGGTAGCCCGGCGAGTCGGCGGCCGCGACGAGGGCGTCCTGGATCAGCTGCGGGACCGGGTCCACGGGCGTGCCGACGGACAGGTCGACGATGCCGTCCGGGTGGGCGGCCGCCGTCTTCTTGTACGGCTCCAGCTTGTCCCAGGGGAAGGCGGGAAGACGTGCGGATACTGCGGCCACGGTGTTCTCTGCTCTCTACTGGTGCTGGACGTACCGGACGTACGGGCAAACGACTCGGTCCCGCGCGGCACGGGGGCCGTACGGGACCGAAGCACGCGTTCTGCCGTGTGGGGCAGTGGCCGTCAGTGGCCTTCGCCCATGGGCGGCAGCGCGGCGATGAAGGGGTGATCGCGCTCGATCAGGCCCAGCTTGGAGGCACCACCGGGCGAACCGAGCTCGTCGAAGAACTCGACGTTCGCCTTGTAGTAGTCCTTCCACTCTTCCGGAGTGTCGTCCTCGTAGAAGATGGCCTCGACCGGGCAGACCGGCTCACACGCACCACAGTCGACGCACTCGTCCGGGTGGATGTACAAGGACCGCTGGCCCTCGTAGATGCAGTCGACGGGGCACTCTTCGATGCATGCCTTGTCCTTGACGTCGACACAAGGCTCCGCGATGACGTAGGTCACGCTCTCGTTCCTCCTCGGTAGGGCTTTCCATATCGCGCGGGAGCGCGGCGTCGTCGATGCCCACGCCTAGTATCTCCGTTCCCGGGCACGATCCGAACAGGAGGGGCGGACAGAGCTGTGGAAATCACTGCCGGTGGGCTGCTGGAGATTCGTATTACCCCGGCTGACGTGGGTAAACGTGTCTCTGTACGACGGGTGGAGAGTGGCTCGAGGGGGTCACCGTCGTTCACCGACACGGTCGGAGTTCTCACATCCTGGAACCAGGGTGTGCTGACGATCACACGAAAGAGCGGCGAGTCCGTCCACATCGCGGAATCGATGCTGGTGGCGGGCAAGATCGTGCCCCCGGCCCCGGCCCGGCGGCGAGGTCCCGCGGCCTCTTTCGAGGAGCTGGCGCGGACCGGGGCGCGGGCCTGGCAGCCGCTGGAGAGCGAGCCGCTGGGCGAGTGGACGCTGCGGGCGGCCGGCGGATTCACCCGGCGGGCCAACTCCGTGCTGCCGCTCGGCGACCCGGGGGTCCCGCTGGACGAAGCACTCGCGCGAGTGACGTCCTGGTACGCGGAACGTGAGCTTCCGGCGTATGTGCAGACGGCGACGGGGGCTGTGGGCACCCAGGAGCTGCTGGGCGCGGAGCTGGAGCGCCGGGGCTGGGTGAACGAGGTGTCGGCGGAGGTCCGGATCGCGGCGCTGGCGCCGATCGCGGACGTGGACACCACCGCCACCGGCTCGGAGGTACGGCTGACCCGTACCCCGGACGAGGAGTGGCTCGGGCGGTACGGGCGGGTCAAGGACCCGGAAGTGGCCCGGCGGGTGCTCACCGCGGGGCCGTCGGTGTGGTTCGCGACGCTGCCCGGACGGGCGATCGGGCGGCTGGTGGTGGACGGCCGGTGGGCCGGCTTCGCGGCGGTCGAGGTCGACCCGGCGCACCGGCGCGCGGGCCTGGGCACGGCGGTGATGGCGGTACTGGCCCGGCGGGCGCTGGAGGAGGGCGCGTCGGCGGCCTGGCTGCAGGTGGAGGCCGACAACGCGGGGGCACGGGCGCTGTACGACGGCCTGGGCTTCGCGACGCACCACGCGTACCACCACTTCCGGGCGGCGGGGTGAGCGCGGAATCCCGGGAGCGGTTCGCGCAGGAGGCCCGCTCGGAGCGTCCCGACCTGGCGCTGCTGTGCCTGCTGCTCGCCGCGGAGGCGGACCCGGAGCTGGACGAACGGGCCATGGACTGGGCGCAGATCGAGCTGGACCGGCTGGCGGGGATGCTGCCGTACGGACTGCGCGGCGGGAAGGCGTGGGCCTCGGCCGTGACGGAGCTGCTGGGCGGCCGGATGGGCTTCCACGGCACTCCCGCGGACTACGACCGGCTGTCGTCCTCGCTGCTGCACGAGGTGCTGCGGCGGCGCCGGGGCCTGCCGATCCTCCTGTCCGTCGTCTGGCTGGAGGTCGCGCGGCGGGCGGGTGCGCCGGTGTACGGGCTGGGGCTGCCGGGGCACTTCGTGGTGGGGTTCGGGGACCCGGACGAGGGTCTGGTGGTGGACCCGTTCGCCGGGGGCGCCTCACTGGGCGCCGGTCCGGCGGAGCTGGCCGCGGAGCCGCGTACGCCGGCCCGGACGCTGGACATCGTCCTGCGGATCCTGAACAACATCAGGGCGTGGGCCTCGGCCCGGCCCGAGCAGTCGGGGGTGGCGCTGTGGGCGCTGGACCTGTCGCTGCTGTTGCCGTCGCATCCGGCGTCGTTGCGGTACGAGCGGGCGAAGCTGCTGGTCGAGCGGGGGGAGTTCGCCTCCGGCGCGGCGGAGCTGGAGGCGTACGCGGTGGTCGTCGACGCGATCGATTCGGGGGCGGCGGGGCGCATTCGCGCCGAGGCGCTGTCCGCGCGGGCCCTGCTGAACTGACCCGGCGCTCCGCCCTGGACCCGGCGCCCCACGGGCCGGCGGGGCCGGGAAGGGCTACAGCCAGCCCTTTTCGCGGGCTGTGCGGACTGCTTCCGTCCGGTTACGGGAGGCGAGTTTCTGGATCGCCGTCGAGAGATAGTTGCGGACCGTGCCCTGGGACAGGTGGAGCCGGGCCGCCAGTTCGGCGTTCGTCGCGCCGTCCTCGGCGGCCCGCAGGACCTCCCGCTCCCGGTCGGTCAGCGGGTTCGCGCCCTCGGCCAGGGCCGCCGCCGCCAGGGTGGGGTCGATGACGCGCTCGCCCGCCAGGACCTTGCGCACCGCCTCCGCAAGCTGCGCGGCCGGGGCGTCCTTGACCAGGAACGCCGAGGCCCCCGCCTCCATCGCGCCGCGCAGGTAGCCGGGGCGGCCGAAGGTCGTCAGGACGACGATCTTGAGGTCCGGGACCGCGGTCCGCAGGGCCGCCGCCGCCTCGATGCCCGTCATGCCCGGCATCTCTATGTCGAGCAGCGCGACGTTCACGTCGTGCGCCCGGGCCGCCGTCACCACCTCGTCGCCGCGGGCGACCTGGGCCAGCACCTCGATGTCCGGCTCCAGTCCGAGGAGGGCCGCGAGGGCTTCCCGGACCATGGACTGGTCCTCCGCCAGGAGGATCCGGATGGGGCGTTCGCTCATGATCCCGATCCTAGGTCGTGTCGTCCCAGCGGGATGCGGGCCAGCAGGCGGAAGCCCTTCTTGCCGGTCTGGCCGGCCGACAGCGTGCCGCCCACCGCCTCGAGGCGTTCCGTCAGGCCCGTCAGGCCGTTGCCGGCGACCGACGGGCCGCCCGCGCCGTCGTCCGCGACCGACAGCTCGGCCACCGGTCCGGCCAGGGTCTGGAGGGTCTCCAGCCGGACCGTGCACCGCTGCGCCCCGCTGTGCCGGACCACGTTGGTCACGGCTTCCCGCAGCGACCAGGCCAGTGCCGACTCCACCTCCTCGGGGAGGTCCTCCACCGGCTCCGCCGGGAGGTCCGCCCGTACGCCCGCGGCGGTCAGCGCGGTCCGCGCGCCGGCCAGTTCGCCCGGCAGGGTCGGCCGCCGGTAGCCGCTCACGGCCTCCCGTACGTCGGCCAGCGCCTGTCGGCTGACCTGCTCGATGTCGGCCACCTGCTGGGCCGCCTGCTCGGGACTGCCGGGCAGCATCCGCCCCGCCAGCTCGCTCTTGAGCGTGATCAGGGACAACGAGTGGCCGAGGAGGTCGTGCAGGTCCCGGGCCATCCGCAGGCGTTCCTCGTTCGCCGCGAGCTGCGCCACCGTGGCCCGCGCCTCGCGCAGTTCCACCGTCGTGCGGATCATGGCGCGGATGCCGACCATCGCGAACCCGCCCATCAGGGCGGGGATCAGCAGCCCGGCCAGGTACTCGTCGCCGCCGGGCACCGCGAAGGCCGTCAGCGCGAGCAGGGCGGTGGCGCCGGGCACCGTGAACCGGGAGATCTCCCCCGGCAGCGCGGCGCCGGAGGCGATCGCCACGTACACGAAGAGGACGAGCCATTCGCGGCCCAGGGACAGCGACAGGATGGTGGCCTGCGCGGAGAGGACCGCCACCGAGAGCAGTACGCGCCGCACCTCGGTCTGCCGGGCGGTGCGGAAGACCAGGACCAGGTACCAGGCGACGAAGGCCACGAGGCCCAGGCCGCCGAGCAGCCGGGCCCCGAGGCTGTGTCCGCCGCTGACCAGGTCGGTGACGGGGGCGCTGAGGTAGAACAGCCAGATGCTGATCCACAGCGACTTCACGATCCTCTGCCGGCGGTTCTCGGGGCGCGCCCCGATCCGGGGCCCGCCCTTCGTTCCCAGCAGACCGGTCTCGGTCATCGGCTCCGCCGCGCCGGTTCCACCGGTCGTCCCCGTCGCACCCATCACGCTCGTCACACCCGTCATGCCTTCAGCGAGTCCTTGCGGTACAGCCAGGCGGCGGCACCGGTGAAGAGTACGAAGTACGCCGCGAGGATCGCCACGTCCTTCAGGTGAGGTGGGCCTCCGAGCTCGATGGCCTGGCCGAGGCCCGCGTACGCCCGGGTCGGCAGCCACTCGCAGATGTTCTGCAGCCACTGCGGGAAGTTGCCCGTCGGCATCCACAGGCCGCCGAGGATCGAGAGGCCGAAGTAGAACAGCATCGTGATCGGGCGGACGGTGTCCCCGCTCGCGAGGTAGCCGATCGCCACGCCGAGCGCGGCGAAGACCAGGCTGCCGGCCCAGATGGAACCGGTGAGGGCGAGCCACTGCCAGGCGTCGAACCGGACGCCCTTGACGCCCGCGGCGACCGCGAACACGACGAGGATGGCGGGCAGGGAGAGCACGCCGGCGCTGGCGGTCTTGCCCAGGACGTAGCCGCGGCCGGGCAGGGCGGTCAGCCGGAGCTGGCGGACCCAGCCCTTCTCGCGCTCCTTGGCGATGCGCTCGCTGTTGCCCATCAGGACGGCGGTCAGGGCGCCGAAGGACGCCATGGCGACCATGTAGAAGGCGGGCATGGTCAGTTCGGTGCCCATGACCTTCGTCGTGCCGTTCAGGGTGCCGCCGAGCATCAGGAACAGTGCGGCAGGGTAGAGGACGGTGAAGAACAGGTACTTCTTGTTGCGCAGGGCCCGGCTGATCTCGAGCTTTATGAGCTTGATCGTTCCAGTGGTCTGCATTACTCGGCCTCCTCGGCCTCGGTGAGGGCGATGAAGGCCTGTTCCAGGCCCAGCCCGGCGACTTCCAGGTTCCGGGGGTAGAGCCCCAGGGCGTAGACGGCGTGGACGGTGGCGTCGGCGTCGCGGGACTGGAGCCTGACCGTCTCACCGTGGCGCTCGTAGGCCGTCAGGTGGGGCAGGGCGCGCAGCGCCGCCTCGTCCACCGGGGCGTCCCCGGCGAGATCGAAGGCGATCCTGCGGGCGCCCGCCTTGGCCTTGATCTCGGCGGCGGTGCCGTCGGCGAGCAGCCGGCCCTTGTTGAGGACCAGGACGCGGTCGGCGATCGCGTCGGCCTCTTCCAGGTAGTGGGTGGCGAAGAGGACGGTGCGGCCCTGGGCGGCCTGCTCGCGCATCGTGGCCCAGAAGGCCTGGCGGGAGGTGACGTCCATGCCGGTGGTCGGCTCGTCGAGGACGATCAGGTCGTTGTGTCCCGCGGTGGCGAGGGCGAAGCGGACGCGTTGCTCCTGGCCGCCGGAGAGCTTGTTGACCATGCGGTCGGCGATCTCGGTGATCCCCGCGCGGCCGAGCACCTCCTCGACCGGGTGGCGGCGGGGGTGCAGGGCGCAGCCGAGGGCGACGATCTCCCGTACGGTCACGTCCTCCATCAGGCCGCCGCTCTGGAGCATCGCGCCGACCCGGCCGGCCGCGATGGCCTCGCGGGGGGTGGTGCCGAAGAGCCGGACGGTGCCGGAGTCGGCGGGGCGCAGGCCCAGCAGCAGGTCCAGGGTGGAGGACTTGCCGGCGCCGTTGGGGCCGAGCAGGGCGACGGTCTCACCGGGGTGGAGTTCCAGGGAGAGGCCGTCGACCGCGCGGACCGCGCCGTAGTTCTTGGTCACGTCGTGGAAGGCCACCACGGGGCCGGCGCCGGGTCCGGTGTCCTGTGCGGCGGCGGTGTGCGCCGGGGTCGTCATCGTCATGACTGAAGATTCCCCCGTACGGGGGTGCCCGCGGCAGTGTCTGCGGTCGTGACCGGTGGATGACAGATGTCATGCGACCGGCATGACGGCCCGGTCACCGGGCGCCCGGCCGCACCCGGTGACCGGGCCGGCGGCGGGCACGGCGGAGCCCCCGCCCGGGGCCGGACGGGGGCTCGTGTGCGGCCGGGATCTAGTTGGGGTTGGTGTTGATGGTGGCGGTCCGCTCGGCCGTGGTCTTGCCGCGCAGGGCCGTGCCGAGGGCGCCGGCGACGTCCTGCGGGGTGACCGCGGTCTTCTCGCCCGTACCGCGCGTGATCAGGACGCCGTCGAAGGTGTTCCCGTACGTCGCCTTGAGCGCTTCCAGGTCGTACTTCTCGACCAGGTGCCCGTCCACGACCTGCATGCTGAGGATCTTGGGCAGGGACTTGGCCCCGAAGGGGATGGACTTGGTGCCCGCCTTGACCGTGGCGGGGGCGGACATCGCGGGCTCCGCGAACTCCTTCATGACCCGGTCCAGTTCGGCCTGGTCGATGACGGGGTTCTTGGTAGCGACGGGGAGTTCGACGAGAGCCGGCTTCCCGGTGGCGACCATGTCGCGGAAGGCCTTCTTGACCAGCTCGGCGGAGGCGTCCGCGTCCAGGGTGGAGCCGGGCTTGCCGGGGACGGCGACGGCCTTGCCCGTGTCGAACTTGATGGTGCCCTCGGTGGCGGTGCCGGCGGTTCCGGCCAGCTCCTGGAGCGCGACCTGGAGCTTCTCCTCGTCGATCGGCATCACGGGCTCGGCGATGCGCTCGTTGCCGAGGAGCGAGCCGATGACCGTGACGGGGTTGTAGTCGCTGCCCGCCGCGTTGCGGACGGTGGTCTGGGCGTCCAGGCTCAGGCCGGCCTTCTCGGGCTTGAGCTCGACCGGCTTGCCGCCGACGGTGAGCGTGAGCGGGGCCGCGGCCCGGTTCCCGAAGGCCGTCTGGAGCTTGCCGACGGCCTCGTCGCGGCTGCCGCTGATGTCGACGCCGAGGACGGTGGTGCCCTTGGGGACGTCGGAGTGGTTGAGGAGCAGCCCGGCGCCGTAGGCCACGCCGAGCAGGGCGATGAGGCCGCTGCCGACGAGGACCAGCTTGGAGCGGCCCTTCTTGATCTTGGTCGGCGTCGCGCTGGCCGGCTTCGGGCGCGCCGGGGCGGCCGCTGCCGGAGCGGGAACCGGGGTCGGGGCCGGGACCGGCGGGAACGGCTCGTCCAGCTCCGGTCCGGGCCAGCGGGGGGCCTCTTCGCCGAGCGGGACGGTGCCGAGCGCGGGCCCGCCGGTGGGGCCCGCGGGGGCGCCGGGGCCCGCGGGGCCTGACGGGCCGCCGTACGCGGGGAACGGCTCGGTGGCGGGGCCGCCGTCGCCGTAGCCGGGGAGGCCCAGGGGCGTGCCGACGCCGGGGCCGCCGGGCCGCCGCGGCGCGAGGGGCGCGCCGGGGGCGGGACCGCCGGGTCCGTAGCCGGGGCCGGCCGGAGCGGGCGCCGGGGCGAAGCCGTGGGCGGGCGTGTCGAAGCCGGGGCCGGCCGGGCCGGACGTACGCGGGCCCGCGGGGCCGGGGGCGCCCGGGGCGAAGCCGGACACCGGGGCGCCCCCGGCGGACGGCCCCGGGGTACGGGTCGGCAGCACCGGGGCGGGGCCGGCCTGCGTGCGGTGGGGCAGCGAGGGCGCGGGGCCCGCCGCGGCCGGGGTACGGGTCGGCAGCGCCGGGGCTGCCGGAGCGGGCGCGGGCGCCGCAGGGGCCGACTTGCGGGGGGCGAACCAGTTGCTGGTCGGCTCCTCCGGCTCGGCGGCCGGCGCGGGCTCCGCCGCGGCCTGCTCGGCGGCGGGCTCGACCTCGGGCTCCGGCTCGGCGGCGGCGGCAGCCGCCACCGGCTTGCGTACGACCACCGGCGGGATCGGCCGCGAACCCGGGATGTTGATCCGGATCCGGGTCGTCAGGGTGGTCTCGGTCTTCGGCCCGTCGGTGTCGGGCGTGGACGGGTTCGAGGTCACAGGGTTCTCCTCCGAGGCAGTCGCCGCGCCGGGCCCGGACGGCACGGGCATGGACGGGTACTGGCCGGTTCCGTACGGCGGTGTACCCGAGGGGTAAGCGGCTCCACCGCGCCCCTGGGGCCCGGAGGACGAACTGTCGGTTTCACGACTCAAGGCAGGTTCTCCCGGTTGGCTCCGCCGCCCGTCATACCGTGCGCGGGCAGCTCGGCGGCCCGACCACCATACTGGCCGTCGCCCTCGCGCAACTGTCCTAGGGGAATCAGGGGTTCCCCTTCAGCCCCTCCAGGGCCCTTCCGAACAGCCCGGGAGCGCCGGCCCAACCCCCGTGAACGCGCACCTCGACGGAGTTCAACGGCACGTCACTTGCCGGACTGCGCGGCCGAAACCGGCCCCTCGAACGGACCGCGGAGCGTGGCACACATCACAGCCAGCACCGTCCCGCCCAAAAGGTAGGCGTACATGCCGATTCCGGACGAACTGAGCAGGAAGTCCCCCTCGGGGCGCGGGGCGCCGAGCAGTACGTACGCGAGGAACCAGCCGATCACGCCGGCGCCCACCCCGAGCCCGGTCCCGACGGCGATCCGGCCGCCGAGGAACAGCCCGAACAGCGCCAGCAGTCCCAGCAGCAGCCCGCCGGGGAACCACAGGTCCACGACGAGCCAGCCGGCGATGCCGGTCAGCACTCCCGCCGCCAACAGGCCGAGCAGGACGGCGATCCGCGCGGGCGTCAGGGTCCCGGTCATGCCTGCACCCCCGCGAACAGGTCGTGCTCGCGCTCGCCCGCCGGGGCGCCCGGCCGGCCCGCGACCAGTTCGTAGTACTCGCGGTCGAACAGCGGCTGCGCGAGGTCGTTGGAGAGGGCGAAGAAGGGTCCCTCCACGGCGACCTGGGTGGCGTGGGCGCGCATCGCGGCCGCCTTGGCCGCCACGAACGCCTCGTCGGCCCCGATCTCGGCGGTGATCCGCTCGTCGGCGACGACACCGGGCACGTCGTCCGGCGAAGCCACCCCCGGGAAGGGCGCCTTGGCTCCGGCAGCCTCCAGCCGGGCGAAGCCCTCCTCGACCACCGAGCGCGGGACCCGGTTCCAGTAGATCTTCCCGATCTCCCACGGGTCGCCGAGGTCCCGGCGGTACGTGGTCTCCGCGGCCAGCTCGGCGCCGCGCATGGCGACCCGGTGGGCCTGGATGTGGTCGGGGTGCCCGTAGCCGCCGTCGGGGTCGTAGGTGACGAGCACCTGCGGCCGGACCTCGCGGATGACCTCGACCAGGTGGGCGGCGGCCTCGTCCACGTCGGTGGACCAGAAGGAGCCGGGCCGGCGGTTCTGCTCGGCGCCCATCATCCCGGAGTCCCGGAAGCGGCCGGGACCGCCGAGGAACCGGTGGTCGGTGACGCCGAGTTCCGCCATCGCCGCGGCGAGCTCGCCGATGCGGTGGGCGCCCAGGGTGTCGTCGCGGTCGGGCGCCAGGTGGGCGAGCTCGGGCGGGATGACCTCGCCCTCCTCGCCGAGGGTGCAGGTCACGAGTGCGACGTGGGCACCCTCGGCCGCGTACTTGGCCATGGTGACGCCGTTGTTGATCGACTCGTCGTCCGGGTGCGCGTGCACGAGGAGAAGCCGACGGGCGGGAAGACCGTTCATGGGGCCAAGACTACGAGGACCTGCCTACAACTTGAGTCCACTGATCATGCTGGCCACGTTCGTGGTCAGCTGGCTGAGGGTCGGCGCGATGGTCGAACTCGCCAGATAGAACCCGAGGAGCACACAGACAACGGCGTGTCCCGCCTTCAGGCCCGACCGGCGGACCAGTAGGAAGACGACGATCGCCAGCAGCACCACGGCCGAGATCGAGAGTGCCACGGCGTTTCACCTCCACGTCGAGCGGACATCGGTACGCGTACTCGTACTCAGTGCTCGGCGGAGTCATACCCACCGTGCGCTACGGATCATAACTATCCGTACCAGCGCATCGATCGAATTCCGGCAGCACGAGGGGCGCACGCCGCGCATGCGCAGGGTCACGGGGGAGGCCGGCCGGGGAGCCTGTACGCCTCCCCGGCCGGCTGTCGGCACCCGCACGGCCGCACGGGACCCAGGCTGCACGCCTCAGATCTCGGGACAGAAACGGGCAAGTTGCCTACGTGTAAACCGCGTTGGCGGAAAAGCGGCCCTGACGGAGCGAATCCGCGCGGGGTGGCCGGTTTTCGCCTCTCGGGGCTGCGCCGGTCATTCCTTCGCCGGCGGGGCCGGCGCGGCGGGAGGCGGGGGAAGCTCGCCCATCGCCGGGACTACCTGTTTCTCCGCCGCGAAGTGGCAGGCCGACGGGTGGGCCGCCGGGCCGGACGGGAAGGCCTCCGGGACGGCCAGCAGCGGGACCTCGTCCGTGCAGCGCTGCTGCGCCTTCCAGCAGCGGGTACGGAACGGGCAGCCCGAGGGAGGGTTGGCCGGGGAGGGCACGTCGCCGGTCAGGATGATCCGCTCGCGGTGGGCGCGCGCCTGCGGGTCCGGGACGGGCACGGCCGACAGCAGGGCCTGGGTGTAGGGGTGGGTGGGGTGGTCGTAGATCTGGGTGTCGGTGCCGATCTCCACCACCCGGCCCAGGTACATCACCCCGACCCGGTCGGAGATGTGCCGCACGATCGAGAGGTCGTGCGCGATGAAGACGTACGACAGGTCGAACTCGTTCTGGAGGCGTGCGAGCAGGTTGATCACCTGGGCCTGGACCGAGACGTCGAGCGCCGAGACCGGCTCGTCCGCCACGATGACCTCCGGCTGCAGCGCGAGGCCGCGGGCGATGCCGATGCGCTGGCGCTGGCCGCCGGAGAACTGGTGCGGGTAGCGGTTGATGTACTCGGGGTTGAGCCCGACCACGTCGAGGAGCTCCTGGACCTTGCGGCGCCGGTCGCCCTTCGGAGCCACCTCGGGGTGGATGTCGTACGGCTCCCCGATGATGTCACCGACCGTCATGCGCGGGTTCAGCGAGGTGTACGGGTCCTGGAACACCATCTGGATGTTGCGGCGGACGGCCTTGAGGGCCTTGCCGGACAGCTTGGTGATGTCCTCGCCCTTGTACGAGATCGCACCGGCCGTCGGACGTTCCAGGTTGACCAGCATCTTGGCGACCGTGGACTTGCCGCAGCCGGACTCTCCGACGATGCCGAGGGTTTCGCCCCGGGCGAGGCCGAAGGAGACCCCGTCGACCGCTTTGACGGCGCCGACCTGCTTCTTGAAGAGGATGCCCCGGGTCAGCGGGTAGTGCTTGACGAGGTCCCTGACCTCCAGGATGGACTCAGCCACCGAGGCACTCCTTCCAGAAGAAGCACGCGCTCGCGCGGTCCGGACCGGCCTGTGCGAGCGGCGGGACGTCCGTGCGGCAGACCGCCTGCGCCATCGGGCAGCGCGGGTTGAAGGCGCAGCCGGGCGGAATGTTCAGCAGGTTCGGCGGCAGGCCCTTGATCGCGTACAGCTCCTGGCCCTTCTGGTCCAGGCGCGGGATCGAGTCGAGCAGACCGCGGGTGTACGGGTGCGCGGGCGCGGCGTAGATCTCGTGGACGGGGGCCGCCTCGACGATCCGGCCCGCGTACATGACGGCGATCTTGTCGGCCACGTCGGCGACCACACCGAGGTCGTGGGTGATGAGGATGAGGCCCATGTTGAGCTCGCGCTGGAGCTCGGCGAGCAGGTCCATCACCTGGGCCTGGACGGTGACGTCCAGTGCCGTCGTCGGCTCGTCCGCGATGATCAGCGAGGGCTCCAGGGCCAGCGCCATCGCGATCATGATGCGCTGGCGCATGCCGCCCGAGAACTGGTGCGGGTAGTCCCCCACCCGGTCCTTCGCCGCCGGGATCTTCACCCGGTCCATCAGCTCCACGGCCTTGGCCCTGGCGTTCTTGCGGGACATCCCGCGGTGGACCTCGTACATCTCGCCCAGCTGGGCGCCCACGCTGAGGACCGGGTTCAGGGAGGACAGGGCGTCCTGGAAGATCATCGCCATGTCGGCGCCGCGGATCTTCCGCCGCTCCTCCTCCTTCATCTTCAGCAGGTTCCTGCCCTTGAAGAGGATCTCGCCGCCCGCGATCCGGCCCGGCGGCACGTCCAGGATGCCCATCACGGCCTGCGCGGTCACCGACTTGCCCGAACCGGACTCGCCGAGCACGGCGAGCGTCTCGCCCTCGTCCACCGAGTAGTTGACGCCGTTGACGGCCTTGGCGACTCCGTCCCGCGTACGGAACTCCACGTGGAGGTCGCGGACTTCGAGCAGCATGGTGCCCACTCCTCAGCGCAGCTTGGGGTCGAGGGCGTCGCGGACCGCGTCGCCGAGCATGATGAACGCGAGCACGGTCAGGCTCAGCGCGCCCGCCGGCCAGAGGAGCATGTGCGGGGCGTTGCGGATCTGCGGGGCCGCGTTGGAGATGTCGATGCCCCAGGAGACGGTGGGCGGGCGCAGGCCGACGCCGAGGAAGGACAGGGTGGCCTCCAGGGCGATGTACGTGCCCAGGGCGATGGTGGCGACGACGATGACGGGGGCGATGGCGTTGGGCGCCACGTGCCGCAGCAGCATCCGGCCGTTGCCGGCGCCGAGGGCGCGGGCGGCCTGGACGTAGTCGTTCTGTTTGGCGGTGATGACGGAGCCGCGGCCGATGCGGGCGATCTGCGGCCAGCCGAGGAGCACGATGAAGCCGACGACCGGCCAGACGGTGGTGCTGGTGACCACGGACAGGAAGACCAGGCCGCCGAGGACGACGGGGATGCCGAAGAAGATGTCGGCGACCCGGGAGAGCAGCGAGTCGCCCCAGCCGCCGAAGAACCCGGCGAGCCCGCCGAGCACCGAGCCGAGCAGGGCGGCGCCGAGGGTGGCGCAGACCCCGACGGTGATGGAGGCGCGGGCCCCGTAGACGGTGCGGGTGTAGACGTCGCAGCCCTGGGTGTCGTAGCCGAAGGGGTGGCCGGGCGAGGAACCCTGCTGGGACTTGGACAGGTCGCACTGGAGCGGGTCGCCACTGGCGATGAGCTGCGGCCAGATCGCGATGATCACGAGGAACAGGATCATCAGCGAGGAGATGACGAAGACGGGGTTGCGGACCAGCTGGTGCCAGGCGTCGGACCACAGGGAGCGGGCCTTCTCGCCCGGACCGCTGGGCGCGTCGCCGAGCGCCTTCTCCAGGCTCTCGGCCTCGTCGAGCGCGAGATCCATGGGGCCGCCCTGGCCGGTGGGGGCGATGGCCTCCCCCTTTGCGGGTTCCAGTGGGTCGTAGGCGGGCTCGTTGCGCTCAGGCATAACGGATCCTCGGGTCCAGGACCGCGTAGAGCAGGTCGACGAGCAGGTTCGCCAGCAGGAAGACGATGACGAGGATGGTCACGAAGCCGACCACCGTCGGGGAGTTGTTGCGCAGGATGCCCTGGTAGAGCTGGTATCCGACGCCGTGGATGTTGAAGATCCGCTCGGTGACGATGGCGCCGCCCATCAGGGCGCCGATGTCGGTGCCGATGAAGGTGACGACGGGGATGAGCGAGTTGCGCAGCAGGTGGCGGGTGACGACCCGGCGGCGCGGCAGGCCCTTGGCGACGGCGGTGCGCACGTAGTCGGCCTTGACGTTCTCGGCGATGGAGGTGCGCGAGAGCCGGGTGACGTACGCGAGGGAGACCAGCGCGAGCACGATGCCGGGCAGGATCAGCTCGTTGAAGGGGGCGTCCGGGGAGACGGTGGGCCGGACCCAGCCCCATTTGACGCCGAAGAGGTACTGGAGCACATAGCCCGTCACGAACGTCGGCACGGAGATGACGACGAGGGTGAGCACCAGCACGGAGGTGTCGACGGACTTGCCGCGGCGCAGCCCGCTGATCACGCCGAGGGTGATGCCGATGACGATCTCGAAGAAGATCGCGACCATGGTCAGGCGCAGGGTGACGGGGAAGGCCGAGGCCATCAGCTCGGTGACCGGCTGGCCGTTGAAGGCCGTGCCGAAGTCTCCCTGGAAGATCTGGCCCATGTAGTGGAGGTACTGCTCCCACAGGGGGCGGTCGAGGTAGAGGTCCTTGCGGATGCGCGCGGCGGTGGCGGGGTCGGGCGCCTTGTCGCCGAAGAGGGCCGCGACCGGGTCACCGAGCGCGTACACCATGAAGAAGATCAGGAACGTGCTGCCGATGAACACCGGGATCATCTGGAGCAGCCGCCGGATCACATAACGTCCCATGGACTGCTCCAGGATCGATCCGACGGAGGGTCAGCTGACCTTGATCTCGTTGTAGACGGGGACGCTGAACTGGTTGAGCGCCACGTCCGTGAGCCGCTCGGCGTAGCCGGCGCTGCCGTTCTGGTACCAGAGCGGGATGGACGGCATCTGCGCGGCGAGGATCTTCTCGGAGTCCTGGAACTTCGCGATGGCCTTGGCCGCGTCGCTCTCCTGGTTGGCCTCGTCGACGAGCTTGTCGAAGTCCGGGTTGCTGAACTTCCCGTAGTTGGAGGAGGCGCCGGTGTAGTAGAGCGGCTGGAGGAAGTTCTGGATCAGCGGGTAGTCGGCCTGCCAGCCGGACCGGAAGGGGCCGGTCAGTTTGAAGGAGCTCTGCTGGTTGCGGAAGTCGGCGAAGGTGCCGATGGGGTTGACCGTGCAGACCGGGCCCTCGCCGATCGCGTTGTTGATGCTGTTGCAGACGGCGTCCATCCATTCGCGGTGCGAGCCGGTGTCCACGTTGGACGTCAGCGTGACCTTGCCGCCGGGGAGCCCGCCGGCGTCCTGGATGAGCTTCTTGGCGGCGGCCGGGTCGTACTTGCAGGCGTCGCCGCAGAGCGTGGCGTTGAAGCCGCCCTTCTCGCCGAGGGCCGGGGAGGTCCAGTCCTTGGCCGGGGTGCGGGTCTCGCGGAAGATCTGCTTGGTGATCTCGTCGCGGTTGATCGCCATGGAGATGCCGCGGCGGACGTTCTCCATGCCCTCCTTGCTCCACTGGGGGTCGTACAGCGGGAAGGTGAGGGTCTGGATGATGAGGGCGGGCTGGTTGATGTACCGGTCGCCGAGGTCGTTCTTGACGTTCTTCAGCTGCTGCGCGGGGACGTCGTCGACGAGGTCGAGGTTGCCGGAGATCAGGTCCGTGTAGGCGGTGTTGTTGTCGGTGTAGACCTTGAGGTCGACTCCGCCGTTCAGCGCCTTGTCCTCGCCCGGGTAGCCGGCCCAGGTGCGCAGTTTCATGCCGGTGCCCTTGGTGTACGAGTCCACCGTGTACGGGCCGTTGCCGATCGGCTTGTTCAGCCAGCCGGCGTGGTCGGTGAAGAAGGCCTTGGGCAGCGGGGAGAAGGCCTGGTAGCCGAGGGTCTCGGGCCACGTGGAGAACTTGTTCTTCAGGGCGACCGTGAAGGTCTTGGGGTCCTTGACCACCAGCCCCGACATGGTCTTGGCCTTGGGGTCGCCGGACGCCGGGTGGACGTCCTCGTAGCCGACGATGTCGGAGAAGAACGGCGAGTTGTTCTGCTTGTTGCGCACGTCCGCGCCGTAGTTCCAGGCGTCCACGAAGGACTGCGCGGTGACCGGCTCGTCGTTGCTGAACTTCCAGCCGTCCTTCAGCGTGATGGTGAAGTGCTGGCTGTCGGTGGTCTCGATCTTCTCGGCGAGCATGTTGATGGCCTCGCCGGTCTTCGGGTCGTACCGCTTGAGGCCCCGGAAGAGCATGTCGAGGACCTTGCCGCCCTGCACCTCGTTGGTGTTGGCCGGCTCCAACGGGTTCTGCGGGTCACCCCACGAGGAGCTGACGATCCCGGTGTCGCCGCCACCGCCACCGCCGCCGCCGCTTTCGTCGCCGCAGGCCGTCGCCGTGAGGGCGACGGCCACCGCACATGCGGCCCACTTGGCGTGGGTGGCTCCGCGCATCGAGTGCCTCCTATGGCTCCCAAGACTCACTTGGGGCCCATGTCACCCTATGTGGGGGCTCGAGCACTCTCGGTTCGGCCGATTGCACCCTCGCGTCTCCCGCCTGTCACCCCTGCGGGTGCAAAGGCAGCTCCCAGGTGTCGACGGCGTAGTGCAGGCCCATGCCGTGCGCCTCGTAGAGCGTGAGTGCACCGGTCTCGTTGTGGACGTCCACGCCGAGGCCGAGGGTGTCGCGGCCGCGGGCCGCGTAGGCGGCGAAGGCGTGGCGCAGCAGGAAGCCGCCGATGCCGCGGCCGCGCAGGTCCGCGCGTACGCCGATGTGGCTGAGCCAGCCCATGCCTGTGCGGTCGTCGCGGCTCAGCAGGACGCCCACGTCGCCCTCGCCGGGCAGGCTCGCGATCCAGACCAGCGACCAGTCGAGCCGGCGGGCGTCGAGGTGGTCCAGCCACGCCTCGTACGGGCGGTCCACATGACCGAAGTGGGCCGCGAAGGTCTCCTCCACCAGGGCGTGGGCCCGGCGGCGGTCGGCCTCGTCGGCGGCGCAGTCGCGCAGGGCGAGCCCCTCGGGCGGGGCGGGTGGCAGGTCGGCGGCCGGCGCGAGGGCGCGGGTCATCACCTGGTAGCGGCGCACGGTGCGGTAGCCGCGGCCGGGCAGCAGGTCGGCGTCGAGGGTGGGCTTCACGTTGACCTGGAGCCGCAGGACGGCCTCCCCGGCGCCGGCGGTGAGCTCGCGGGCCCGGATCTCCATCAGCTCCAGCAGCCGGACGGCGGCCTCGCGGTGGCCGGGCAGGACGTAGTGGTCGGAGTCGACCCTGCCGGGTCCGGAGTCGGTCCACACCAGGGCGTACGCGACGAGCCGGCCGCCCTCGAAGGCCAGCCAGGAGTCCTTCGCCAGGTCGACGTCGGGGTGGTGGAGATCGGCCTCGACGGCCTCGATGTCGGTCTCCGGTCTGCCGATCTCGAAGACGTCGACGGCGTTGAGCAGGGCGCAGATGTCGGACGCGTCCCCGGGCCCTGCGGGCCGGACGGTCAGCATGCGGCCCCCTCGGGGCGGGCGGGGCGCCGGACGCGGCGGTCGTGCGGGGTGTCGGTCATCCGGACACTGTCCGCCCGGCCGCGACCGAGCCGCAACTCCCTTTCGGTGCGCCGCCGTACGCAGCGGCGCACACGCAAGGGCGCCCGGGCCGGAGGAATCCGGTCCGGGCGCCCTGGACTGCGTACGGCGGTGCGGGATCAGACGGCCAGGATGGCCTTCTCCTCCGCGAAGTGGCACGCCGACTCGTGCGCGGCCGGGGTGTTCACACCCTGGAAGCGCGTCGGGATCGCCAGCAGCGGCTCCTCCGTGGCGCACCGGTCCTCGGCCTTCCAGCAGCGGGTGCGGAAGCGGCAGCCCGAGGGCGGGTTGGCCGGGGAGGGGACGTCACCGGTGAGGATGATCCGCTCGCGGCCCTCGCGGGCCTGCGGGTCGGGAACCGGGACGGCCGACAGCAGCGCCTGGGTGTAGGGGTGCGTCGGGTGGTCGTAGATCTGGGTGTCGGTGCCGATCTCGGCCATCTTGCCCAGGTACATGACGCCGACGCGGTCCGAGATGTGCCGGACGATCGACAGGTCGTGCGCGATGAAGACGTAGGACAGGTTGAACTCGTCCTGCAGCTTCTCCATCAGGTTGATGACCTGCGCCTGCACCGACACGTCGAGCGCGGAGACCGGCTCGTCGCAGATGATGATCTCCGGGTTGAGCGCGAGGCCGCGGGCGATGCCGATGCGCTGGCGCTGGCCGCCGGAGAACTGGTGCGGGTACCGGTTGATGTACTCGGGGTTGAGGCCCACGACGTCCAGGAGCTCCTGGACCTTGCGGCGCCGGTCGCCCTTCGGAGCCACCTCGGGGTGGATGTCGAAGGGCTCCCCGATGATGTCGCCGACCGTCATGCGCGGGTTCAGCGAGGTGTACGGGTCCTGGAACACCATCTGGATGTTGCGGCGGACGGCCTTGAGGGCCTTGCCGGACAGCCTGGTGATGTCCTGGCCCTTGTAGAAGACCTCGCCGGCGGTGGCCTTCTCGAGGCTCATCAGCAGCTTGGCGACGGTGGACTTGCCACAGCCGGACTCGCCGACGATGCCCAGGGTCTCGCCCTGGTACAGGTCGAAGGAGACCCCGTCGACCGCCTTGACCGCGCCGACCTGCTTCTTGAACAGGATGCCCTGGGTCAGCGGGAAGTGCTTGACCAGGTTGCGGACCTGGAGGATCGGCTCTCGCTCGGTGGCGTTCTTGGTGAGCTCAGCCATGGATCTGCTCCTTCCAGAAGTGGCACGCGCTGCCGCGGCCGGGCAGCTCGGTGCCGTCCTGCTCGGTCACCGGGTGCAGGACCGGCACGTCGGTGCGGCAGATGTCCTGCGCCTTGGGGCAGCGCGGGTTGAAGGCGCAGCCCGACGGGATGTTCAGCAGGTTGGGCGGCAGGCCCTTGATCGCGTAGAGCTCCTGGCCCTTCTGGTCCAGGCGCGGGATCGAGTCGAGCAGACCGCGGGTGTACGGGTGCGCCGGGCGGCTGTAGATCTCGTGGACCGGGGCGGTCTCGACGATCCGGCCGCCGTACATGACGGCGATCTTGTCCGCGACGTCGGCGACGACGCCGAGGTCGTGGGTGATCAGGATCAGGCCCATGTTCATCTCGCGCTGGAGCTCCGCGAGCAGGTCCATGACCTGGGCCTGGACCGTCACGTCGAGAGCCGTGGTCGGCTCGTCGGCGATGATCAGGTCCGGCTCGAGGGCCATCGCCATGGCGATCATGATGCGCTGGCGCATACCGCCGGAGAACTGGTGCGGGTAGTCGCCCACGCGCTCCTTGGCGGCGGGGATCTTCACGCGGTCCATGAGCTCGACGGCCTTGGCCGTGGCGTCCTTCTTGGACATCCCGCGGTGGACGCGGAACATCTCGCCGAGCTGGGCGCCGACGGTGTGCACCGGGTTCAGCGAGGACAGCGCGTCCTGGAAGATCATGGCGATCTTCGAACCGCGGATCTTGCGGTACTCCTCGGACGGGAGCTTGAGCAGGTCCGTGCCCTGGAAGAGGATCTCACCGCCCGCGATCTTGCCGGGCGGCATGTCGAGGATGCCCATGATGGCCTGCGCCGTCACGGACTTGCCCGAGCCGGACTCGCCGAGGACCGCGAGGGTCTCGCCGGCGTTCACGGAGTACGAGACACCGTTGACGGCCTTGGCGACACCGTCGCGGGTGTGGAACTCGACGTGCAGGTCGCGCACTTCGAGCAGGGGGGTCCCCTCCGGCGCGGAGCGCGGCGCGGGGACGTTCGAGGTCTTGTCGATGATGGTCAACGTACGCCCTTCCTCAGCGCAGCTTCGGGTCGAGGGCGTCGCGCACCGCGTCGCCGACCATGATGAACGCGAGCACGGTGACGCTCAGCGCAGCGGCCGGGAAGAGGAGCACGTGCGGGGCCTGCAGCCAGCGGACGGAAGCGTCGCTGACCATGAGGCCCCAGGAGATCTCCGGGGGCTGGACGCCGATACCGAGGTACGACAGGGCCGCCTCGGCGGAGATGTACACACCCAGGCTGATCGCACCGACCACGATGACGGGGGCGATGGCGTTCGGCAGGATGTGCCGCACCGTGATGCGCAGGGTGCCGGCGCCGAGGGCGCGGGCGGCGACCACGTAGTCGTTGTTCTTGTTCTGCAGCACCGAGGACCGCATGATGCGGAAGATCTGCGGCCAGCCGAGGATCGCGAGCACCAGGGAGACCGTCCAGGCGTTGCCCGGCAGGGCCGACATGATCAGCATGCCGCCGAGCAGGAGCGGGATCGCGAAGAAGATCTCGGTGAAGCGCGACAGGAAGCTGTCCAGGATGCCGCCGGCCCAGCCGGCCAGCAGGCCGAGGGCACCGCCGACGACGACCACCAGCGTGGTGGTGACGATGCCGACGATCACCGAGTTGCGGGCCGCCCACACCGTACGGGTGTAGACGTCGCAGCCCTGGATGTCGTAGCCGAACCAGTGGTCCCCGCTCGGCTTCTTGAGCGAGTTCTGCAGGGTGCAGGCGGTGGAGTCGAAGGGACTGCCGTCGGTGAACCACTGCGGGAACGCGGAGATGATCAGCATGCAGACGACGAGGAACGCACCGATCAGGAAGACCGGGTTGCGGCGCAGGTCGCTCAGGGCGTCGGACCAGAGGCTGGCCTCGCGGTCCTTCTTCCTCTTTCCGCCGGCCTTGACCGCGGCGCCGGCGGAGGGAGCTCCGGCGAGCTGGGTGTCGGTCATCGAGTCCTCCACCGTAGTTGTGTCACGCATAGCGGATCCTCGGGTCGAGCACGGCGTAGAGCAGGTCCACGAGCAGGTTGCCGATCAGGTAGACGAAGACGAGGATCGTCACACCGCCGACCACGACCGCACCCTGCTTGAGGTACACGGACTGGGCGAGCAGGCCGCCGACTCCGTGGATGTTGAAGATCCGCTCGGTGATGACCGCACCACCCATGAGGGAGCCGAGGTCGGCGCCCAGGAAGGTGATGATCGGGATGAGGGCGTTGCGCAGCGCGTGGTTCACGACGACGCGGCGGCGAGGCAGGCCCTTCGCCGTCGCGGTGCGGACGTAGTCGGCGCGCATCGTCTCCATCAGGCTGGTGCGCGTCAGGCGGGCCACGTACGCGAGGGACGTGGAGGCCAGGACGAACGCCGGCAGGAGGTAGGCGCGGATCCCGTCGTTCTCGTTGAAGGAGACGGGGAAGAAGTCGATGCCCCAGTTGTTCTTCATCTGCACGCCGAGCGTCAGCTGCAGCACGAAGCCGGTGACGAAGACGGGGATGGAGATGACCATCAGCGTGGAGATGAGCACCAGCTGGTCGAGGAACTTGCCGCGGCGCAGGGCGGCCATGACACCGGCCAGCACGCCGACGACGGCCTCGATGGCGAAGGCCACGAGGGCCAGGTTCACCGTGTAGGGGAACGCCTCGGAGAACAGGTCGAGCACCTTGCGCCCGGTGAGGGTCTCACCGAGGTCGCCCTGGAACACACCGGTGATGTAGTTCCAGTACTGGAGCAGGAACGGGTCGTCGAGGTGGTACTTGGCGCGCAGCATCGCCGTGACGAGCGGGTCTGCCTTCTTCTCGCCGGCGAGCAGCTGGATCGGGTCAGCGCCCGGCATGGCGAACGTCAGCGCGTAGATCAGGAACGTGGCACCGATCAGTACAGGGATCGCCTGTATGAGTCGGCGGATGAGGTAGCGGCCCATCAGACCTCCAACAGAGAACAGGGGGAAAGGGCGGGCAGGACGGAAACCTGATTCCGTCTTGCCCGCCCCCGGGATCCCCTTAGTGAAGAGGGGTGTTAGTTGAGCTCGACGTTCGCCAGGTCCATGCGGCCCTGTGCGTCGACCTCGACGTTCTTCACGGTCTTGGAGTAGGCCGAAGAAGACATGTACGTGAAGACCGGGATGTACGGCAGGTCCTTGATGATGATGTCATCGGCTTCCTGGTACAGCTTCAGCCCCTGCGCAGCGTCCGTGGCCTTGTCGGCCTCGGCGAGCTTCGCCTCGAACGCGTCGTTCTGGTAGTGGCCGTAGTTGGAGCCGTTCTCGATCGCGACCTTCGAGAAGATCGGACGGAGGTAGTTCTCCGCCGCCGGGTAGTCCATCGACCAGGCCATGCGGAAGGCGCCCTTGTACTTCGAGGCACCCAGGTCGTCCAGCATGTCGCCGAACTTGGCGTACGGCTTGGCGGTGACCTCGATGCCGAGGTTCGCCTTCAGCTGGTTGCCGACGGCCTCGATCCACTCCTTGTGGCCGCCGTCGGCGTTGTAGCCGAGCTCGATCTTGTTGCCCGGGATGCCGCCGGCCTGCTGGAAGAGCTCCTTGGCCTTGGTCGGGTTGTACGTGCCCGCCTCGCCGAGGGCGCCCTTGCGGTAGCCGGGGATGATCGGGCTGATGAAGTCGTCGGCCGGCTTGCGGGTGCCGTTGAAGATGGTCTTGCCGATGGCGTCCCGGTCGATGGCCATGGAGATGGCCTTGCGGATCTCCACCTTGCCGAACGCCTCGGGGTTCTGCTCCAGCGGGAGACCGATGTAGCCGACGCCGGACTCGGGCTTGTAGATGTAGCGGTCGCCGAACTCCTGGGAGACGGTGGCCATCGCCGAGATCGGGAGCTTGTCGACGATCTGGATGGTGTCGGCGCGCAGGTCGTTGTACGCCGTGTCCAGGTTGTCGTAGATCTTGAAGGTGACGCCCGCGAGCTTGGCGCGACCCTCGGCCGGGTACTTGTCGTACTTCTTGATCTTGATCTGCTTGTTGTGCTCCCAGGCGCCGTCCATCTGGAACGGGCCGTTGCCGATCGGAGCCTCGCCGAACTTCTTCGGGTCGGCCTCGAACGCCTTGGGCAGCGGGTAGAAGGCGTTGTAACCCAGCATCGTCTTGAACTGGGAGAACGGGTCCTTCAGGGTGACGGTGAAGGTCTTCTCGTCGACGACCTTCAGGCCCTTGAGCTCCTTGGCCGTGGGCTTCTTGTCCTTGCCCGGCGCGAGCTCGTCGGAGCCCTCGATCTTCGAGAAGAACGGCAGGCCCTCGGCCGCGTTGTCCTGGTTGGCGCCCCAGTTCCAGGCACGGACGAAGGACGCAGCGTCGACCTTCTCACCGTTGTGGAAGGTGAAGCCGTCCTTGATCTTGATCGTCCAGGTCTTCGAGTCCGTGGTGTCGATGGACTCGGCGACCGCGAGCTTCGGCTCGTTGGTCTTGTTGTCGTACTTGACCAGGCCGGTGAAGAGCGAGTTGAGAACCTCGGCACCTTCGGACTCGGCGGTGTTCTGACCCACCAGGCCGTGCTGCGGCTCGCCGAGCACCACGGTGATGTTTCCGCCGGACTTGCCCCCGGCGTTCGAGTCCTTGCTGGTGCTGCATGCGGTGGCGGCCATCGCCACGATGACGGCACCCGCGACCCACTTGGCGCTCGTTGCTCCGCGCATGGGTAATTGCCTCCTCAGGAGTCACGATAGATACGTGAAGGACCCGGCCTCGCTGACACCCCTGACAGCGAAATCCGGCCCCATCGTGTGTGCTCGTGAGTCGACGCTCCCCACAGCGTGTGACCCATTGACCCGAGCTCAATGGAGCCATCCTCAGGGACCGCCAGACCGTAAACCACACTTAAGTGGTCTCGTTTTCACAACATCACCCCATGGCGAAAACCCGAAATCCGGACAAACGGATAGGAGACAGACACGTGCGAAACGGACGGTTGGCGCACCTTCCGGAGTGCGGTGCACGGTATCCGGACGCAAGAACGAGACAATCCGATTGACAAACGCGAACAGGCCCCTGGCCGGTCAGCGACCCATCAGGGCCCGGACCTCGTGCCGGCGGCCCGCGCCGAGGGACTCGTACACCTCCAGGGCCTGCGCCCAGGCCCGGAGGGTCCCCTCCTCGTCGCCCGCCTGCCGCAGGGCATGACCGAGGACCAGGAGGGCCTCGGCCCGCCCGATCGGGTGCCCGGCCTCCGTCTGGATGCCGAGCGCCCGGTGCGCACGGCGCGCGGCCCTCTCGAACCCGCCCCGCGCCAGGTCCAGTTCCGCCAGCAGCGCGAGGGACCGCGCCTCGAAGAGGCGGTACCCGCTCGCGGTGGCCAGGGCCCGGGCGGTCTCCGCGTGCTCCGCGGCCTCGTCGTGCCGGCCCAGCCGCAGGCTGCTCTCGGCCAGTCCGGTCTGGGCCCGCAGCTCCGGCGTGCGGGCATCGCACCGGCGGGCCAGCTCGGCCGCCTGCCGGAAATGCCGCAGGGCGACGTCGTGATTGCCCACGCTTTGCGAGAGCAGGGCCCGGCCCGTGTGCAGGTACGACTCGGCGCGCAGCTCTCCCGTCGCCAGTTCGAACCCCTGCTCGATGTAGTCCAGAGCGGCCGACCGATCGCCGGCCTGGACCGATGCCATCGCCAGCCAGAAAAAGGAGAACGCCAGATCGGGGTGCAGAGCCAGCTCCCGCTGCGTACTCGCCGCCGCTTCGAAGTGCTCGACCGCCCGTTGCGGCTGCCCCCTTTCGAGCAGTACGGCTCCCAGGTTGCGCATGGTGATGGAGGTGGCCGTGGGGAGGGAGAGCCCCTGGTAGAGCTCATGGGCCTCCACGAGCCGGTCCTCGGCCTCGGCGAGGCGGCCCAGCTCGTGCAGGATCGCGCCCAGGTTGCCCATGGTGATCGCCTCGCCCAGCCGGAAACCGGTCGCGCGGCACAGGTCCGCTCCGCGCCGGCCGTGGGCCAGCGCCTCCTCCAGCCGGCCCCCGTACCAGAGCGCGAGGCTCAGGCTGTTGTGGGTCGCCGCCTGTCCCTCCGCCGAGCCCGTCCTGCGGTACAGCTCCAGCGCCCGCTCGTCATGGAAGGTGCTCTTCTCGTAGTCGCTCCGGTTCAGGTAGGCACTCGACAGACTCCGGTGGGCCGCGGCCTGCCCGGCCGGATTCCCGTCCGCCTCCGCGGCGGCCAGTCCGGCCGAGGCCACGGCGAGCCAGTCGGCGGCGTAGGCGCGCCGCATCATGTACGGGCGGAGCGCGTCGGCGAGACTCCAGGCGAACCGCCACGACCCCAGGTCCGTGGCCCGCTGCACGAGGGCCACGGTGTTCGCCCGCTCGGCGTCCAGCCATGCGATCGCCTCGAGGGTGTCCGGGAAGGCGAGGCCCCGGCCGCCGTGCTCCACCGGCAGCCGGACGGCCTCCGGCTGGAACATCCGGACCGCGGTGTCGACGCTCCCCAGATACCAGTCGTGGAGCCGTTCCAGCGCGGCCGCCCGCTCCTGGGGCCCGTCCTCTTCCTCGCCCCGTTCCCGTGCGTACGCGCGCAGCAGGTCGTGGAAGGCGTACCGGTCCGGCGCGTGCTCCTCGAGGAGATGGGTACGGGTCAGCCGGGCCAGGAGCCGCGAGGCCTCCGGAAGCCCGACACCGGCGAGCGCTGCCGCCGCCGGCAGGGGGACGTCCGGTCCCGGGACGAGACCGAGCAGCCGGAACATCCTGGCGGCGGCCTGCGCGAGTGTGACGTAGGACATGTCCAGGATCGACCGGACCGCACTCTCCTCGTCCCCGGGTACCTGCAGTGCGGACAGCCTGTCGCCGGCCAGCCGGGCCACCTGGTCCGCGATGGAGCGGTCCGGGTGGACTGCGAGGTCGGCCGCCGTGATCCCGATCGCGAGGGGCAGATAGGCGCAGGCGGCCGTGAGGCCGGCGACCGCCTCCCGTTCCGCGCGTCCGCGCGCTTCTCCGATCACGTGGAAGAGGAGCTTTTCCGCCTCGGCGGGCTCCAGGACGCGCAGCGGCATCGGGACGGCGGCGTCCCGGGCCACGAGCCCGGCCAGGGAGTCCCGGCTGGTCACCAGGACCAGGCACTCGGAGTTGCCGGGAAACAGCGGGCGTACGTGCTCGGCGGAGCGTGCATTGTCAAGGACGACGAGGATCCGCTTGCCCGTGCACAGCGAGCGGTAGAGCGCGGCCGCCCGGGACTCCTCGGCGGGGATGTGCTGCGCGGGCACACCGAACGCCTGGAGGAATCCGCTGAGCGCGTCGACGGGCCGGAGCGGCCGGCCGGCCGCGTGGCCGCGGAGGTTCACGTACAGCTGTCCGTCCGGGAACCGGTCACGTCTGCGGTGGCCCCAGTGAACGGCCAGGGAGGTCTTCCCCGCGCCGGCCTGCCCGGTGACCAGACCGATCCGCACCGCGCCCGGCGTTTCATCCCCACCGACCGGCAGCAGCATGTCCAGGCGCCGGAGCGCATCGGCCCGGCCGGTGAACACCGGGGTGGAAGCGGGCAGCTGGGCGGGGAGGGCGTGCTGGCGCGAGGGGACCGCCGTCCCGTCGGCCGGCCCCGCCGACGCCGTCCGGCGGGGCCGGGGGTCGAGGAGCGCGGGGTCGTCGGCCAGTACCCGGCGGTGGAGCGCGAGCAGTTCCGGGCCGGGCTCCAGGCCGAGTTCACGGACCAGCTGCGCCCGCGCGCGCTGGTACGCGGTGAGTGCCTCGCCCCGCCGTCCGCAGCGGTACAGAGCGAGCATCAGCTGTCCGTACAGCCGCTCGCGCAACGGGTTCCGGGCGATGGCCGACTCGATGTCCACGAGGACGGCCGCATGCCGGCCGAGGCGGAGTTCCGCCTCGATCCGCTGCTCGAAGGCGGCCCTGCGGGAGTCGTCGAGCCGTGGCGCCTCGACCTGGGTCAGCTGCTCCGCACGGCTGCCCGCCAGAGCGTCTCCCCGCCACAGGGCCAGCGCGGCGCCCAGCCGGGCGGAGGCCGCGGCGTCGTCCCCCCGCTCCGCCGCCTCGGCCGCAGCGGCGGTCAGCCGGTCGAACTCGCGCAGGTCCAGCACGGCGTGTTCCAGCAGCAGGACGTAGCCCCCGGGCCGGGTCGCCAGTACGTCCCCGTCACGGCCCGCGCTGTGCAGGACGTGGCGGAGCCGCTTGATGTAGTTCTGCAGCGTGGTACGGGCCGTGGTGGGAGGCGTGTCCCCCCAGAGGCCGTCGATCAGTTCCTCGGCCGGAACGACCTGGTCCGCTCGCAGCAGCAGGAGCACGAGCAGATCACGCTCCTTGGGGGCGGTCACCGGGACGGGCTCGCCCCCGCACACGACCTCCAACGGCCCCAGAATCCGGTAGTCGAACAGCCCGCCCCGCTCACGCTCCATGATCCTGGAGCGTACGGGAGCCCGTGCGGGAACCGGTCACTAGTTTGCCGCTAGCACCCCGTCCGCATGCTCCGCGTACGTACCGACGTCACAACGGAGTTGCATTCATGACCAAGTCTGCGCCCGGCCCCGTACCCCTTCGTGTCGCACTCGTGGAGCGCCATCCGCTCCTGCGGGCCGGCATCCGTCTCGCGCTCGACGGCGCGGCGGGCATCCAGGTCGTCGCCGAGACGGGAGAGGCCGGCCAGGTCCTGTCCCTCGTCAGGTCCTCGGCGCCCGACGTGCTCCTCATGGACCTGGACCTGCCGGGTTCCTCCTCCCTCGAGACCTGCCGGACCCTGCTCACGGAGTCGGACCGCACCCGGCTCCTGGGGATGACCGGCCGCGGGGACGACGAGCAGCTGCTGAAGTCGGCGCTGCGGGCAGGCGTACGGGGGTACGTGGCCAAGGACGCCGGATCGCATGACGTACGCGACGCCGTGCACATGGTGGCCAACGGGTTCATGGTCGCGAGCGCGGCCGCCGCCCGCCTGTTCGCCGGGCTGCTCGACTCCCCCGCCCGCGACGCGGGCCGGGATCCGCTGCCCGCGCTCACCCGGCGGGAGCGCGAGATCCTCGACCTGGTGGCGCGGGGCTACGACAACCCCCGGATCGCCAGGGCCCTGACCGTGGCCGACAAGACGGTTCGCAACCACGTCTCGGCCATCTTCGCGAAGATCGGCGCGAACGGCCGCTCCCAGGCCATCGTCTTCGCACGGGACGCCGGGTTCGGCCAGACCCGCTGAGCGGCTGCCCCGAGGCCGCTCAGGCGGCCTCGGGGCAGCGGCCGCGCCACGGGCCTCACTGGTAGCCGGCCGCCTGCAGGTCGAAGAGGGAGCAGTACAGGCCGCCGGATTCCATGAGGTCCTCGTGCGAGCCCTGTTCCAGCACGCGGCCCTCGTCGATGACGACGATGTGGTCCGCGGTCCTGACGGCGGAGAACCGGTGGGCCACGAGCAGCGAGGTGGCCCGGTCGTGCACCCGGCGCAGGACGTCGAAGACCTCCGCCTCCGAGGCGGCGTCGACGGCGGCCGTGGGCTCGTCGAGGATCATGATCGGAGCCTTGCGGACGACGGCTCGGGCCAGGGCCACCTTCTGCCACTGTCCGCCGGAGAGCTGGCGCCCGCCGGGGAACCAGCGGCCGAGGGTCGTGTCGAGCCCGCGGGGGAGCTCGTCCAGGAATTCCAGCGCCCCGGCGGTGCTGGCGGCTTCCCGGATGCGGCGGTCGTCGGCCAGTGCGGACAGCTCGCCGAAGCCGATGTTCTCCCGGGCCGGGGCCTCGTACTGCTGGTAGTCCTGGAAGATCATCCCGATGCCGTCCCTGAGCTCGCCGAGCGCGTAGTCGGCGATCGGGCGGCCGTCGATGAGGATGGCCCCGCCCGTCGGCTCGTAGAACCGGGTCAGGAGCTTGAGCAGGGTGGACTTGCCCGCCCCGTTCCTGCCGACCAGTGCCACGCAGGAGCCCGCGGGCACGGTGAAGGACACGCCGTCGAGGACCGCCCTGCTCGCTCCGGGGTAGCGGAACGAGACGTTGCGGAACTCGATGCCCCGTCGCAGCACGGGCGGCAGGGCCGGTCCGCCCGCCTCGGCCGGAGCCTCCTCCATTTCCAGGAAGGAGAACAGGTTGCCGAGGAAGAGGTGGTTCTCGTAGAGCTGCACACCGCTCGCGAACAGGCCCTTCACCGAGGCCTGGATCAGGGCGATGCCGGCGATGTACCCGGCGAGCACCCCCACCTGCCCGGTGTGCAGGGCGCTGCGCACCGCCAGCACGAGCGCCACGGCGGTGGCGGCCGCACTGAGCAGGCCGAACAGCCCGGTGGAGAGCGCCTGCCGCCGCTCGATGTCCCGGTCGGTCGCGTAGAACTCCTCGACCAGCGCCCTCGAGCGCCCGAGGAACAGCGGCACCAGGCCGAAGAGCCGCGTCTCCTTGTACGTCTGGTCGTTGGTGAGCAGGTGCTCCAGGTAGACCAGGCGCCGGCGGCCCTCCGCCCGCGCGTGCTGCACGGCGTGGGTCCGGCGGCTGAAATGGAGGCCGACCAGGGCGGAGGGAAGCGGCGCGAGGCAGATGGCGAGGGCGACGGGGACGCTCGCGCGCAGCAGCACCGCCCCGACCGATACGAAGGACACCGCGGCCGCCCCGAACGCCAGCAGCTGGAAGAACACCTGGAGCGGCCGGAACAGCGCCTCGCGCGTGGCGCGTTGCAGGCTGTCGTACGTGTCGGCGTCCTCGAACTGCGGGAGGGACAGGCGCGTCGCCTTCTCCATGATCGTCAGCCCGACGGCGTCGGGGAGCCTGCTGCGGAGCAGCGCCTCGTGGTACGCCTCGAAGACGGACAGGACGTGGCCGGCGACCGCGAGCCCGGCCAGGCACGCGGCCCCCGTGAGTGCCGGGCCGGCGGGCCCGCCCACCGGGCCCGCCGGCCCGCCGCCGGACGACGCGTCCACGACGGCTTGGACCGTGAGCGCGGTGACGTACACCTGGACCGCCGGAAGCACCGCGGCGGCCACGGAAGCGGCGCCGAGGGCCAGCACCTGGCGCGGGCTGATGTCCCACAGCAGCCCCAGGACCCGCCGCCACGGCCCCGTCACGGCCGGCCCCGGACGGCGCGCAGCGCGAGCGCCCTGAAGTCGTGGCACCGCTGCTCCCGGTCCCGGTCGATCCCGAGAACCCGGTTGGTCTGCATGTGCGCGAGGCTCTCGCGGATCTCCGGCTCCGTGCCGATCAGCCGGCCGGAGTCGGCCAGCGCGCGGACGAGCCGGCCCGCCCCGGACACCGCGCGGGCCTGGACGGCCAGGGCCGCTGCCAGGTCGGCAGCCCACTGCCGGGCGAGCGGGTCGGGGCGCACGTCCCACGGGCTGATCAGGTCGCAGAGGGTGGCCCGCACCGTACGGAACCGCTCCCGGGTGTCGGCGGCGATGCCGTGCCGTACGCGCTCCGGATCCGGACCGGTCCCCCACTGGCCGTAGAACGCGTCCAGGGCGAACGCGTTGGCCACCTCGGGGTCCAGGCCGGGCCGGGCGCGGAGCAGGCCCACCAGGGCGGTCGCCGTGTCACTGCCCGCTTCGAAGGCGGCCTCCACGGCCTCCATGGCCGCCGCGCCCCCGTAGCGTTCCAGCTCGCGGTCGTAGGAGACCACGGCGAGATCCCTGGCCGGCCCCTCGTCGACCAGTGCCTTCGCCCAGCCGACGAGCCGCACCAGGGCGGCGGCGGGATCCGCCCCGGGGGCGCGCCGCACCCGCACGCGCAGGTGGGGGTGCGGATCGGCGTACCGGATGTAGAACCAGCGGTCGATCAGCCCGTCCGCGCGCAGCTCCCGGACGAGGTCCGGCAGCCGGCCCGTGAGGATGTCCTCGTGCCGTGCGGTGGCGGCGTAGAGCTTCACATGGCTCCAGTCGCCCCCCGCGCTCTGCTGCCTGGCGTGTGCGGGCGCGGCGGCGAGCTCCCGGTCGGCAGCGGCCGCGTCGGCGGGGGCCACCGGGAGGGACCGCGCCACCGCGGTCTTGCGGGCCAGCAGCGGCACGACGATCTCGTTCGCGTACGAGCGGCCGTCGGCGTCGCGCAGCCAGGACGCGGAACCCTGCACCTCCTCCTCCAGCACGAGCCCGCCCCGTGGACCCGTGCCGCCGTCGGCGCGCAGCTCCCGCCGGATCTCGTCCACGCACACGGGGTTCTCCAGGTCGAGGAAGAGCCTGCGGTCGTACAGCGAGAGGTGGACCCGGCGGGGCACCTGCCAGGTGGTCCGCCAGGCCTGGAAGGCGTCGAAGAACCGCGCCCCGTCCCCGGTCGGCTCGGCGCAGTCCCCGGGGAAGCCGTGGGTGCCGGGGCCGAAGCGCCACCGTGCGGGCTTGAGCACGAGGCGCCCCCGGGTCACCCGGGGCAGGTACGGCACGTGGTCCAGGGCGCCCCAGGTGAACTCGGCGTGCGGCGCCCAGCCGTCCTCGGACACCTCCACGAGGAAGCGGCACGCATTGGGTGCGGCACTCACGTTGACGAGGTGGCTCTGGGTGACCTTGAGCTCGCGGTCGAGCCGTGCGGACCTGAGGTAGAAGCGCTCCTCGGTGGCGCCCACCAGCACGTCGGAGAGGGCGATCCGGCGCACTCCGCCTCCCGTGGGCCGGGTGTTGACGCAGATCTCATGGCTCCGGAGCGTGGGGTGGATGGCGATGTTGCCCCTCCGCGCCTCCAGGTGGGTGTAGTCCAGCTCGGCGAAGACGGTGTCGGGGCAGAGTGCCTCCTCGGCGGCGGCCAGTTCGTGGAGGCGCTTGCGGAACCCCTCGCCGAGGAGGTCGAAGAACCGTCCCCCGAATCCTCCGCCGTCGCGCATGGCAGCCGGCTGGAGCACGAACCTCCAGTTCCCCCGGTCGAGTTGCTCCACCGACTCCGCCGCGATCTGGCCCATGACGTCCAGCGAGGGCTTGAGGCCCGGGCCGGAGCCGCCCTCGTCCACCGGCTTCCACGCGTCCAGGAACTCGTCCGTGATCTCCACCTCGCGACGCCCCTGGTGCAGGGCCTCGGTCACGAGCGCCGCGAGTGCCTGCTCCCGGTGTACGGGCTGCCGGGCGGGGAACGGCTCGAAGGGCAGCTCGCGGGCGGGGAACTCGTACGTCTCGGGTGCGTCGAGGCCGGTCTCCGGACTGAGCAGGTCCAGTACGGGCACCTCCGCTCCGACGCCGTAGCGCCGGAGGAACTCCCGGTGGTAGACGGCCAGGTGGTGCGGCCGGCCCGGGGCGTGCCCCAGTCGCAACAGCACCTCGGCGGCTTCGGCCGCCGCGGCGGCGACCTGGGAGCCGAGGGTGGCACCGGCCAGGTCGAGCCGGGCGTCCACGTGGTACGGGCTCGCCGTGTGCGCGGGCACCACCGACCGCTGGTGCTCCCCCAGTTCCGCCGAGCGGCGGTCGGCCTGTTCCGGTGGCGCGAGGTCGGCCGCCGCGGCGAGCTCGCGGGTCCGCCGGAGGGCACTGCGGTAGCGGCCGGCGCCGGGCAGTCCGTCCAGACGGTCGAGGACGGCCTGCTCCGGACAGGGGTCCGTCATGGCCGGCCTCAGATCGCTGGTCAGCATGCCCAGCTCCCACAGCCGTTCCAGCAGCGCGGTGATCTTCTGCGGAGGCACACCGGGGAACTCCCGGCCGGCCCGGGCGGAGAGCTCCGTCCAGCGGGGGCCTGCGGCGGCGAGGGCGAGGACGGTGTCCACGGCGGGCGTGGCACGGACACTGGCCGACTGCCGTTCCGGCTTCCCGTCACCGCGGTTCGGGGGCAGGGTCAGGCGGTCGGCGCCTCGCCGGAGCAGCGGGTTCACCACCACGGTCAGTTCGCCCCGCAGCGCCGGGTCGCCCTCCATCTCCTTGATCAGCTCGAGGAGCCAGCCCGTGTCCGCGCGCGTCCTCGTGGCGGCCGGCCGTTCCCCGGTCCGCGCGAGGGTGGTGTCCTCACCGAACTCCCCCGCCGCCACCTGTGCGAACAGGCCGTACGGGGTGGACCGGGTGCTCATCCTGGAGACGTAGCGCAGGAGCGAGCCGTGCACCCGGTCGGCGGCCCTGCCCGTCGCGCCCGGGGCGAGCCGGTCGAGGTCGTCCGCCAGCGTGTGGCTCGCCGCCCGCAGCGCCCGACGCACCAGGGGGCGGTCCGCCAGCTCCCGCAGCAGCTCCCGGGCACCGCGGCCCGTACCGTCGAGCGCGCGGAGGTACGGGTCCACCGGCAGGGTCGGCGTACGGACGAGGAAGAACCCCGCCGGCGTGTACAGGGCATCGTGGTCTTTCGGCGAACTGCCGCTCGGCCGTGTCATTCGGTCACTACTTTCCGCAGGTCGGTCAGGCGATGAGCAGAGCCCGCTGCCAGCGCCGGGAGACGGGCGCTGAGACGGTCCACAGCGCGGCGGCGACTCCGGCCGCGCCGCACAGGAAGTCCGGGTTGTCGATCCGCAGGCCTGGTCGTTCGTGGTTCTGCACGCCGAACGGCAGGTCGTCCCGGCAGTGCGCGAGCAGGCGCTCCGTGAGTACGGGGAGGAAGGCCCGGGCCACGGCGCTGTCCGTCGTGCGGGCGAACACCTCGCAGAGGGCGAGCAGGCCCGCCAGCCCGTGGCAGAGCGTGGGCGACAGGGCGTCCAGTTCGGCTTCGGCCCTTCGCAGGGCTCCTTCGAACGCGCCGACGGCTACGGCCCGCAGGCCTCCGTCGGCGAGCGAGTCCGCCGTGGCGAGAAGGGCGGCGGCGATGCCCGGGGCTCCGTAGCACCAGGCCGTCCGCGACGGATGGGCGGCCGTGAGGCGGCTGCCGTCCGCAGCCAGCGGGACACCGTTGGGCCAGTTCGTGCCGAAGCCGTCCGGCACGGCCGCCGACTCGAACAGGCCCACCGCCCGGTCGACGGCCTCCCGCATGCCGGGGCGGCGGTGGCCGGACCGCCAGGCGAGGGCCAGCGCGGCGAGCGGTCCGGGAACACCGTGCGCGAGGCCCAGATTGACGTATCCGTCCGGGTACTCGGCCTCGTACTCGGGCAGCGGATAGTGCTCCGGCGGGATGGTCCAGCGGGACTCCGCCCCGTCCCGGGCCGGGGTGCAGAACCGCACGAGCGCGTCGATGAGCTCCCCGACGCATTCGCGCACCGCGGCGTCCGGCCGGGGCACCGTCAGCAGGAAGCCCAGGACGCCGGACGCGCCCTCCAGGGCGTCGTAGTCGTCGAAGCGCGCCCGTCCGTCGACCACCTTCCCGCCCCGCACCTGCATCTGGTGTGCGAGCAGGCCGAGCAGTCCTGCGAGCGGGCGCCGGTAGCGGTGGTCGTCGGCCGCGAACTCGGAGAGCGCCAGCGCGAGACCGGCCGATCCGGCGGCGATGCCCGGCCTCGTCAGGGGCTTGGCGTGGGTGCTCCGCACCGCCCGGGTCAGCGCCTGGTGGGCGGCATTCCGCCACCGGACGGCCGTATCGGGGTGGGCCTGCGCGGCCATGCGCAGGAGCAGGGCGATTCCCGCGTCGCCCACGAGCAGCGAGCTCGCATCACGTGGACCGGGCGTATTGGGATCCGGGACCGACGCGGCCACCCGGTCGGCGACGTATCCGGGGTCGGCGAGGCGGGAGGAGATCATCGCCGCCGTGTGCCGCACCTCGGCCGCCAGGCTGCGGTCCAGCAGCTCCGCCGCCGGGGCCGAAGTGCTCATCGCTCGTATCCGAACGTGTCGAGCAGGTGGCCGAACCGGGCGTCGAACCGCTCTACGTGACCGGGGGTGAACTTCTCCCGCCAGCGCCCGGCACGTCCCTTGTTCAGGGTGAAGGACTTCGGGTTGAAGATCGAGTCCGCCACGGATTCGGCGTCGACGTCCTGGCCCACCCATGCGGCCACGCGCCGGACGGCGTCGAGCTGCGCGGCGCGGCTGCCGCCGCCCTGCGGGCCGACGAGCTCCTCGAAGGAGACGCAGCAGACGTTCGGATGACGGAGGAAGCTGATGGCCGACTCGAAGTCCGACAGCAGGGGCATCTGCGGGTCGGACAGCGCGTAGTCCAGTTTGTCGCCGTAGTCCTGGATCGACTCCATGATCGGTCCGAAGATCGCCGACTCCGGGTACCGCTGGAACGTGAGCCCGTTCTTCTTGGACAGGAAGTCGACGAGCGAGACCAGGACGTCCCGGGGGTCGCGGTAGTTCAGGATGACCTTGGGCGAACCGGAGTTGGTCCATTCGGCGAGGAACGTGTTGTCCATCCGCCATACGTCCGCCGAGTGGAAGATCCAGCTCACACCGGGCGGCGTGGAGGAGAACGGGGCGGTCCAGATCTCCGGCCGCATCTTCACACCGAAGTGCGCCTCGGGCGCGATCGCCTCCACGTGGGACAGCGGCGCCACGGCCAGCCGCGTCTGCCAGGCCCACGCCAGCTGGAGCCAGACCTGGTCGGTCGTGCGGATGAACCCGTCCCGGTCCCGCCGGTGGTCGAGCGCATCGAACTCGGCGGGATCCAGGAATCGCGCCGCCATGTCGAGCCGCTCATTGATGCTGAACGCGGGGCGGCCGGCGGCCGGCGGCACCGGTTCGCCGTAGACGCGATAGCCGAGCCGCACGAGCAGCTCCTGCACCAGATGAGTTCCGCTTTTCCGCGGAGAGATGACGAATACGCGTTCGCCGGACATTCAGACCACCTTGTACGTGAGCCAAGGCGGCCCGCCCTTTCGGGCGGGCCGCAGCTGATCGGCTGATTGCTACTTGCACTTCCCGATCGAGGAGCTGACGCACGACAGGACGCACGTGCCCTTGCAGGTGTTCCAGTTGCTGAAGCTTCCCTCGATGGTCTCGATTTCGGCGCTCACGTCGATGCGCACATCGAGGTCGAAGTCGTCGGCGACGAATTCACGGGAAACCGCCGGAGCCGTGGAAACAGACATGTTCTTCTCCTTGTTTTCTTCGATCAGGAACAGGTGAATCATCACCCGGCAGCTGTCCCGGATTCCTGATTCGAATGTCCTTGAGTTGTCCCGGGTTTTCTCACAGGACGAGGCCGGACGCCGTCAATTCGGAAAGGGAGGCGTCCACATGGACCTGCGCGGTGGCGGCGTCGACACCGGACCTGCGGCGGTATTCGTCCCGTACGGAGCCCACCTCGCGGCCGTCGCACAGCGAATAGATCAGCCAGGAGTGCGCGTTGAGCCAGTGCAGCGCGCCGGTCCGGGTGTTCGCCAGCAGCAGTTCGCCCCACTCCGGCAGCGGCCGGGCCAGGGCCGTGGCGGTGCGGCGCACCACGGCGTGCGGCGGGCGGGGCCAGGGTGCGGCCGGGGCATCGGCGGGGGGTGCGGGCGCCGGCGGCGGCGCGGGCAGGGCGAAGTCCTCGCCCAGCAGGGCGAGCGCATCGAGGAGCCACCGCATGAACTGCCGGCCGGCCGCGGTCAGCCGGTCCTCCGGGAGGCCGAGCACGTACCCGGCCAGGTAGCGGGCGCGCTCCAGGCTGGTGCCGAAGGTGCCCTCGCGGGCCGCCTCGGTAGCGGGGCTCACCTCGTCGATGACCTCCCCCGCGGGCGGCTCGCCGAATTCCGCCCGCAGGTCCGGGCCGGCGTTGCGGGCGGCCTCCTGGAACACCAGCAGGTGCACGTAGAAGTGGAGCGCCACCAGGACCCGTACGAGCCGCCAGGGCGTCTGCCGCCACGGGATCGGCGCGAAGTGGTCGGGGTCGGTCAGCAGGGCATCCGAGCGCAGGGCGTCGAACAGCTTGAGGTGCACGCTCTCGTGCAGCAGGGTCTCCGCGACCGTCCACGGGTCGGCCAGGCGCTCCGGGGCCATCAGGATCGCCGACGGCAGCGGATCGCCGCCCGAGAGGGACTGCAGGGGCCCGTCCGCGGACTCTCCGCGGGTGAAGCCGACCACGGAGACGTGCCGCAGCACGCTGGACCCGACCCGGGGCAGCAGCCGCGTCAGCAGGTCGGCGCCCTGCGCGAGCCGGCGGCACATGTCGGGGTTCGGGACGACGGGGTCCGCGGCCGGGCCGCCCTCGATGCTGCCGTCGTACAGCGTGCGCAGCCGCGCCGCGAGCTTGCCCGGGACGCGGTCGGCGGGGCTCATCTCCGTCCACAGCCAGGCGGACCCGTACGCCGGCCACGGGCGGACGTGCGGGGTGGCCATCCGCTCGCAGGGCCCCATGTGCGCGGGGTCCGGCGGGATCCTCGCCGCCAGCGCGCCCAGGCCGAAGCCGTCCTGGAGGCCGTTCTCCAGCTTGACCATGTCGTCCTCGAAGGCATTGCGCAGCACGGGGTCGCCGAGCAGCGGGAGGAGCTGCTCACGGGGCGAGCGGGACATGCGCCGCAAGGTCTCCGCGTGCCGCTCGTCCTTGAGCGCCAGCAGTTCGAGCCCGAGGACGAAACGGGCCGCATTGCGCTCCTCGATCGCCCGGGAGTCGCCGAACCGGCGGTCGCCCACCAGCATCTCGTCGGCATGGCCGACCCGGTCCATTTCATTGATTGATGCAGTAAGCGACATCGAGACACCGTCCGGTACGGGAATTCTGAAAGGGGTCGGGAAAAAGGACCGGGGAGGGCCCGTACGGACCCTCCCCGGTGTTTGGTTCACGCGGCTGCGGGCGTGGCCCAGTAGGCGGGAACCCAGGCGCGCTCCTCGGCCGAATCGCGGCCGATCCGCGGCACGTTCTCCATCGCCAGCCAGTTCTCGGCCAGTACCGGGAACTCGATCTCCACCTGCGGCATGACAACTCCTATTCGTTTCCCTGCATGAGCGGACTCCGCCAGGATGGTCGAATTCGGTCCCGCATTCATGAGGCGGCTGTCCCGGGTTTTGTCCTGGCCGCCGCGGGCACGAAAAAGCCCGGCCCCGCACGGAGATCCGTGCGGGGCCGGGCTGTGAGCCGTACTGCGCAGGTGTTACTTGCCGGACTTGGCGCGCGACGCGGTGCGCGAGCGCTCCTTCTGGTCCAGGACGACCTTGCGGATGCGGACGGCCTCCGGGGTCACCTCGACGCACTCGTCGTCGCGGCAGAACTCCAGGGACTGCTCCAGGGAGAGCTTGCGCGGCGGAACCACGTTCTCCGTGTTGTCCGCGGAAGCCGCACGCATGTTGGTGAGCTTCTTCTCCTTGGTGATGTTCACGTCCATGTCGTCGGAGCGCGAGTTCTCGCCGACGATCATGCCCTCGTACACCTCGGTGCCGGGGTCGGTGAACAGGACGCCGCGCTCCTGCAGGTTGATCATCGCGAACGGCGTGACCGCACCGGCGCGGTCCGCGACCAGCGAACCGTTGTTGCGGGTGACCAGCTGGCCGAACCACGGCTCGTGGCCCTCGTGGATCGAGTGGGCGATGCCCGTACCGCGGGTGTTGGTCAGGAACTCCGTACGGAAGCCGATGAGGCCGCGCGACGGGACGACGAACTCCATGCGTACCCAGCCGGAGCCGTGGTTCGACATGTTGTCCATGCGGCCCTTGCGGATGCCCATGAGCTGCGTGACCGCACCCATGTGCTCCTCGGGCACGTCGATCGTCATGCGCTCGACCGGCTCGTGGACCTTGCCGTCGATCTCCTGCGTGACGACCTGCGGCTTGCCGATGGTCAGCTCGAAGCCCTCGCGGCGCATCTGCTCGACCAGGATGGCGAGCGCGAGCTCACCACGGCCCTGGACCTCCCAGGCGTCGGGACGCTCGGTGTCGAGGACGCGCAGCGAGACGTTACCGACCAGCTCGCGGTCGAGGCGGTCCTTGACCTGGCGGGCGGTGACCTTGCGGTCCTTGACCGCGGACTTCGCGTCCGCGCCCTTGCCCGTGCCGCCGCGGCCGACCAGCGGCGAGGTGTTCGTACCGATGGTCATGGAGATCGCCGGCTCGTCGACCGAGATCAGCGGCAGCGCGACCGGGTTCTCCGGGTCGGCCAGGGTCTCGCCGATCATGATGTCGGGGATACCGGCGACCGCGCAGATGTCACCCGGGCCCGCCACCTCGGCCGGCTTGCGGGTGAGCGCCTCGGTCATCATCAGCTCGGTGATGCGGACGTTCGACATGCTGCCGTCACGCTTGATCCACGCGACGGTCTGGCCCTTGCGCAGCTCGCCCTGCTCGACGCGGAGCAGCGCGATGCGGCCGAGGAAGTTGTCGGCGTCCAGGTTGGTGACGTGGGCCTGGAGGGGGGCCTCCTCGTCGTACACCGGGGCGGGGACGTGCTCCAGGATGGTGGAGAAGAACGGCTCCAGGCTGTCGCTGTCCGCGGGGACGGTGCCGTCCTCGGGCTTGGTCAGCGAGGCGATGCCGTCACGGCCGCAGGCGTAGACGATCGGGAACTCGATCTGCTCCTCGGTCGCGTCCAGGTCCAGGAAGAGGTCGTACGTCTCGTTGACGACGTCGTCGATCCGGGAGTCCGGGCGGTCCGTCTTGTTGATGCAGAGGATGACCGGCATCTTCGCCTGCAGGGCCTTGCGCAGGACGAAGCGGGTCTGGGGCAGCGGACCCTCGGAGGCGTCCACCAGCAGAACGACGGCGTCCACCATCGACAGACCGCGCTCGACCTCACCACCGAAGTCGGCGTGGCCGGGGGTGTCGATGATGTTGATCGTGATCGGGGCCCCGCCGTCCTTGGGGTGATACTTCACCGCCGTGTTCTTGGCGAGGATCGTGATGCCCTTCTCACGCTCCAGGTCGTTCGAGTCCATCATGCGGTCGTCGAGGTGCTGGTGGGCGGCGAAGGCACCGGCCTGCTTGAGCATGGCATCGACGATGGTCGTCTTGCCATGGTCGACGTGGGCGACGATGGCGACGTTACGGATGTCGTGGCGCGTGGGCACTTCGGCGCTTCTCCCGGGATCGTGGATGGCGTCGCGTACGGTCCGGCACGCGCGCCTCGACCGGGCGGAAAACCTGCCACGGCCTTACCCCATCGTACGTCGCGTGGCGGGAACCGCTCGCCGGGGGGTCTGTCAAGAGGCCGGACGACTGAGAAGGGCCGGGTGTGGGGTGGGGTGTCCCGGCCTCGGGTCCTGCGGGATTGCTGCGGGTCAACAGGCGTGGTCAATGGGTATGACACGACCTTGCCCGCCGGAGATCCGGCGGGCAAGCGACTTGAGTCACATCTGAGCTTGTGAGCCGAAGCTCAATCTGTCTGGCCCCGTTTTGTCACTTCTTCTTCTCCTGCTTTTCCTTGGCGGCTTGAGCCTTCTTCCAGCCGATGTCCTGGAAACGGGGGGTTCCGAGGCCGAAGGCGCCGGCATTGGCCAGGTTCGGCTTGGCGGCCACCAGCTCGGGGCGCTGGTACAGCGGGATGGAGCCGGCGGCGGCCCAGATCCGGGCGTCGGCCTTGCGCATCAGCTCGCGCGAGGCCTCCTCGTCGAGCTCGCCGAGCGCCTGGTCGAAGAGCTGGTCGATGTGGTCGGTGCCGACCCGTGTGTAGTTCTGTTCGACGAGGAGCGAGCCGTCGGCGGCCGGCTCCGGCTTGGCGAAGATGGGGCGGGCGTCGGTGGCCGGGTAGGCCGTCGCCGGCCAGGAGTAGAGCGCCAGGTCGTACTGGCCCGAGGCGATGTGGTCCTTGAAGAAGCTCTCGTCGGCCACCTTCGTCAGCTCGGTGTGCACGCCGAGCTTCTGGAGCATCTGGGCGATCCGCTCGCCGACCGTGCGCAGGGCCTCGGAGCCGGGGCCGGCCGGGAGGACGAAGCGCAGGGAGAGCGCCTTGCCGTCCTTGGCCAGCATGTTTCCGGAGTTGCGGCTCTGCTTGGCCGGGGCCGGCGCCGGGCTGGGGCTGCTCGCGGTCCTGCCGGGCTCGGGGGCGGCCCCGTCGCGGGCCGGGCCGCTCTTGGCGTCGTCGGCGGTGTCCGCGGCGTCCGCCGGGGCCGCCGCGCCGGGGGCGTCGGCGCCGAGGGCTTCGGCCTGGGCGAGGAGGGCGGCCCGCTGCTCGTCCGCGAGGGGGGCCGCGGCCAGTACCGGGGAGAGGCGCCCGCCCTGGGCGAGGGGGTCGTTCCCGGCGCCCTGGTCGCCCTGGTCGCCCTGCCCGGGCGTTTCCGCGCCCGTCTTGATCGCGGACCTGACCGCCGGGAGCCGCCGGTCCAGGCTGTCGCCGTTGCGCTCGTCGGTCTCGCCCACGATGTAGAGGCCGTCGTTGCCGGTGCCCGGACCCGACGGGGTCTTCGAGTCGTCCTGGCCGTCCTCCGCGTTCTCGGAGCCGGCCTTCGCGCCCACCGGCTCGGTGAGCTTGCCGCCCCGGCGCCAGCCCGCGTCCGCGAGCAGGGCCTCGGCCGCGTGGACGTCCTTGCCGCCGAGCGCTTCGCTGTTGTCCGCGTAGGCCCGCTGCCCGGCCAGCGCCACGTGGCTGCCGACCGGCTTCGCCGGCAGGCCCAGGGGCTTCAGTACGATCTCGGCCAATTCCTTGCGGTCCAGGGCCCGGGCCACCGCCCGCCGGACCCGCTCGTCGGCCAGCGGGCCGGCGGACCCGTTCAGGGCGAGCTGGGTGTACGCCGGCTCCAGGGACTTGCGGACCGTGAAGGCGCGCAGGGCCGACTGCTCGTCGGCGTACTTCTTCGCCGCCTCGCCGTTCTGCGCCCGGTTCTCCCGCTCCGTCGTCGCCTTGCCCTCGTCGGCGCCGTACGCGATGGCCCACGACAGCGTGGCCTCGGCCGGGGTGACCGAGGCGCCCGGTCCGTGCGCCGGGGGCCCGCCCGAGCCCGGGGTATGCGCCGCGTCCCGGCCGGCCAGCGCGATCCGGTCGGCGCCGGCACGGTCGATCTCCGCCAGGTCGACCTTTCCTGCGGCCAGCGCGGCCGGGCGCTCGGCCCGCGGCACTGCGGTCAGGACCAGCGTGTCCAGCTTGGCCGGCCGGCCCCACCAGCGGGCGTTGCGGGTCAGCGCCGCGGTGCCGGTCTTCTTGTCGATCGCTCCGAGGTTGAAGGGTCCGGCGGTGACCTTGAGGGTGCCGCGGGCGCCCTCGTTGAAGGCGTCCGGGGTGCCGGTGACCTGCTTGGGGTAGAGCGGGGAGAACAGGGAGCGCCAGTCGGTGTACGGCTTGGCGAAGGTGACCTTGACCTCGAGGTCGGTCTTGCCGCGCTCGATCTTCTCGATCCGGTCGTATCCGGCGTTGCGGGCCGTCCAGTAGGCGGAGTCCTTGCCGCTCAGGGCCCGCCACTGCGCCACGAAGTCGGCGGCGCCGATCTCGCGCCCGTCGCTCCACACCGCCTGCTGGTTCAGCTTGTACAGGACGACCTGCTTGGGCTCGCGCTCGACGACCGCGGCCTTCTCCAGGTAGTCCGGATTGGCCACCGGCCGGCCCTTGTCGTCCAGCGTGAACAGCTGGGGCAGCACCGCCCCGGCGATCCGGTTGGTGGTGGCGTCCGCATCGGCCTGGAAGGTGTTCAGGGTGTCCGGGAGGCTGTCCACGGCCCAGCGCAGCACCCCGCCGTCGGCGACCTTGTCGCGGGTCGTGGCCGCGATGTCCTGGCCGGCGGCCACGGGACCGCCCTCGTCGTCACCAGCGCCGCAGCCCGCGAGCAGCGGCAGTGCGAGGACTCCCGAGGTCAGGAGCGCCAAGGACCTGCGCCTTCTCTGGGACATGGGTGGTACCTCCGGGGCGGGGCGTGAAAGGGGGCAGCTTGATCACGTTTGGCGGTATATGGAGCTGATCACACTGGGTGCCGCATCACACTGAAATCCACCGCCCGCCGCACCTCTCGCAGCCGGCCCTCGCCACGCCGCGAACCCCACCCGTGCGGACCAATCCCACTTGCGTCACGGACGGGCGTTCCCTCGGAAGAGGGATCAAAATGGGAGCAGGGAGGGGCGCACAGATTGCGCCTGCGCGCCCGCAATCGCTGCACGTCCCTTCACAACGGGGGACGGGAGGCGCGACACTCGCAGGCGCACATGAGCGTTGCCACCGCAACCAGCGGAAGTGAGGGCAAGTCATGTCCCTGCAAGACGATTTGACCGCCGTACGACGCAACCTGAACGAGCTGGTCCGCTCGGTCGAGCGGCTGGAGCGAGACGTCAAGGACGCAGCCCGGCAGGCCCCGGACACCCCGCGGGCCCCACGCCAGGAGGGGATGGTCTCCGTTCCGGACGCCCCGTACGACAGCTCGCTGTGGAAGGACGTCGACGACGAGGGTCTCGGCGCCCGCGACCGCCGGGCACCCTGACCCTGGCGTACCCGGCCCCGCACCCCGCACGCGCCGGCACCCCCGCACCCCACCAGGCCCAGCCGTCCGCGGCTGGGCCTCGTGGGTCACCCGTCATCACTCCACCCGGAGTCCCCTTTGGCCACAGGCACGGAACCACCCCGGCAGCTGACCGGCGTCCACGACGCGTCCCGGGCCGCGATCGCCGCCCGGCACCTGCGCACCGACCGGTGGTGGCTGGCCCCCGCCGTCACCGCGGCCGGACTGCTCGCCTTCATCGTCTACTCGACGTGGCGGGCCTTCGCCAACGCCGACTACTACGCGGCCCCGTACGTCTCCCCGTTCTACTCCCCGTGTCTCGCGGAGAACTGCCAGGAGATGCGCGGCGGCCCCAACCTGGACCTGTTCGGCAGCTGGTGGGGCCTCTCCCCGGCCCTGCTGATCCTGATCTTCCCGCTCGGCTTCCGGCTGACCTGCTACTACTACCGCAAGGCCTACTACCGGGGCTTCTGGGCCTCGCCGCCCGCGTGCGCCGTCGCCGAGCCGCACACGAAGTACACCGGCGAGACCCGCTTCCCGCTGATCCTGCAGAACATCCACCGGTACTTCTTCTACGCGGCGCTCCCGGTCGCGGGCATCCTCACGTACGACACGGCGCTGACCTTCCGCAACGACCGCTACGAGTGGGGCCACATGGGCCTCGGGACGCTGCTGTTCCTCGTCAACATCACGCTGATCTGGGCCTACACGCTGTCCTGCCACTCCTGCCGGCACATCATGGGCGGCCGCCTGCGCCACTTCTCCAAGCACCCGGTGCGCTACCGGCTGTGGGGCTGGATCAGCCGGCTCAACACCCGCCACATGCAGCTCGCGTGGGCCTCGCTGATCAGCGTCGCCCTGTGCGACTTCTACGTGTACCTGCTGGCCAGTGGCACCTTCACCGATCCGAGGTTCTTCTGAGATGGCTCAAGTCGACCGGCAGCAGTGGGACGTGGTCGTGGTCGGTGCCGGCGGCGCCGGGCTGCGGGCCGCGATCGAGGCACGCGAGCGGGGCAAGCGTACGGCCGTGATCTGCAAGTCCCTCTTCGGCAAGGCCCATACGGTGATGGCGGAGGGCGGGATCGCCGCCTCCATGGGAAACGTCAACGAGGGCGACAACTGGCGGGTGCACTTCCGCGACACCATGCGCGGCGGGAAGTTCCTGAACCAGTGGCGGATGGCGGAACTCCACGCGAAGGAGGCCCCGGACCGGGTCTGGGAGCTGGAGACCTGGGGCGCGCTCTTCGACCGCACCCCGGACGGGAAGATCTCCCAGCGCAACTTCGGCGGGCACGAGTACCCGCGCCTCGCGCACGTGGGCGACCGGACGGGCCTGGAGCTGATCCGCACCCTCCAGCAGAAGATCGTCCAGCTCCAGCAGGAGGACTTCAAGGAGTTCGGGGACTACGAGGCCCGGCTCAAGGTCTTCCAGGAGTGCACGGTCACCCGGGTCTTGAAAGATCGCAGCCTGAAGGACGGGCAGAGGGTCTCGGGGGCCTTCTGCTACGAGCGCGAGTCCGGCCGGTTCTTCGTCCTGGAGGCCCCGGCGGTGGTCCTGGCCACGGGCGGGATCGGCAAGTCCTTCAAGACCACGTCCAATTCCTGGGAGTACACGGGCGACGGCCACGCGCTGGCCCTGCTCGCCGGGGCGCCCCTGCTGAACATGGAGTTCGTGCAGTTCCACCCGACCGGCATGGTCTGGCCGCCCTCGGTCAAGGGCATCCTTGTCACCGAGTCGGTGCGCGGCGACGGCGGGGTGCTGCGCAACAGCGAGGGCAAGCGGTTCATGTTCGACTACGTCCCGGACGTCTTCAAGGAGAAGTACGCGGAGTCCGAGGAGGAGGGCGACCGCTGGTACGAGGACCCGGACCACAACCGGCGCCCGCCCGAGCTGCTCCCCCGCGACGAGGTGGCCCGGGCCATCAACTCCGAGGTCAAGGCGGGCCGCGGCTCCCCGCACGGCGGGGTCTTCCTGGACGTGTCCACCCGGATGCCGGCCGAGCGGATCAAACGGCGGCTGCCCTCCATGTACCACCAGTTCAAGGAGCTGGCGGACGTGGACATCACCGCCGAGCCGATGGAGGTCGGCCCGACCTGCCACTACGTGATGGGCGGGATCGCGGTCGACTCCGAGACCGCGGCCACGGTCGGGGTCCCGGGCCTGTTCGCGGCGGGCGAGGTCGCGGGCGGCATGCACGGCTCGAACCGGCTCGGCGGTAACTCCCTCTCCGACCTGCTGGTGTTCGGGCGGCGGGCCGGCCTGCACGCGGCAGAGTACGCCGGCGGTCTCGCCGAAGCGCTGCCCGCGGTCTCCCAGGCGGAGATCGACGCGGCCGCGACGGAGGCGCTGGCCCCGTTCCACGCCGCCGAGGGCGCGGAGAACCCGTACACGCTCCACCAGGAGCTCCAGACGACCATGAACGACCTGGTCGGGATCATCCGCCGCGAGGGCGAGATGGCCGAGGCTCTGCGGAAGCTGGCGGGCCTGCGCGTACGGGCGGCCCGGGCCGGGGTCGAGGGGCACCGGCAGTTCAACCCGGGCTGGCACCTCGCCCTGGACCTGCGGAACATGCTGCTGGTCAGCGAGTGCGTGGCCCGCGCGGCCCTGGAACGCACCGAGAGCCGCGGCGGGCACACCCGGGAGGACTGCCCGTCGATGGAGCGCGACTGGCGCCCGGTGAACCTGCTGTGCCGTCCGGTGGACCCGGCGCCCGAGGACCCGGCCGCCGACCGGATCTCCCTCGTCCGGACCCGGACGGAACCCATCCGCCCCGACCTGCTCGCGCTCTTCGAGAAGGAAGAGCTGGTCAAGTACCTCGCCGAAGAGGAGCTGTACGAATGAGTACGTACGACGCGAGCTTCCGGATCTGGCGGGGCGACGCGGAAGGCGGGGAACTGCGGGACTTCACCGTCGAGGTGCACGACGGCGAGGTCGTCCTGGACATCGTCCACCGGCTCCAGGCCACCCAGGCCTCGGACCTGGCGGTGCGCTGGAACTGCAAGGCGGGCAAGTGCGGCTCGTGCAGTGCGGAGGTCAACGGCCGGCCGCGGCTGATGTGCATGACGCGCATGTCGACCTTCGACCGGGCCGAGACGATCACGGTCACCCCGCTGCGCGCCTTCCCGGTCGTCCGGGACCTGGTCACGGACGTGTCGTTCAACTATCGCAAGGCCCGCGAGGTCCCGGCCTTCGTGCCGCCGGAAGGGGTGGCTCCGGGGGCGTACCGGATGCAGCAGGTGGACGTGGACCGCTCGCAGGAGTTCAGGAAGTGCATCGAGTGCTTCCTGTGCCAGGACACCTGCCACGTGGTGCGCGACCACGAGGAGAACAAGCAGGTGTTCGCCGGTCCGCGTTTCCTGATGCGGGTCGCGGAGCTGGACATGCACCCGCTGGACGCGGCGGCGGAGGCGGGCCTGGACCGCAAGCGCACGGCCCAGGAGGAGCACGGGCTCGGCTACTGCAACATCACCAAGTGCTGTACGGAGGTCTGCCCCGAGGGCATCAAGATCACCGACAATGCGCTGATCCCGCTGAAGGAGCGGGCGGTGGACCGCAAGTACGACCCGCTGGTGTGGCTGGGCAACAAGATCCGCAGGCGCGCTGATCTGTAGCACCCCCGGCCGTTCACTTCGCAGGACACAATGCCCCCTGGGAAAACGTCGCATGACGTGATGTCAGGGGGCTTTGCGGTGCGGGTGGGGGATGAACTGGCCGGCCGGTACCGGCTGGAGCGGCGGCTCGGCCAGGGCGGCATGGGCGAGGTGTGGCGCGGGCACGACCTGATGCTGGACCGGTCCGTGGCGGTCAAGGTGCTGCTGGAGGCGGCCACGAACGACGAGGTGGTCGCGCGGTTCAGACGCGAGGCCACGATCGGGGCGCGGCTCCAGCACCCCGGGATCACCGTGGTGCACGACGTGGGACAGCAGGACGGGCGGCTGTTCATCGTGATGGAGCTGCTGGCGGGCGAGGACCTGGCCACGACGCTGGCGCGGGACGGTGCGCTGGCGGTGGACCTCGCGGTGGACCTGGCCGCGCAGACGGCGGAGGCGCTGGCCGTCGCGCACGGACAGTCCGTGGTCCACCGGGACCTGAAGCCGGGCAACCTGTTCCTGCTGCCGGGCCGGCGGATCAAGATATGCGACTTCGGCATCGCGCACTCCGCGGACGCGACGGCGGGCTGGACGGTCACGGGGCGGATCATCGGCACCCCCGCGTACATGGCGCCGGAGCAGTGGCGGGGCGAGCGGGTGGGCGCGCGGTGCGATCTGTACGCGCTGGGGTGCGTGCTGTACGCGCTGGTGAGCGGGGCGCCGCCGTTCGGGCAGACCGAGGGTCCGTACGTCCTGATGCACCGGCACGTCGCGGAGGCGCCGCTGCCGCTGCGCGAGGCGGGGACGCCGGTTCCGGCGGAGCTGGACCGGCTGGTCCTGGCCCTGCTGGCGAAGGACCCGGCGGACCGGCCGGAGTCGGCGGAGGTGGTCGGGAAGGCGCTGAGGGAGCTGCGCGGCCTTCGCGGGGGCGAGAACGGGGACGGCCCGTCCCCGGAGTACACCCCGCCGGACCCGGACCCGGACCCGGTACCCGGCCAGCGGCTGGGAACTGGGCCCGGGGCCGACGCCGACCGGGGCCCGGGATCAGGCCCGGAGGGCGGGGCCGGCGTGAGGCCGGGACCAGGCCGGGAGGGCGGGGCCGGACAGGCGCCCGGATCAGGGCCCGAAGCCGGGGCCGACCGGAGGCCGGGATCAGGCCCGGAGGGCGGAGCCGACCAGGCGCCCGGACCAGGCCCGGAGGGCAGGGCCGGCGCGAGGCCGGGATCAGGTGCGGACGGCGGGGCCGGACAGGCGCCCGGATCAGGGCCCGAAGCCGGGGCCGAGCAGGCGCGGGTGCCCGGGGCGGCTCCGGAGCCTGCGTCCGGCTCCGGCGGCGGACGGGCGGCCGAGGCGGTCTCCGAGCGGGCCGACGGGGCAGGGGCCGAGCCGGCCGACGGGGCAGGGGGCGCTCCGATGGCGGCCGAGGGTGTGGGTTCCGGGGTGCGGGAGTTCGTACGGGGGCTGCTCGTCGAGGCGGAGGACGCGCTGCGGGAGCTCCCGGACGGCGACCACGCCCGCGTCGAGGTGCTGGCCGTCGCCGCCGACGCCGCGGCCCGCTTCGACTCGGGCCTCGCGGCCCGGCTGCTGGCCGACGCCGAGAGCGCGGCGTGGGCCGGCGGCGGGGGCGACGGGGCCCGGGTGGCCCGGCTGCTGACGGCGCTGGCCCGGAGCACCGCCCCGCACGCCCCGGCGCGGGCCCGGCGGCTGCTGACCGAGGCGCAGCAGGCACTGTTCACGGTGCCCGGCTCCCGGCGGGAGGGTCCGCTGCGCGCACTGGCGGAGGAATTGATCAAGGTTGCCCCCGGGCAGGCCTCCCAGATCGCCGGGTACCACCTCAGCGGGCGTCCGGCGCCCGGCGGGCTCCGCGCCCGGATCGAGGCGGCCCTCGCGGCGGAGCGGCCCGAGGAGGCCGAGCACCGGCTGGCCCGGATCCAGGACCCTGGCCAGCGCGCGGCCGCCACGTACGACACGGTGCTGGCCATCGCCCCGCGGGACCTGGAGAGTGCCCTGCGCCTGAGCGAGCGGATCGGCTCCGCCGGGGCCCGGCTGCTGGCGCTGTGTCAGGTGGCGCGCGACCGCGCCGAGGCCGGGGACGCGGCGGGCGGAGCCCGGGCGCTGGAGCAGGCCGAGGAGGAGCTTCCCCGGTTCCTGGAGGAGCGGGCGGCCTGGCTGCGCGAGGAGGCGGCGCACCACGCCGGGCAGGGGCGGTTCGAAACGTCCGAGCTGCTGCGCACCCAGGCGGCCGCCCTGCTGCGTCGCGATCCGGAAGGGGCCGCCGACGACAAGGCCGGCCACGCCCTGTCCTCGCTGGCCGAGGCCCGGGCCCGGGTCCGGCGGGCGGTACTGCCCCCGCTGGACCCTGCGGCGGCACGGGAGGGCGCGGACGCCGCCCGCGCTCTGCCGGACCCTGCGGTACGGGCCCGCGCGCTGGCCCGTACCGCGCGGGAGTGCCTGGCGACGGACCGGATGCCCTGGCTGGCGGAGGCGTCCGCCGACGCGGGGGCCCCTCCGCCGCCCGGCACGACGGCCCTGGGCGGCCCGTTCACGGGGCCCGCGGTGGCCCCTGCGACGTACGCCCGTCTGCGGGGTTGGGGGCCCGAGGCGCCCCCGTTGCTCCAGCAGGCAGCCCCCGGGTCCCAGGTCTGGCAGACCGGCGCACGGCCGGACGCCCTGTACCCGGCCGGTGCGTACGTCGTGTGGCGGTCGGGAACCGAGGTGGGCTGCGTACGAGCCGACTCGGGCGTGACCGGCTGGACGGCCCATGCCGACGAGGGCGCGGTCGCTCCGCCGCTGCCCGGGTCCGGGCGGGTGCTGGTGTCCTGCGTGGCGGACGCGGCCACGGTGTACGTGAAGGTGCGGCGGGAGGGCGAGCCGGGCGTGCGGCTGCTGGCGCGCGAGCCGCGCAACGGGCGGGTGCGGTGGTGGCGGGACCTGCCGCAGGAACGGCCGCTGCGGAGCGCGGGGCCGGTGCTGGTGCACGGGGCGCCCGGCGACCTGACCGCGCTGCGGGCGGCGACGGGCGAGATCCTGTGGGAGCGCACGTTGCGGGACACCCCCACCCGGTCGTCGGCCGCGGCGGCCGACCGCCTGGTCCTCGCGGACGACCGGGAGTACCAGGCGCTGGACCTGTCGAGCGGGCAGCAGGTGTGGTCACGGCGCCGCGACCGGCCCGCCGGCCGCACGGCCCATGGACAGCCCGTGCACATCCTGGACGGGGGCCACCTCCTCGCGCTGGACCGCGACACGGGCAGGGAAATGTGGCGGTTCGCGCTGGGTACTCCGGCGGAGCGGCTGTTGGTCGAACCAGCCACCGTGTATGCGGCGGCGTACCGCCCGGAGCAGGGCGGGGACGTGGTGTTCGCGTTCAGCGCGTTCAACGGGGAGCTGTACTGGCAGCGGTCGCTGACCCGGCACGAGGGCACGGTGTGCACGGTCGAGCTGCTGGGCCTCCGGCCGTGGGGCGTCTACGTCAACGCCTCCCGCGGTGGCCGCCGCGGCCTGCTGAGCCGGGTGGCGGGCCCCTCCGTCGCCGTCCTGGATCCGGGAACGGGCAAGCTCCGCCGCCAGTGGGAGCACCCCGACCTCGCCCTGGGCGACACCCTCCTGATCGCCGACCACGTCGTCCTCTCCCGCCCCGGCCTCTCGGCGTACGCCCTGCCCTGACCGGCCCTGCCGACCCTCGCGGCACCGGGCGCCCACCCCCGGGCCCGGGGCGGCGCGGAGGACGATCTCCGGGTGCGGGGCGGGTACTGCGCCCATACCCTCCCAAATGTGACGCCGCCGAGGAGCAGGGCGAAGAGGGGCACCGCCGCCGGGATATCCGTACGGGTCGGGCTCGCGCTGGGCGCCGCGCTGCTGGGGCTCGGTGGCTGGGGGGTGGCCGGGGCGCCGGCCGCTCGGGCCGACGATCCCGTCACCCTGTCCCAGCAGGGGCAGATCACCGACCGCGTGGGCGCCCTCGGCGACCGGAAGGCCGCCGTCACAGCCGCGCTGGACAAGCTGTACGCCGACCACCGCATCCAGCTCTTCGTGACGTACGTGCACGACTTCTCCGGGCGCTCCGCCCAGAGCTGGGCGGACGCCACCGCGCAGAAGAACGGCCTCGGCCAGGACGACGTGCTGCTGGCCGTGGCGACCGGGGCCCGCCAGTACGCCTATTCGGCCGATGTCGACTCCGGGTTCACCCGGGAGCAGCTCGCGGACGTCGCCCGTACGGCCATCGAGCCCGCGCTGAAGCAGAACGACTGGGCGGGCGCCGCGATCGGCGCCGCCGACGGGTACGGTGCCGTGCTCGCCGGGAAGCCCGTACCGGTGCCGGCCGTCACCCCCGGCGTGGCGAACCCCGGCGGCGGCGCGGACGAGGACGGCGGGGCCGGGGACTACGTGCTCCCGGTGGTCGTCGTCGGCGCGGCCGTCGCCCTCGGGGCGTACGCATACAGCCGCCACAAGCGCAAGGCCGGCTGGGCCGGTGGCACGACGGGCTGGGGCGAGCAGCCCGCGACCACGACCGCCCTGCCGCTGCCCGAGCTGGACGCCAAGGCCAGGGCCCTGCTGGTGGAGACCGACGACGCGATCCGTACCAGCACCGAGGAGCTCGGCTTCGCCTCCGCGCAGTTCGGCGACGCGGCGGTCGGCACGTTCACCGAGGCCCTGGCCTTCGCGCAGAGCGAGCTGACGGCCGCGTTCCGGCTGCGCCAGCAGCTCGACGACGCGTATCCCGAGGACGACCCCACCCGGCGGCGGATGCTCGACGAGATCGTGGCCCGCTGCACGGAGGCGAACCGGCGGCTCGACGCCGAGTCGGCGGACTTCGACCGGCTGCGGGACCTGGAGAAGAACGCCCCGCAGGCCGTGGCGACGGTCGAGGCGCACTTGCGGGCCCTGACGGGCCGTACGACGACGGCGACGGCGACCCTGACCGCGCTGGCCGGGCGCTACGCGGACTCGGCGTCCGCGCCGGTGGCCTCCAACGCCGAACAGGCCGAGGACCGGCTGCTGTTCGCGACGACCAGCCTCGGCGAGGCCCGGGCGGCGCTCGAGGGCGGCGACAACGGGAAGGCGGCCGTGCACGTACGGGCCGCAGAGGGGGCGGTGGACCAGGCGGCGACGCTGGTCGACGCCGTGGAGCGGCGGGCGCAGGAGCTGGCGGAGGCGGCCGGGAAGCTGCCCGGGGCGCTCACGGAGACGGGGACCGACCTCGCCGATGCCCGCGGCCTGCTGACCGGCACCGCGGAAGGGGCCTCCACGGCGGATCTGCGCGGCCGCATCGGCCGGGCGGAGGCGGTCCTGGCCGACGTACGGCGGGCGCAGGAGGCCGGCCGGTACGACCCGATCGACGCCCTGCGCCGGGTCGAGGAGGCCGATGCCGTCCTCGACGAGGCGCTGGCCGGGGCCCGGGAGCGCGAGGCGGGCAGCCGGCGGGCCGCCGCCCTGCTGGACCAGGCGGTGCTCTCGGCGCGCAGCGCGATCGGCGCGGCGGCGGACTACATCACCACGAGCCGGGGCGCGGTCGGCAGCCAGGCCCGCACCCGGCTGGCGGAGGCTCAGCGGCGCATGGAGCGGTCGGCGGCCCTGGCGGGCTCGGACCCGGCGGCGGCGCTGGCGGAGGCGCAGCAGGCGGACGGGCTGGCGCGGCAGGCGCAGCAGCTGGCCGAGCAGGACGTACGGGCGTACCAGAACCCGTACGGCGGCGGCGGGCAGCGGCAGCAGGGCGGCGGCATGGGCGGCGCGGTTCTCGGCGGGATCATCCTGGGCGAGATCCTGCGCGGCGGCCGCGGAGGCGGGGGCTTCGGCGGCGGGTTCGGGGGCGGCGGACCGGGCCCCGGCTCCTTCGGCGGCGGCGGGACCCGCGGCCGCATGGGGGGCGGCGGCCGCTTCTGATCCCCCCTTCGCCCAGGGAGAGGGCACCCCAAGGAGAGAGCACCCCCAAGGAGGGAGCACGCATGAGCAAGCAGACCATCCTCGGCCGCGTCACCCAGCTCGCGAAGGCGAACATCAACGCGCTGCTGGACCAGGCGGAGGATCCGCAGAAGATGCTGGACCAGCTGATCCGCGATTACTCGAACAACATCACGGAGGCGGAGCAGGCGGTCGCCACCACGATCGGCAATCTGCGGATGCTGGAGGCGGACCACGAGGAGGACGTGGAGGCGGCCGCCGAATGGGGGTCCAAGGCGCTCGCGGCGAGCAGGAAGGCGGACGGGCTGCGGGCGTCGGGGTCGGCAGCGGATGCGGACAGGTTCGACAACCTGGCGAAGGTCGCCCTCGGCCGCCAGCTCCAGTCGGAGAAGGAGGCGAAGACAGCGGAGCCGACGATCGCCGCCCAGACCGAGGTCGTGGACAAGCTCAGGTCCGGGCTGGACGCGATGAAGAACAAACTGACGGAGCTGACGGCCAAGCGGGACGAGCTGGTGGCCCGGGCGAAGACCGCACAGGCGCAGAACACCATGCTGGACGCGGTGAAGAGCATCGACGTCATGGACCCGACGAGCGACATCACCCGCTTCGAGGACAAGGTCCGCCGGGAGGAGGCCAGGGCCCTGGGCCGGCAGGAACTGGCGGCGTCCTCCCTGGACGCCCAGTTCGAGGCCCTGGACGACCTCGACAAGACCTCGGAGATCGAAGCCCGCCTCGCCGCCCTGAAGTCCCGCAGGGCCGCCTGACGAAACCGCTGCGCGGAGCCTCTCCGCGCAGCGGGACCCGTCCGCCGGCGGTCAGCCGTACATGCTCAGCAGCTGCTCCGCCGAGAGTTCCGAGACCGCCTCCGCCTCCGCGCCCGGGAGCGGGAGCTCGAACCAGACGGTCTTCCCCCGGTGGGTGCGGCGCGTGCCCCAGCCCGCCGACAGCATGCCGACCAGCTGCAGCCCCCGCCCGCCCTCGTCCGTGTCCCGGGCCCGGCGCCGCCGCGGCTGCACCAGGTTGCCGTCCCAGACCTCGCAGACCAGGGTGCGGTCCAGCAGCAGCCTCAGCCGGATCTCGCCCTCCCCGTACCGCAGGGCGTTCGTCACCAGCTCGCTCACCAGCAGCTCGGTGGTGTCCAGCAGCCCCTCCAGCCCCCAGCCCGGCAGTTTCGCCCGGGCCAGCTCCCGCGCCCGGCCCACCGACCGCGCCTCGCGCGGCAGCTGCCAGTCCCCCACCGCTTCCACCGGCAGCCCCTGCACCCGCGCCATCAGCAGCGCGATGTCGTCCTCACCGTGCCGCGTGTCCAGCGTGTTCAGCACGTGGTCGCACACGTCCTCCAGCGGCCGCACCGGGTCGGACAGCGCGTCCCGCAGCCCCCGCAGCCCTTCCTCGAGCGGATGGTCCCGCGATTCCACCAGCCCGTCCGTGTAGAGGGCCAGCAGGGCCCCCTCCGGGAGGTCCACCTCCACCTCCTCGAACGGCTCTCCGCCCACTCCCAGCGGCATCCCGGGCGGCACCTCCAGCAGCAGGGCGGGCCGCGGCGGGGCGCCCGGTTCCGCCGGTTCCACCAGAACGGGCGGCATGTGGCCCGCGTTGGCGATGGTGCAGCGCCGGGTCACCGGGTCGTAGACGGCGTACACGCAGGTCGCGAGGTACACCTCGGAGCGGTCCGCGTCCCGTGAGTGCAGGGCCGCCCGGGAGGCCTGCTGGGAGCCGCCGGGCGCGCCGAGCCCGCGGGCGATCTCGTCCAGCGCGGTCAGCACCTCCGCCGGTTCCAGGTCCAGCAGCGCCAAGGTCCGTACCGCGGTGCGCAGTTCGCCCATCGCGACGGCCGCCCGCAGCCCGCGGCCCATCACGTCGCCGACGACCAGCGCCGTGCGATGCCCGGGCAGCTCGATGACGTCGAACCAGTCCCCGCCGACCTCGGTGGCCGCGTTCCCCGGCAGGTACCGGCAGGCGATGTCCAGGCCGGCCGCCTCGGGGTCCCCGGGCGGCAGCAGGCTGCGCTGCAGTATCAGCGCCCGTTCGTGCTCGCGCCGGTAGAGGCGGGCGTTGTCGATGCAGACGGCGGCCCGGGCGGCGAGTTCCACGGCCACCGCCCGGTCCCGTTCCCCGAAGGGCTCGCTGCCCTTCGTACGGGAGAACTGGGCGAGCCCGACGACGGTGTCGTGCGCGACCATCGGTACGACGAGCGTCGACTGCACGAGGTCGTCCTGCCCGCCGCCCTCGATCAGCCGCGGCCGCGCCGTGCGCAGGGCGAGCGCTCCCGGCGAGGCAGCCGGGTAGCGGTGGATCTCCCCTACGGAGACCAGTGCGCCCGGACCGGACAGCGGGGCGTCCGACACGGCCGAGGCGAAGGCGACGCGCCGCAGGGGCGCGGAGGGCGCCCGGCCGGCGCCCAGCCCCGGCGGCAGCGAGGGCACGCCGGGGCCCTGCGGCCGGGCGGGCCGGTCGTCGTCGCCGAGCAGCAGCCCCTGGTAGAGGTCGACGGCGGCGAGGTCGCAGAAGCCCGGGACGGTCACGTCCAGCAGTTCGCGGGCGGTGGTCTCGAGGTCGAGGGAGTTCCCGATGCGGTGCCCGGCCTCGTTGAGCAGGGCGAGGTTGCGCCGGACCCCGGCGGCCTCGCGGGCGGCGAGGTGGCGGCGGGTGACGTCGGTGCCGAGGCCCGCGACGCCGATGGGGCGGCCGGTGCCGCCGTGGACGCGGTAGAGGTTGATGGACCAGTGGCGGTGCTCCCGGCTGCCGGGGGCGGCGCCGGTGATCTGGAGGTCCGTGACGGAGTCTCCGGTCTCCAGGACCCGCCGCAGGGCCTCGGTCATCCGGTCGGCCTCCTGGGGCGGGAGGTAGTCGTGGACCGTGCGGCCGCGGTGCTCCTCGACGGCGCCGCCGAAGACGGTCGCGAAACGGCGGTTGGCCCGCTGCACGGTGAGGTCCGTACCAAAGAGCAGGAAGCCGAAAGGAGATTGGCCGAATATGGCCTGCGAGGCGGCGAGATCGGATTCGATCCGGCGCAGCGCGCGTACGTCGACCACGACGCACAGCGCGGCCCGCTCGGCGGTCTCGGTCTGGGTGGGCATCACATAGATCTCGGCCACGCCGTGCGCGCCGTTCCCGCCGGGGATCCGGAAGGGGACGAGGCCGGTCCATTCCTTGCCGTCGAGGATCTCGGCCACCCTGCGGTGCCCGCCGGCGCGCAGCTCCGGCGGCATGAAGGCGTCCACCGGGTCGCGGCCCACGGCCTGTGCGGCGGTCAGCCCGAACAGCTCCTCGGCGCGCAGGCTCCACTGGTCGATGAGCCCGTCGGGTCCGATGGAGAAGGACGCGACCTTTATGTAGTCATATATCGAGCCAGGCGGGCTGCTGTGCCACAGGGAGTCGTGCCATGTCTCCCCGGGCACACGGGCCTGATGTGCCTGCGCAGGTATCTCGCTCACGCGACCGTCCCCTCCAGCTCACCGCAACCGGACCGGCCATGACCGAAGTATTCAGCACCACGGCCCCGCACGGCACGGCGTTCACGATCACAAAAAGGTCCCGACTATTTCGAGCCATGCCGTGTGATCGTCGGCCATCCTTCACCTTGTTACTCACCAGGAAGTGCCAACTCGAACCACACGGTCTTGCCCGATTTCCCGTGCCGCGTCCCCCAGCGCTGCGCGGAGGACGCCACCAGGTGAAGCCCGCGGCCACCCTCGTCGTCCGGGTTCGCGACCCGTTCGCGGGGCGGATCCGGAAGCGGATCGGAAACCTCCACGAGCAGGGCGGCACCCCCCGTCACACTTCCACTGGCCGGATTGCGCCGCACCAGCCGGACGCCGATGGGGCCGGAGGCGTACCTCAGTGAATTGGTGACCAGCTCGCTGACCAGCAGGACGGTGACGTCGCCGACGGAGTCCAGACCCCACGAACCGAGCGTGCCACGCACGGCGTGCCGGGCGGTGCGGACGGCGCCGGGTTCGGCGGGGAAGGCCCACTCGGCGCATTCACCGTCTGTGTCGATCACGCCGATCACTTCCCGGGCCGGTAACGACCCCAGTCCGATTCATCAGGGACAGAGCCACGAGGGGCAGCACACGATAGGGACTAATAGCGACATACCCGATATTTGAGGCGTCGTACCACCCGATCCTTCACGCACCGGCGCACTGTGGCGCAGACGGCCTAGAGCACGCGCGTCACGCGCCCCCGTGCGACCTGATGTGCTGCTCGGCGCGCTCGGCGCGCAGCCGGCGTCCGGCCTCGGCGACCGCCGGCCGGTCCTGGTCTAGCCAGTCCACCGAGTCCAGCTCCTCGGGCCCGAGCCAGCGCAGCTCGTCGTGGTCCTCCAGCGGCGCGGGGTCGCCGGACAGCAACCGGGCGGTCCACACGTGCAGGACGAGCCCGGGCCTGAGCGGCCACTCCCCCGGGATCCGGTCCAGCGGCTCGGCCTCCACGCCGAGCTCCTCGCGCAGTTCGCGTACGAGCGCCTCGGGGACGGACTCGCCCGGCTCGGCCTTCCCGCCCGGCAGCTCCCAGCGCCCGGCCAGCTCCGGGGGTGCGCTGCGGCGGGCGGCCAGCAGGCGGCCCTCATGACAAAGGGCTCCGCCCACGACAACTCGTACCGTCATGGGGCGGAGCCTATGTCAACGCGGGGATGCTCAGTTCGTCGTGGCGGTCTGACCGATCCGCTCGACCCAGTACAGCTGCTTGTGGCCCCTGTCTTCGAGGCTGTCGACGACCTTCTGGGCCTCGGCCCGGGTGGGGTACCGGCCCACCCGGTAGCGGTTGCCGTTGTCGTCCTGACGTATGACCAGCCATGGGAGCAGGGCACCGCTGTCGTTCATCGCGTTTCACCCTCCGCCGATGTACCTGCCCGGGAAACCGCATTGCGCATATGCCCGACCTTACGCCCGACCTTTACGGAGCGGATACGGTTTTTCACGAAGAGGTACCTCGCAGGCGTACGCATCCGGCCATGCGTACGACAAGCCCGTGTACGCCGGTTCAGGACCGGCGCACCGTGGGCGTCGGCAGCACCACCGCACCTCCCTGCGGTGCCTTGCGGCAGACGTCCTGGCAGGTGGCGTCGAGGGAGCAGCAGAGGGAGCAGATCGGCCCCGACTGGACGGGGCAGTCGGCGATGTCGGGGAGTTCGTACGCCGTCTCGCACACGGAGCAGGTGTGGGTGGCGGTGACGTCCTCGACCTCCACCCCCGGCCCGTTCACCGTGTTCGGCCTGGCCAGGTAGTACTTCCCTCGGGTCGCCCAGGCGATCAAAGGGCACAGGGCGAGGGCGAGTCCGGCCGCGATGAAGGTGGAGAACGCCTCGGCGTAGGTGCCGAACAGCCCGAAGAAGGCGAGGATCGAAACGGTGGAGGCGATCACCATTGCGCCGAATCCCGCCGGGTTGACGGCGTACAGGTACGCCCGCTTGAACTCGATGTACGGCGGGCTGAGTCCGAGCCGCTTGTTGATCACGAGGTCTGCGGCGACGGCGGCGATCCACGCGATGCCGACATTGGAGTAGAAGCCGAGCAGCTTGCCGAGCATCGCGAACATGTCGAGCTCCATCAGCGTCAGCGCGATGCCGAGGTTGAGGAAGATGTACCAGACCCTGCCGGGGTGGCGGTGGGTGATGCGGGAGAAGAAGTTCGACCAGGACAGCGAGCCGCTGTAGGCGTTGGTGACGTTGATCTTCATCTGGGAGACGATCACGAAGAGCGCGGCGGCGGGCAGCGCGAAGGAGCCGAGCCAGGGGCGCAGGGCTTCGATCTGCGGCGCGATGGGCTCCAGGGCGTGCGTCTTGCCGACCGTTTCGAGGGCCGCGAAGGCGAGGAAGGCGCCGCCGAGCTGTTTGGCCGCCCCGATGATCACCCAGCCCGGGCCCGCGGCGAGCACCGCGGTCCTCCATGTGCGGCTGTTGGCCGCGGTCTTGGCGGGCATGAATCGCAGGTAGTCGGCCTGTTCTCCGATCTGGGCGATGAGTGAGAGGGCGATGCCGGTCCCGAAGCCGAATCCCGTCCAGGAGAAGCCGGCCCCGGCGCCCTCGGTACCGCCGAAGTGCGTGAACGCGCCCCAGGCGTCCGGGGCCTGGAAGGCGAGCACGAGGAACGGCAGCACCAGGCCGATCAGCCAGACGGGCTGGGTCCACGCCTGCACCTTGGCGAGCGCGCCCATGCCCTTGAACACGATCGGGATCACGATGAGCGTCGTGACGAGGTACCCGATCTCGACGGGGAGCCCCATCGCCTGGTGCATGGCCTGGGCCATGATCGAGCCTTCGAGGGCGAAGAAGATGAAGGTGAAGGAGGCGTAGATGAGGGAGGTCAGGGTGGACCCGAAGTAGCCGAAACCGGCGCCCCGGGTGACCAGGTCCATGTCCAGCCCGTACGTGGCGCACGCCCGGGCGATGGGGATGCCGGTCAGGAAGATGACGGCGGCGGCGGTCAGGATCGCGGCCAGCCCGCTGCTGAACCCGTACGTGAAGACGATCGAGGCACCGATGGCGAAGTCGGCGAGGTAGGCGATCCCGCCGAGCGCCGTGCCCGCGACGGTGGCGGGACCCCAGCGGCGGAACGCGTGGGGCGCATACCGCAGCGAGTAGTCCTCGCGGCTCTCGTCGGCGGCGAGCTTCGCGTAGCTCCGGCGGGGTGCGGAGGCGGGCCCGGGCGTGGCGGTCGTGGTGGCGGCGGTGTCGGTCATACCGCCGGACGGTAGGGCCGGTCTGTGACACCCCGTCACACGTGGGCATTGCCCCGGGGTTACGCCCCGCACCCCCGCGTCACCGTCCGGTTAACGCGCGGGCACGCCCCGTCCGCTCACCGGACCGGCAGGTGGTACGACAGGCGGTAGCGGTCCGCCGGGACCACCACATCGGCGGTCTCGACCGCCAGTCCGGACGCGAAGTACGTACGGCCGATCACCAGGACCACATGGCCCGGGACCCCGCCCAGCAGCATGATCTCCTCGGCGAGGCCGGGCCGCGCCCCGACCTCCTCCACCACGTTGTCCACGACGACGTCGATCGCGGCCATCCGGTCGACGACCCCCGAGCCCCCGAGCGGCCCCTCCTCCGGCAGCATCACCGGGGTCCGGCCGGTGACCGTGAGCGGCTCCCAGGAGGTCGACAGCATCATCGCCTCCCCCGCGTCGCGGAACACGTACCGCGTCCGCATCACCCGCTCGCCCGGCTCGATGCCGAGCCGCTTGGCGATCTCCGCCGGCGCGGCCGTCTGCTCGCTGCTGGACTCCCACGTCCCGCGGGCCCCGGCCTCGGCCTGCTCCTGCCGGAACGGCGTCGACGTCCCGCCCGTGCGGTATCCCGAGCGGGCGACCCGCCTCGGCACGGGCTGCTCCCGTACGTACGTACCCGAGCCGGACCGGCCCTCGACCAGCCCCTCCGCCATGAGGACCTTGCGCGCCTCCAGCGCCACGGTGTCGGAGACCCCGTACTCCTCGCGGATCCGGGCTTGCGAGGGGAGCCGGGCGTGCGGGGGCAGGGACCCATCGACGATCTTCCGTCGCAGATCCCCGGCGACGCGCAGATAGGCCGGCTGCTCACCGAAAGTCACTGGCCACTCCCATCAGGTTGACAGACAGCTACACCCTGGCAACCGACGGTTGTAGACCGCAAGCAAGGGCCAGAGTTTCACCCGAAGTGATGAAGCCAGGTCACTGAAACCCGTTACCGCGCGTTACCGCGCGCTATCCTCGTCGGCTCCTCACACCGGGGCCGAAGAGGACCCGTCCGAGTCGCCCGGCTGCCCCGCGAGCCAGTCCGGCACCCTCGTCGACAGCCCGTACGCCCCGCGCAGCGCCTTCTCCGTGTCCACGGACAGTGCACCCGAGGCCGCGTCCCACGCGTCCCGGAACTCCGCCGGCTTCGTCGCCCTCGCCGCCCGCTGCCACGCCGCCCGCGCCGCCTCGACCTCCTTGAGCTGCGCCCGCACCGGCCCGGCCAGCTCCGGCCGGGCCTTCACCCCGTCCAGCAGCCCCGCCTCCGCGGCCAGCGCCCGGTCGACCTCGCGGGCCCACTCCCGGTACTGCGGCAACGCCTCGTCGATCTCCTCCTCCGGCCCGCCCCCCAGCGCCAGGTCGGCCTCGTTCATCACGCGCAGGAAGGCCACCTGCTCCGGCTTCAGCGTCCCGGCGTCCCTGCGCAGGCTGCCGCGGTGCTCCCGCTCCGCCGTGCCGATGACACAGAGCAGCCGCCGGTCGCCACCGCTCCACGCCTCGCGCGAGGGCGCGAAGTAGAACATCTCCGCGTACGAGGGCAGCGCCCACGAGTCCATCGCGTACGCGTCCTGCGCCTTCCAGCACGCGTCCGTGGCGGTCTTCCTCAGCTCGGGCCCGCCCGGGAACACCTTGTCGTCGAACCGGGTCGAGGAGGTGACCTCGCCCTCGTGCACCTCGGTGCACGCGATCCGGTAGATGAGCGGGCTCTCGTCGAGCAGGTCCCCGCCGGGGACGTTGAAGCAGTCGCCCGCGCGCATGTCGTCCGTGGCGGTCAACTCGCCCTCGACGCCCTCGAACCGCTGGAGCGTGTCCAGCCGGTCGAACAGCCGCTCCGTCACCCGGTCCGCGGCGAGGACGACGGCGCCGGTCATCGCGAGCGACACCGCCAGTCCCGTGATCGCGAGGGCCCTGCCCCGCTCCCCCTTCCGCGCGATCTGGACGAGCGCCACGATTCCGAAGACGACCCCGAGCGGCGGCATGCACAACAGCCCGACCAGCAGCGACGCGAGCGCGAAGCCGTTGAGGGCGGGCTCCCGGTACGCCTGTTGCGGGGGCGGAGCGAGCCAGTAGGGCGGGGGCGGGGTGCTCACGGGGCGTGGGGCTCCATCACAGGGGGGCGCGAACGAATGCGCGAAATAGTACGCAGCGGGGGTGACCGTCATGACGGTCACCCCCGCAGTTCATCGCGGCCTTACGCCGTGTTCATTCCCGGTGGGTCAGAACTGCAGCGCCCAGGAGTCGATCTTGCCGGTGTCGATGTTGGCGTTGTCGTTCACGCGGAGCTTCCACACACCGTTGGCGACCTCCGAAGAGGCGTTGACGGTGTAGGTCTTGACGATGTTGTCCGCGCTGCCGCCGCTGCGGTTGTGCAGGTTGTACACCGAGCCGTCGGGGGCGACCAGGTCGACCTTCAGGTCACCGATGTACGTGTGCTTGATGTCGACCGAGACGCTCAGCGCCGCCGGGGCGTTGCCCGCGACACCGCTGACGGTGAGCGGCGACTCGACGGTGGCGTTGTCGTTGACCGCGTAGTCGGCGGTGTTCTCGAAGCGGGTGCCCGGGTTCGGCGGGGTGGTGCCACCGCCCACGTACAGCAGGCGGTTCGGGGAGCCGGAGCCCGGACCCGTCACCACGTTCGGGGTGGCCGCGGCCACCAGGCCGTCACGGACCTGCGCCGGGGTGCTCGAGGGGTTCTGCGAGAGGTACAGGGCGGCCGCGCCCACGACGTGCGGCGTGGCCATCGAGGTGCCCGAGATGGTGTTGGTGGCGGTGTCGCCGGTGCCCCACGAGGAGGTGATGGAGGAGCCCGGGGCGAAGATGTCCAGGATCGAGCCGTAGTTGGAGTAGCTGGCCTTGGCGTCGGTACTGGTGGTGGCGCCGACCGTGATGGCCTCGGCGACGCGCGCCGGGGACTTGGTGCTCGCGTCCGTGGACTCGTTGCCCGCGGCGACGCCGTACGTGATGCCGGCGGCTATGGAGTTGCGTACGGCGGTGTCGAGCGCGGAGTCCGCGCCGCCGCCGAGCGACATGTTCGCCACGGCCGGCTTGACGGCGTGCTGCGTCACCCAGTCGATGCCGGCGACGACCTGTTCCGTCGTACCGGAGCCGTTGTTGTCGAGGACGCGGACGCCGACGATCTTGGCCTTCTTGGCCACGCCGTACGAGGTGCCCGCGACGGTGCCGGCGACGTGCGTGCCGTGGCCGTGGCCGTCCTGGGCGGTGTTGTCGTTGTCGATGGCGTCGTAGCCGTAGGAGGCGCGGCCGCCGAACTCGCCGTGGGTGATGCGGACGCCGGTGTCGATGATGTACGCGGTGACTCCCTCGCCGGCCTTGTCCGGGTAGGTGTAGCTGCTGTCGAGCGGGAGCGGGTGCTGGTCGATGCGGTCCAGGCCCCAGGACGGCGGGCTGGGCTGGGTGCCCTGGGCGTCGTCGACGGTGAACGTCCGGTTCTGCACGACGGACTTGACCGCCGGGTCGGCGGCGAGCTTCTTCGCCTGCGCCTCGGAGACCTTGACGGAGTAGCCGTTGAGGGCGGCGCTGTAGGTCCTGCCGATCGTCGCGCCGTAGCGCCGGGCGACGGCCTTGCCGCTGTCGGCGGTGGAGCGGGCGGCCGAGTCCTTCAGGGTCACGATGTAGCTGCCGGCGACCGAGCCGGGGGCACCGGCGTTCTCGATGACGCCCTGGGGGCCGTTGTCGGCCGCGGAGGCGGGTAACGCGGCGGCCGCGCCGAGCGCGAGGGCCACGACGGCGGTCGCGCTGACGCCGGCGAGTTTCCGGCGGGTGTGACGCATCACGGACATGTGAGGGGTCCTCCTCATAGGTGGTGCATTGCGGGGGGTGAGGCGGCGGAAAGGCATGGGCATGACAACCCCTTCGGGGTCTGCCGGGCTGCCGCCTCCAAAAGGTTGACCCACGCGTTCGCCCCACCACAAGAGGACGGCGAACGCGTAACATCCGTGCCATACAACGGCCATGAATGAGCAAAGGCGCTCTGCACATGACGCACGCACTGCCCGGCTACGTCTGCCCCGAGGACGCCACGCGCGCGGATGCCCGGACGGCGCCGTGGTGCTGCCCGCTCTGCGGTGGACCCTGGGATCTCGACTTCACACCGGATCCGGCCAGTCCGCTCGAACCGGCCGCCGGACCCAACTCGCTCTGGCGGTTCGGCTCCGTGCTGCCGCTGCCGGGGGCGTTCTCCGTCACGCTGTCGGAGGGGAACACCCCGCTGGTCCCGCTCGGGGAGCGGATTCACGCCAAGCTCGACTTCCTGATGCCCACCCTTTCGTTCAAGGACCGGGGCGCGGTGATGCTCGCGGAGCTGGCCCGGCGGCTGGCTCCGGAGCGGGTGGTCGCGGACAGCAGCGGGAACGCGGGGACGGCCGTGGCCGCGTACTGCGCGCGGGCCGGGCTGAAGTGTGAAGTTTTCGTGCCCGAGGGCACCTCGGAGAAGAAGACGGAACAGATGCGGGCGCACGGGGCGGCGGTCCGAGTCGTACCGGGCGGCCGGGAGGCGACGGCGGCGGCGGCCCGGGAGGCGGCCGACCTCCCGGGGGTCTTCTACGCGAGCCACGTCTTCAACCCGTACTTCCTGCACGGCACGAAGACCTACGTGTACGAGGTGTGGGAGGAGCTCGGCGGCCGGCTCCCCGAGACCCTCGTCGTCCCCGTCGGCAACGGCACCCTGCTGCTGGGGGCCGCGCTGGCGGTCGAGGAGCTGGCCCGGCGCGGGGTGAAGCCGCCGGCGCTGATCGCGGTGCAGGCCGAGGCGGTGTCCCCGCTGGCCACCGCCTTCGCGGCGGGCGCGGAGGACGCAGACCCGGTGGAACAGCGGCCCACCCTGGCCGAGGGCATCGCGATCCCGGCCCCGCCGCGGGCCCGCCAGATCCTGGCGGCGGTCCGCAAGTCCGGCGGCACGTTCCTGACGGTCCCGGAGCCGGCCCTGCGCGCGGCCCGGCGGGACCTGGCGCAGCGCGGGCTCTTCGTGGAGCCGACGGCGGCGGCCTGCTGGGCGGCGGTGGGCCCGCTCGCGCCCACCGACCCCCTCCGGGGCCGCACGACGGTCCTCCCCCTGTGCGGAGCAGGCCTGAAGGGAGGCCCCGCGTAGTGCGGCCCCCGCCGTCCCGTCCCGGCCCGTCGGCGTTCGAGGCGCGCAGCGGCCGGGGGCGGCGCCCCGGGCGAGGACCCGTACACGTCGGAAAATCGCCAGCCCTGGGCGGGCCCGGTCTGCTGAACTGGGCCCATGACCACCACCGTTGATCTCGCCCGCCGCTTCACCGCACTCCACACCCCGGCCGCCCCGCTGGCCCTGGCCAACGCCTGGGACGTGGTCAGCGCCCGCCTCGTCGAGGCCGCCGGCGCCCCCGCCGTCGCCACCACCAGCGCCGGCGTCGCCTGGTCCCTCGGCGCGCCCGACGGGGACGCCCTGACCCGCGACCGCGCCCTCGACCTCGTCGCCCGGGTGGCCGCGGCCGTCTCCGTCCCCGTGACCGCCGACATCGAGGGCGGCTTCGGCGCCGACCCCGCCGGGGTCGGCGAGACGGTCACCGGCGTGCTCGCCGCCGGCGCGGTCGGCATCAACATCGAGGACGGCACCCGGGCCGCCGCCGACCACGCGGAGCGGGTGGCCGCGGCCCGGGCCGCCGCCGGCACCGCCGGGGTCCCGCTGTACATCAACGCCCGCATCGACACGTTCCTCTTCGGCCTCGGGGAGGAGGCGAACCGCCTCGACGAGACCCTCGCCCGCGCCGCCGCCTACCTCCGTGCGGGCGCCACCGGCATCTTCGTCCCCGGCGTCACCGACCCGGCCACCGTCACCGAGCTGGTCAAGGGAATCGACGCCCCGCTCAACATCCTCGTCGGCCCCGGCGCCCCGTCCGTCGCCGAGCTCGGCGCCCTCGGCGTGGCCCGCGTCAGCCTCGGCTCCTGGGTCGCGTCGGCCGCGTACGACGTGGTCCGCCGCGCCGCCGAGGAGCTGGTCGCGGGCGGCACGTACACCGCGCTCGACGCCTCCCTCCCGTACGGCGAGCTGAACGCCCTGCTCAAGGGCTGAGACCCGGGAAGCATGTAGGCGCCAACGACCCTAGGATCCCGTCATGCGCACCTCGGAGACTGCTGGGAGCAAGCCGCCGGAATCCACCGCCCGCAGGGTCACCGGTGCCGTCTGGATCGCGCTCGCCCTCGTCTACGTCCTCTGGGGATCCACCTACCTCGCCATCCGCGTGGTCGTCCAGACCATGCCGCCGTTCCTCTCCGCCGGCGCCCGCTTCATCGTGGCCGGCCTGCTGCTGCTCGGCCTCGTCGCCTGGCGGTACGGGCCGGCCGCGCTCCGGGCCACCCGCGCCCAGGCCGGTTCTGCGGTCGTGGTCGGCCTGCTGCTGATCCTCGGCGGCAACGGCCTCGTCGTGCTCGCCGAGACCACGGTGCCGTCCGGCCTGGCCGCACTGCTCATCGCGGCGGTGCCGATGTGGCTGGTGCTGCTGCGGACCGCCACCGGCGACCGGCCGGCGCTGCGCACCCTGGGCGGCGTACTGCTGGGCTTCGCCGGGCTCGCGGTGCTGACCGGTCCGGGCATCGGCGGCGCGGTGCAGCTCTCCGGGGTGCTGCTCGTGCTGGTGGCGTCGGTGCTCTGGTCGCTGGGCTCGTTCTCCGCGTCGAAGCTGTCGCTGCCGGGCAACCCGTTCACGGGCAGCGCGTACCAGATGCTCGCGGGCGGGGCCGGCGGAATCGTCGTCGGCCTGCTGCGCGGCGAGCACCGGGGGCTGGACTGGGCCGCCTGCACCACCGCCTCCTGGCTGGCGCTGGGCCACCTCGTCGTGTTCGGCTCGCTGGTCGCCTTCACGGCGTACGCATGGCTGCTCCAGTCGGCGCCGCTGTCGCTGGCCGCCACGTACGCGTACGTCAACCCGGTCGTCGCCGTCGCGCTGGGTGCGCTGATCCTCGACGAGGCCCTGACCTGGCCGATCCTGGTCGGCGGTGCGGTCGTCGTCGCGGCGGTGTGCGTGATCGTCAGCACCGAGCGCAAACAGTAGCCGGGCCGGATCCGCAGGCGCGTCACGCCCGCCCGGCCGGAGCGTCAGTCCCGCGCGGCCTGCTCGTACAGCGCCTTGGCCTTCTCGTCGAACAGGGCGGCCGTGGAGTCCACGTCCGTCTCCCCGCCGCTCAGCACCCCGATCAGCCGCCCGGGACGGCCCGGACCGCCCCGGTCGGCGATCCAGGGGCTGCCGCTGGTGCCCGACCAGAAGCCCGCGCAGCCGATGTACAGCATCGCGGGGTCCTCCTGGTCGTGGCTGGTCTGGGTGGTGCAGGAGATGGGCTTGTTCTGCGGGTTGCGGTCCGACTCCGGGTAGCCGACGACCGTCACCTCGCGCTCGTACCCGGAGGTCCAGTCGGGCTTCGGGGCTTCGTCGGCGCCGCCGACCGCCTGCTGCACGGTGCGGCCGTCCTCGTCCGGCTCGATGCTGAGGAAGGCGAAGTCGGCGGTGTCCTCGCCCCATCTGGTCCAGCGCTCGTCCACGTGGACCGCGCGGACCTTCCACACCCCGAGGGGCTGGCGGCCCACGCCCTCCCCGGTGAACGCGGGGGCGAAGGAGAGGTCGCCGATGGCCCGGCCGTCGTGGGCGACCGCTCCGGGCTCGCCGTCCTCGCCCGCCGGGGCCACACAGTGCGCGGCGGTCGCGACGACGGTGCCCTTGGGACTGTCGACGACGCTCGCCGTGCACCAGTGCTCCCCGTTCGCCATGAGCACGCCGACGCCGGGGAAGGCGTGCACCGCGTGCGCGTCCACGTCCGTCGCCTTGAGGAAGCCGACGGCCAGGACCGCCGCCACCCCGGCGACGGCCGCCGCCGACGCACCCTTGACGGCTACGTTCATCGCACGCCGGGGTCGGGGGTCGGTGCGAGCATGACCTTGCTGATCCACTCCAGAGCGCCCTCCCTCATACCGCGCACGTACGACTTTCCGTTGTGCTCACCATCCTGGATCACCTGGAGCTGAGTGTGCACGGGGCCCTTTCCGTACTCCTTGATGAACTTCTCCGCCTTCTCGCGGCCGGTCTCCTTGGTGCCGATCTGGAAGTTGACGTACACGTCCGGACCACCCTCCTTGATCAGCTTCTCGGCGAGCTTCTCGGGGTTGTTCTCGTCCATGGCCTGCGTGTTCCCCTTCCACAGCGGGGAATCGGGGACGATGTCGACCCCGCTCGCGATGGCCGCCTTGAACCGGTCCGGGTACTTCAGGACGTGCTTGAAGGCACCGAATCCGCCCGCGGAGGAGCCCATGAAGGCCCACCCGTCCCGGGAGGTGAAGGTCCGGAAATTGGCCTTCGTGAAATCCGGGACGTCCTCGGCCATCCAGGTGCCCATCTTGGGCTCGCCGGGGATGTCCGAGGCGTCGAAGTGGTGCTTGGTGTCCGCGTTGTGCACCGGCATGATCAGGATGAAGGGCAGGCTCGTACCGGCCTTCACCCCGTCGCTCACGGCCTTCTGGAGGCCGAGGCCGGGGCCCGTACCCCAGTAGTTCGTGGGGTAGCCCCGGCCGCCGGGCAGGGAGATCAGAACCGGGAAGGCGCTCTTGGCGTACCTCGGCTCGTCGTACTCCTTCGGGACCCACACCCACACGTCACCGGTGAACCCCGACTTCGCGCCGGTCAGGGTCGTCCGGCCGATCTGCGTGCCGTCGGGCAGCCGGTAGGTCCGGACGAACTCGGACTTCGGCCCGGTCGGCATGCTCACCCCCTGCCGGATTTCCTCGGCCGCGGCCGACTCCTGCACCTTCCCGAAGGAGACCGGATCTCCTATGTCCGAGAAGAGCCCGTACTTGTACGCCGCCGCACCGCCGCCGGCGGCGAGCGTGAACGCCAGCGCACCGCCGATCAGAAGCCTGCGCCGACGCTTGGGGCGGCGACGGCCCGTGGTCAGCGGGCCTTCCTCGGTCATGAGGTCGCGGTCACCCTGAAGCTGGTCATGCTGCACGGATTTGTCCCGTTCCTTCTCCGGCGCTCCCGAAGAGCGCGGGTCGGACCGATCGGTCCCCCTTACACCCCTTACAGAGGTGTCAACGATCGGATGGGTTGCCTGGGACCGGCGGGACGTGGCCTGCGCCACCCCGGTCCCGGGCTCCGTGCGTACGGCCTGGTCAGCCGGTCGCGGGCTGCGGGCCCTTGAGCACCTTGCTGATCCACTCCAGGGAGCCCTCCTTCATGCCCCGGACGTAGTGCCAGCCGTTGTGCTCGCCGTTCTGGATGTCGCGGATGGTCATCTTGACGGGGCCCTTGCCGTACTGCTGCTGGAACTTGGTCATCCGCTCCTTCCCGGTCTCCTTGGTGCCGACCTGGAAGTTGATGTAGACCTCGGGGCCGTTGCCGTCGATCAGCTTCTTCGCGAGCTTCTCGGGGTTGTTCGCGTCCATCTCCGCCTGGTGGCCCTTCCAGAGCGGGGAGTCGGGAACGATCTCGCCGCCGCTGGCGATCACGGCCTTGAAGCGGTCCGGGTACTGCAGGACGGTCTTCATGCCGACGAAGGCGCCGGAGGAGGAGCCCATGAAGGCCCAGCCGTCGCGGGACTTGTACGTGCGGAAGTTGGCCTTGGTGAACGCCGGGACGTCGTCGGCGATCCAGGTGCCCATCTTGGGCTGGCCGGGGATGTCGGCGCCGTCGTAGTAGTACTTGCTGTCCGGGTTCAGCACCGGCATGACCACGATGAACGGCAGGCTGGTACCGGCCTGGACGCCCTCGCCTATGGCCTTCTGCAGGCCCAGGCTGCGGTCGGACCAGTAGTTGCTCGGGAAGCCGTTGCCGCCGGGCAGGGCTATGAGCACCGGGAAGGCGCTCTTCTCGTACTTCGCCTCGTTGTACTCCTTGGGCGTCCACACCCAGACGTCGCCCTCGAAGCCGGACTTCGCGCCCGCGAGGCGGGTCCTCGCGATGACCGTGCCGTCGTCGAGCTTGGCGGTCTGCTTGAAGTCGGACTTGGGACCGGTCGGCAGGAGTACGTCCGGATCACCGGTCGGCGTGGGAGAGGCCGACGGCGCGCCGGGGGACGGCTTGCCCGCATCGGGGGCGGCGGACGCGGGGGCCTTGCCGAAGCTCACGGAGTCACCGTTGCCGGAGAACCACTCGAGCTTCCAGGCGGCGAAGCCCCCGCCGCCGAGCAGCAGCGCGAAGGCCACGACGGCGGATATCCATATCGCCCGGCGGGAACGCCGGGGCGGGTCTTGATGCACGAACTTCGCTCCGAACGGTCATGACTGCCCCAGGTCGGGGCAGAACGGCTGGGTTCCCATTGGTCCTGATGTGCGAATCTTCCGGGCAGTTCCAAAACCCGGCAAAAACATGGCCGGAATCTCATGTGTCCGGAACCCCGACAGCACATCTCACCTCTGGGCGTCGAGCGCCTCCGCGCACCGCCCCAGCAGGCTGATCAGCTGCTCCCGCTCCTCCGCCGAGAACGCCGCGGCGAGCGCCCGCTCGACCCGTACGGCACCGGCGTCGGCGAGCTCCATCGCGGTCCGGCCCTCCTCCGTGAGCCGGGTCTCGAGCACGTTGCGGTGCCATTCGTGCGGGGTGCGCTCGATGAGCCCGCGCTCCTGGAGGTTCTTCAGCACGGTGTTCATGGTCGGCGGCGTCACCCCGCACAGCCGGGCCAGCGCGGCCGCGGAGATGCCCGGCTTCTCGGAGAGCCAGAGCAGCGCGGCGTACTGCGGAACCGTTACTGCGGCGGGCTTGAGCGCAGCGTTCTTGGCCGCGAGAAGCGCCTGCTCGGCGCGCTTGACGTGCGAGCCGATGCGCTCCTCGGGAGGCATGGAGGTCATCCCCGCATCCTAAGGCCCTTGCAAGCATTAGGGCTCTAATCTATGTTCGTGTTCACCCACATGGAAGAGGACACTCGCTGTGCTGAAGAAGCTCCTGCCCGCCACGCTCCTGACCCTGACCACGGCGCTCACCCTGGGCGCGATTACGGCCGCACAGGCCGCCCCGGCCTCCTCCGCCCCGGTCTCCGACAGCCGGATCTCGGCGGCCTTCACCCTCCCCGGCGAGAAGGTCTACCCCGAAGGCATAGCCACCGACCCCCGCAACCGGACCGTCTACGTCGGCTCGTACGCGGACGGCACCGTCTACCGGGCCCGCCCCGGACAGCGCACCGCCGAGGTGTTCCTGCCCGCCGGCGCCGACGGCCGCCACACGGCGAACGGCCTGCGCGTCGACGCCCGCGGCCGCCTGTGGGTGACCGACTCCACCTCCGGGGTCTCCGTCTACGACACCGCGTCCCGCAGGCGCCTGGCCCACTTCGAGGTCGCCGGGACCGGCGGGCTCTTCGTCAACGACCTGGCCATCACCCCGGACGGCACCGCCTACCTGACGGACAGCGTCCGCTCGGTGATCTACCGCGTCACCCCGGCCCAGCTGGCGGCCGGCTCGGGCGCGCTGCTCCCCGCGTACGACCTGAGCGGGCACCTCACCCCGTCCCCGGCGGGCAGCTTCGCCCTCAACGGCATCGTCTCGGACCCGGCGGGCCGCTTCCTGCTGGCGGTGGACATGACCGCGGGCGACCTCCACCGCATCGACCTGCGCACCGGCGCGATATCCCGCGTCGCCCTCCAGGGCGGCGACCTCACCCACGCCGACGGCCTGGACCTCGCCCCCGACGGCACCCTGCGGGTGGCCCACAACACCACGAACACCCTGACCCGGTGGCACCTGAGCCCCGACGGCACCCGGGCCCGGCTGACCAGGACGATCACGGACCCGTCCCTGCAGATCCCGACCACGCTGAGCCACACCCCGGGCCGCACGCTCGTGGTCCGCTCCCAGTTCGACAAGGGCGGCCCCATGGGCCCGGGTACGCCGACGTCCTTCACGATCGCCTCGGTCCGCGGCCTCTGATCCCTTCTTGACGCGCCGCCCGCACGCCTCGGCCCCGGCGGGCCGCCCGCGCCGTCAGCGGGCGGCGCCGAGCCGTGCCTGCTCCTCCTCGACGATGCGCCGGGCCAGCGAGGTGTCCGAGACGTCGACCGCCTCGGGCGCCGACTCCGCCACCACGCTGCGCCGGGCGTACGCGTCGAAGAGCCGCGCCTTGCGCTCCAGCACCTCCAGCATCCGCTGGTCCACCCCGTCCGTGGCCAGCAGCCGGTGCACCCGTACGGCGCGCACCTGGCCCATCCGGTGGGCGCGGGCCACCGCCTGCTGCTCCATGGTCGGCTTGACCTGCGGCTCGCAGAGGATCACCACGGACGCCGCCTGCAGGTTGATCCCGATGCCGCCCGCCTCGATCTGCGCGAGCAGTACGGCGTGCCCGGCCGCCGCGCCGAACCCGTCGACGAGCCGCTGGCGGCGCGCGGGCGGCACGCTCCCGGAGATGGGCCCGAAGAGCGGGCCTCCGTCGTGTCCGTCGCCTCCCGGCGGCCGGCGCCCGAGCGCGTCCTCGACCGCCCCGAGCACCTCGCGGAAGGCGGAGAACACCACGACCTTCAGCCCGTTGGCGGCGGCGTCCGCCACCAGCTCGCGCAGCCGTTGCAGCTTCGCCGACTTCTCCGGCTTCGCGTACGCGGCCCTGCGCATCGCCATGAAGTTGCCGGCCCGCACCGCCGCCCGGTAGGCGTCCCGGTCCGCGGCACTCAGCTCCCCCCACTCGTCGGTCCACTGGAGCCCGGGCAGCTCGGCGAGCACGTCGCGCTGGTTGCGCCGCAGGTACGCGGGCGCCACCGCCCTGCGGAACGCCTTGGACCCGGCGACCGAGTCGACGTCCCCGATCCCGGAGTCCGCCTCGGGCTGCAGGATCCGTACGAGACTGCGGAACTCCGAGACCCGGTTCTCCATCGGGGTGCCGGTGAGGAAGAGGACGTACGTACAGCGGGCGGCCCAGGCGGCGACCGCCAGGGAGCGCTGCGCGCGCGGGTTCTTGACGTGGTGCGCCTCGTCCACGACGAGCATCCCCAGCTCCTCCGCGGCGAGTTCGGGGAATCCGGTCAGCGCCTGGAAGGTCGTCACGGCCACCCCGCCCTCCCCCCGCCAGTCCGCGAAGGCGTCGTGCCGGCCGGGGCCGTGCAGGGCGACCGCGCGCAGGGTGCTGCGCGCCTCGATCTCACGGGTCCAGTTGATCAGGACGCCGGCCGGGCAGACGACGAGGAAGTGGCGCTGCCCCTGCGCGGCGAGGTGCGCGAGGGCGGCGAGGGCCTGGATCGTCTTGCCCAGCCCCATCTCGTCGCCGAGGATCACCCGCCGCTGGGCGAGGGCGAAGCGGGCACCGAAGGACTGGTAGCCGCGCAGCGAGACCCGGCGGTGCGTCTCGTCGAGGTCCTGGGTGCGGATCCGTTCGGCCAGCGCTTCGGGCAGGAACCCCTGGGCGGCGGCCGGGCCGGGGCCGCCGGTCCCGGCGCGCTCGGTGATCTCCGCGAGCAGCCCGTAGTACTCGGCGGAGCGCAGCTCGAAGTCGACCCAGGCGGCCGCCTCGTCGGCGGGGCCGCGCAGCAGGTCGACCGAGGCCTGTCCGAGCAGTACGGGCACCCCGCTCCCGGCGGCCTCCGCGGTCAGCCGGCCGATCTCCCCGACGGCGGCCAGCGCCCGCTCCCGCCGCTCCCGTCCCGCGAACCACATCCGCAGCCGGCCTGCGGCGGGCCCGGCGTCGGCGAGCAGCGGCCCGAGTCCGGCGTCCAGCCGCCGGGCCGCCCCGACGGCCCGGCGTGCTTCGGGCCCGGCCTCGACGAGCAGCTGCAGGGCGGTCACGAGTGCGGTGGTCCGGGGTTCGGGGCGGTCCACGTCGAGGTGCACGGCGACGGTCTCCCCGACGGCCTCGGCGAGCTGCCGGGCGGCGCCGAGCGCCTGGTCGGCGGTCTGCTGCCCGACCCCGGGGATCTGCCGCAGCCGGTGACGTCCGGCGTCCAGCACCTGCTGCACGGTGTCGAACCCGGCCGCCTCGACGGCGGTCACCCGCAGCCGCCCCTCCGTGACCTGGGCCAGCCGGTCGACGGGGATCCGCTGCAGCTCGAGGCGGGCCAGCTCCGCGTGGATCGGCGCCCAGGCCTCCCGTACGGCTTCGACGGCCCGCCGGTGGTCGGCCAGCAGCGCGGCGGCCGCCGCGTGCAGCCGCTCGCCCGCGTCGATCGTCTCGGCCGCCCTGTGCCGCATGCCCCTCCCCTCGACTGCTCCCGCCGCCGACTGCTCCCGGCTGCGCCGGGTGACGACTGCACGCAACCTACCGCCGTCGGCGGGACGCTCAGTAGCCGTTCACGGCGCCGCCCACGGTGATCTCCGTCTTCATCCCGAGGTCCTTGTGCCCGTCGACGGGGCAGTAGAGCTCGTACGTACCGTCCTTGAGGGTGATGTCGAACTTCCCGCTCTCCCCCGGCGCCAGGGTCATGGAGCGCTGCTCCCCGCCCGGTCCCTCCACCTCCAGGGCGTGCTCGTGGTGGCCGGTGTTCCTGACGGTGAACGAGTAGGCCCCGGCCTTGAACGTCTGCTGGGACAGGGCGATGTGGAAGTCGCTGAGGTCCGCCGTGACCTGCGTCGCGGCGGGCGCGGACGGGGCGGGTGGCGCCGCCGGGCCGTTTCCGGCTCCGTAGCCGCCGCCCCCGCAGGCGGCCAGCAGCCCCGCGAGCGCTCCGGCCGCCAGCCCCGTTCCCACGCGAGTGGTCCGGGTGGTGCGTGTCCTTGTCATGGCAGAGATACGGCTGACCGCCGCCGGGAGATTGCGGACGGGGAGGGACGCCGGGAGAGGAGGACAATGAAGGGGTGTTTCCCCGCGAACCGGAACCAATCCATTCGGGGAGGCCCAACGTATCCACTGATGTGCAGAGAATGGGCCTCCCGCTCGGGCGTGCGCCGGACGAAGCACTGCTGTCGGGCCTGGCGACGGGGGATCCCGAGATCGCCATCGCGTTCGTCCGCCGCTTCCAGCGCACGGTGTTCGGCGTGGCCATCGCCGTCGTCGGAGATGCGCAGCTCGCCGAGGACATCGCCCAGCTGACGTTCGAGCGGGCCTGGCGGCACGCCCAGGTCTACGATGCGCGCCGCGGTTCGGTACGGACCTGGCTGACGGCGATCGCGCACCATCTGGCGATCGACGCGGTCCGGGCCCGCCGGGCCAACCCGGTCGCCCCCGAGGACCTGGACGCCCTCCTCGACATCGTGACGGAGACCCCCGAGCAGCAGGCGCTCGCCGCCGAGACGTCGGCCGGGATACGGACGGCCGTCGCGGACCTGCCCCGGGAGCAGGCCCGCGCCCTGGTGATGGCCGGCATCTACGGGATGACCGCGCAGCAGGTCGCGGACATGGAGCGGATCCCGCTGGGGACGGCCAAGACGCGGATCCGGACGGCCATGCACAAGCTGCGCAGGACCCTGGGGGCCGAGGAGAGCCGGCGATGAGCGAGATGACCTGCGAGCAGCTGAGGGAGCTCGACGCCGAGCTGGCGTTGGACATCCTCCCGGCCCGGGAGCGCGCCCGTGCGGTCGCGCACCTGGACCGGTGCCCCGGCTGCCGGGCGCACATCGAGCAGCTGGCCCTGGTCGGCGACGGGCTGCTCGGCCTGCTGCCGGGTACGGAGCCCCCGGTCGGCTTCGAGAGCCGCGTCACGGCCGGCCTGCAGCCGGCCCCGCGGCAGCCTCCCCCGCAGCCGGCACCGGCCCGGCGCCGGCTGCTGCGGCCCCGGGTCGCGGTCGCGACGGCGGCGCTGGCCGTGGCGTGCGGCTTCGCCGGCTGGGCGGCGGGCACGGCGATCGAGCAGGCCTCGGGGCCCGTGTCCCCGACGGCCGAAGCGAACGCCCAGCTGCTGCAGGCGCCGCTGATGGCGGACGGCGGGGAGGTGGGCCGGGTCTTCGCCCATCCGGGCCAGCAGGGCTGGGTGTACATGTCGGTGGACCTGGAGAAGGCGACGCCGGAGGTCAGCTGCGTACTCGACAACAAGGACGGCACGACGACCCGCCTCGGCACGTTCTCGCTCCAGGGCGGCTACGGCTACTGGGTCGCGGCGGCCGACGTGAACCCCACGACCCTCGCGGGCGCCAGCCTCCTCACCCCGGACGGCACGGTCCTGGCGAAGGCCAACTTCGCCTGACGAGTCACGGAGCGTGACCTTCCGACATGCGGGAGTCACCAGCGGGTGTCAGGGTGGTGGACGTCCCCAGTGGACGTCCCCTCACCCTCTTCGAGGAGCGAAACCGGCATGGTCAAGAAGCAGCCGCCCCAGGACAAGGCCAACAAGCTCAAGGAGCAGGCCAAGCAGAAGATGCAGGAAGCCAAGAGCCAGGCGAAGAACCCGGACCGCACGTCCGAGGACATGGACATGGACATGCCCCAGGACCGCCCCCGCCCGTCAGGCTCCTCCGAGTCCCTGCGCTAGCGGCACCGCAAGGCGCGCCCGGTTCTCCCGGGCGCGCCTTCGCCACGCCCGCTCACGGGACCACGAAGGCCAACGCGGCCGGCGGGGCGGCGGGACGGGGGACGGAGACGTGGGTGGTGCCCGCGCGGACCGCGCGCAGTTCCCATTCGCGGTGGCCCGTGGCCGTCACGTTGCTGATGGGGATCAGCAGGACCGACTCGCCGTGAGCGGTGGGTTCCGGGCCGGCCTCCGGGAGCCGCAGCCGGGCCGTCTGCCCGACCTCGAGCCGGCCCGTGAAGCCGTCGTCGGCCCCGGTGAGTACGCGGCCCTGCGCCGGTGTCGGTGCGCCGGCTCCCGTCGCACCCGTGACGCCCGTACCGCCCGGGTCACGCGCCTCGTTCGCCGGCGGACGTGCCTCGCCGCCCCCGCACCCGGTGAAGAGCGCGAGGGCGGCGAGGCACACCAGGCGTCGGTCAGCCACCGTCACGCACGTTGAACCGAAGCAGGACGTCGACCTGGTGCAGCAGCTGGTTCCGGGTCGACGCCGGGTTGTTGTAGACCGCCTCGGCGCCGGCCATCGCCGCCCCGAAGGCCGAGTCCGCCTTCCAGTCGCCGTCGGTGTCCACCGGCGTGGCCAGGTCGTACGAACCGTTCGCGAAGTTGAGCCAGGCCGCGAGCAGCTGCTGGGAGACCAGCGGCCTCGGCTGCGGGGAGCCCGAGCCCAGGATCGCGTACGCCTGGGCCTCGGTCAGCGGCCCGTACACCGCGCTCATGTACGAGGCCACGCCCAGCAGGCAGGCCCGCTGGGCCGGCGTGAACCGGTCCGGCGCCCGCCCGTCGTACTCGCCCGTCCAGTACGCCTGGTTGCGCGCCCGCACTGCATTGCCGGTGATGATGACGGCAGCCGTGTCGGAGGCGGCGGCGCCGTCGTCGTCCCGGCCGGTGAAGGTCAGCGTGGACAGGCAGGCGGCCGGGTACGCGTGCGACTTCGTCGCCGTCACGTTGCGCGGCTGGACCGAGGGGCTCGGGTCCGGGTCGGTGGCCGGCGGGTTCACCAGCGAGACCAGGTTGTCCGGGGCCCCGTCCCCCCACAGCCACGTCAGGGTCAGGTCGTCGCTGCCGGGGTCGGTCGACGTGCCCTTCACGGCGATCGGCGTGCCGGCGTGGGCGATGAAGGCCTTCTGCCCGTTGTACGTCGTCTGCCCGTCGGCCGGGATCGCCGCGGCCGGGTCGGTGTTGGTGATCGTCGCGTCGACCGACCGGCAGCTGCTCGTGTCGTCGTCACTGCCGCAGACCTCGATCGTGAAGGTCCCGTCATCCCCGTACGTGTGCGCCGCGGAGAAGCTCAGCGTCGCGTCGGGACGTACGTTCTCCAGCGTGCCGGCCGGCGCCTGCGGGCCCGCTCCGTCACCCCAGTCGACCGTGGCGGTCAGCGGGTCGAGCCGGCCCGGGTCGCCGATACCGCCCGTCAGGGTGACCGGGGTGTTCTCCCCGGCCGGGGGGACCGGCTGCAGGGACACGGCCGGCGCGACGTTCTCGACGGTCACCGTCCTCGAGTCGGTGTCGGTGTTGCCGGCGCTGTCCGTCACCCGGAGTCCGACGGTGAAGACGCGGTCCTGGCCCACCTGGCCGAAGGTGGCGCTGACCCCGGTGGCGTCGTCGTACTGGCCGTCGTTGTCGAGGTCCCACGCGTACGTCGTCGGGTTCCCGGCCGAGGGTGCGGTCCCCTTGGCGGAGCCGGCGGCGCTGAGCGTGACGTCCGTACCCTCGCCCGTCGTGTACGGGCCGCCGGCGTTCGCGGTCGGCAGGCAGGCGGCCGGTACGGTCTCGTCGGCCGTCACGGTGTTCTGGTCCGCGCTCGACGCGGCGCCCGTGCCCATGCCGCGGCCGGCGAAGACCCGCCACAGCAGGCACTGGTTCGCCCCCGCGTTGTTGGTCATGTCGGCGGCCAGGATGCCGTCGCGGGCGTCGAGGTAGCTCGGCGCGGTGGCGGTGTTCTTCATCCCGTCGATGACGAGCTGCTGGGTGAAGGCGACGCCCTTGGCCTCGCGGATGTCGTACATCGTCGCGGCCCAGATCTCACCGTTGCGGTGCACGCCGCGGGCCGGGCGGAACGTTCCCCACTTCTCGGTGGACGTGTCGTACGCCTGCGTGCGGATGCCGGTGGCGGTGTTGCCGGTGACGTACTCGCCGACCGTCGCGTCGCCCCACTTGAGGAAGGAGATCGTGTCGCTCCAGCCCTCCCCGAGGGCGCCGGTCTGGGCGCCGCCGCCGAGGTTGCCGCCGCCGACGAGGCGGTTGGACACGCCGTGGCCGTACTCGTGCGCGATGACGTCCCCGTCGAGCGAACCGTCACGCCACGGCCGGCCCGGTGGCTGCCACATGTACATCTGCATGCGGGGGCTGGCACCGTCCCCGGGGGTACCGAAGTTGGCGTTGTTCGTGCACCGGATCGCGTTCGGCGGTGTGCTGTTGTCCAGGCAGCCGAGGTCCCAGCCGTCCTGCGCCTCGGCCAGCACCGGGTCGTTGCCCGCGCCGCCGCGACCGAAGTTGTCGACCTGGAAGTTCCGCGACGCCTCGTCGAACCCCAGGCCGTAGAGGTAGTCGTGCATCACGTTGGTGTAGTAGAAGAGCTGCGTGACGACGGGGTTCACGTCCGCGTCGAGGTTGGCCTGCGTCGCACCGGCGTTGGTGCGCCACGTGTCGTTGAACGTGTGGTTGAAGTGCTGGAAGGCGGGGTCGCCACTGGCCGGGGACTGCGGGCGCAGCGCGTCGTTCCCGGTGTCCGGCACCGTGTTGTCGCCGTCCTCGTCCCGGTAGGCGTTGGCGTTGTTGCCCTGGGTCAGCCGGCCGGTCACCCAGGAGCCGTCGCGCCCGGTGAAGGGCGTGACCGTACGGGCGGCGCCGGCGGCGTCCGGGTGCTGCGCCGTGAAGACGGTCCCTTCGGGGCCGGCGTGGTGGTACCGGCTCTCGCGGCTCAGCAGCCGGCCGTCGGCGGCGTCGACCACCGTCTGGTACCAGGACGTACCGGAGACCTCGATGTCGGTGAGCCATGCCGGGCGCAGCTCGCGGCCGGAGTCGGTGGGGAACCACACCAGCTCGGCGGTCACGTCGTTGGGCTTCGTGAGCCTCTTGGCGTAGACGTTCTTGAACTTCTGCTTGCCCTTGTCGCGGTTGTCCGTGCCCGTCAGCTCGTGCTGCGGCCTGGCGCCCTGGGCCTCGGCCGCGTGATCGAGGGCCTGCCTGGCCGTCAGCTCGACGCCGCCGGCCGGCTCGGCGGTCACGACGGCACCACCGAGGATGACGAGGCGGCCGCGCTTGTCGACGGTGGCGGTGAGGAGCCCGCCGTGTACGCGCATGCCGTCGATGCTCTGACCGATCGTCACCTGCTGCGCCCCGTTGTGCTTGGTGGGGTACGTGGAGACGACGACGAGCTGCGCGGCCTGCTCGGCGGTGAGCCCGAATTCGCCGCGGTGATCACGCACGTAGGCGAGCGCGACGTGCTCGGGAGCCCGCTTGGAGGGCGGCGTCAGATAACCGCCGGAGTTGAAGATCATCCGGGCGTGCCCGGTCGCCGGGTCGCGCCGTACGGTCGGATCGGCGGGGTCGTCGACGCCCGACGGCGCGGCGGCGGCCAGCGCGGGGGCCAGAGCGGGGGCCAGAGCCAGGAGCAGGCTCGTGGTGGTCACCGCGGTCCACAGCCTCGTGCGGAATCGCCATCTGGTCACGGCCTGAGCCTCCCGAGCGCCAACGCTCCCCCCGGGCCTGCTGTCGAGACCGCGCGCGCTCCGTGACCCTACTCACCAAGATCCACCCGTCAACGAGGCTCTCCGCCCGCCCCCACCCCCGCCCCCATTTGCGGGCAAGCATCCACAAGCACGACACAGCACGCTGCGGTCGCCCCGAAAGCAGGAGGCCCGGGACGACTGCGAGTCGGTGACTACCGAGTCGTCTACACGATCGACAACGGGGAACTGGTGGTGTGGGTCGTGCACGCAGGACACCGCTCCACGGTCCACGACACGCAGCTGCTCCAGGTTCTGCGGACTACTGCGGACAGCACAACGCCCTGACCTGCTTTCTCGCAGGTCAGGCCCTGCGGAAACGTCGTTTCGGACGGGCCTCTCCCAGCACCATCCGCACGGTCGGTCAGTAGTGGTACCGAGCCGCGAGGATGATGATCTCCTTGTCCGTCACCAGGTAGACGAGGCGGTGCTCGTCGTCGATCCGCCGCGACCACGCGCCAGGCAGGTGGTACTTCAAAGGTTCAGGCTTGCCGATCCCCGAAAACGGGTCACGCCTGACGTCCTCGATGAGCTTGTTGATCCGGGCGAGCATCTTGCGGTCGTTCTTGAGCCAGGAGGTGTAGTCCTCCCAGCCCTGATCCTCGAACACAAGCCTCACGGGGCACCCGCACCAGCGTCCGCCGAGTCCGGATCGATCAGCTCCCGCTCCGACACATTGACGTGGGCCAGGGCGTTCTCGTACGCCTTGAGCAGCCGACGCGCGTTTGCCGGCGAGCGCAGCAGGTACGAGCCCTCGCGCAGCGCCGCGTAGTCCTCGGCCGAGACGAGCACGGCGTTGCCGTGCTTCGAGACGATCTCGATGGCCTCGTGGTTCTCGTTGACCTTCTTGATCAGCGGAAAGAGTTCCTTGCGGGCTTCGCTCGCGGTTATGGACATGACCCGACCTCTTCCCTCAAGTGGTACCTAATAACGTACCACTCTCGGCACCGTTCAGGAGGGAGGGCGACTGATGGATGGTCAGCAATCCCAGCACCATCCCAGCGCGGGAAAAGCCAAGGGCCCACCTCCGAGGAGGTGGGCACTTCTGACCTGCAGGTTTACCCAGTGAGCGACGTGGTGCTAATTCACACGCTCAGACGTTGAAGCGGAATGTCTGCCGCCCGATCCTGACCTGCGGCGGATCCCCATCCAGGGCTCTGACCAGCCATTTCCCTGTTGGCATGCGTTGGCTCCTGATGGCTGTTTACGGGTGTCCTGCGGACTGGCTGCGGACTGGTCGGGGTGCCGAGGCAGAGAAATCCATGGCGCACTGGCCGGACCTGCAACGAAACTGCGCAGGTGAGCGACCGCTACCCCTGTCCCTGCTGCGGGCACCGCGTGCTCGACAGCATGCCCGGCTCCTACGAGATCTGCCCCGTTTGCTCCTGGGAGGACGACGGGGTCCAGTTCCGCTGGCCGACCATGGACGGCGGAGCGAACAAGGTCTCCCTGATCGAGGCCCAGCACAACTACCAGGACTTCGGCGCCTGCGACCAGCACGGCCAGCAGTACATCCGCCCTCCGGCCGAGGACGAGCCGCTCGACCCCGCCTGGCGACCCATCGACCTGACGCGCGACTCCTTCGAGGACTGGGAAGCCGAGGACCGCGCCCCGTGGCCCGACGACCGCTCGGTGCTCTGCTGGTGGCTGCCCACCTTCTGGCGCCGCGCCCACCCGGCGTCATGACTCCCCACATCGAGGGACTCATCCAGCAGCTCGACGGCGAAGCCGGCGCGTCCTACGACGCCCGCGCGGAGCTGATCTGGATCGGCTCCGAAGCCATCCCCGCCATCATCGACGGCCTCCCCTCCCTCGGCGGCTTCGGTCAGCTCACCGCCATCGAGGTCTTCGAGGAGGTGGGTGATCCCCGCTGTGGCCCCGCCCTCATCCAACTGTTGGACAGCGACAACCCGACCGTCCGCGAATGGGCAGCGATCGCCCTGGCGAGCCTGGAGATCGACGGCGCGGTCGAGCCGCTGCGCCGCGCCTACCGCGCCTGCCTGGCACGTCGGACCCCACCCGACTGGACCGAGCCGGACGGCATCCGCTGGGCCCTGACCGAACTCGGCGCCCGCACCCCCGTCGTCCCCGCCCTGACTGCCCGCCTGCGCGCCGGTACCGGAGCGGACAGCCCCGGCTGGCCCTCTGCCCACTTCACGGAGATCATCGACGACCTGGCCGACCACGCCCAGCTGATCCTCTACTCCCAGTTCTGGCGAGTGGACGCCGGCAGCACATACTCCGTCTCAGGCGCTGGCCTCGACTGGCAGCTCGACTGGAGCGCGCCCTGGGAGCACCTGGTCGAAGAGGCCCGCGCCTGGTCCCTCCTCGAAGCCACCGAAGCGCCGGTCGGCGACAACATCTTCGTCGCCCCCACCTGGATCGACCGTACCGACCTATACCCCGAGAGGTGACCGATGCCATTCCAGCACCCCGAGGAGATCGGCTACGGCTACGTGATCGAGCGCTACGTGACGAGGAAGGACTCGGGCCGCCCCCGCTACCTCGCGCTGAAGAGCGGTCGCGTCCTGCGGCCCGGGTGGCCAGACGCCGAACGCTTCACCCGTCAGCTCATCGACGACGCAGCCACGATCACCGACGCCGAGCTGGAGGCCCTTCTCGGCTACGAATGGCGCTCACGCCTAACCGCCGCCTGGCTAATCGGCGTAGGCCGACGCGACACGTTCCGCGAACGCGTCGGCGACCTGCTCCTGGCCAGTGAGTTCTGCTTCTCCGGCGGCGCCTACTGCTTCGCCCTGGCCCGCTTCGGCACGCACGCGGACGCCGAGATCCTCACTGCCTACCTCGACCGCTACCTCCCCCGCACCGACCTCCGCTACGACCAGCCAGCCGCCCTCGGCGCCCTCCTCCACCTCGACGCCCGACTCGGCACCCACCACGCCGACCGCTTCACGGAGCCCGACGGCCTCTGGGACCAGTGGGTCAATGCCCTGGCCCACCTCCGCGGCCACCAGGGCTACGTGCCCGACGAGCAGCGCCGCTGGACGGACCTCCAGTGCGACTTCGCCAACAGCTGGACTCAGCCGTAGACGCACCTCGAGCTGGCCACGGTGACCGCCCCAGTCTCCGACAAATGGAGCCTGCTTCATGGAATTGGCCCAGATCCCACATGTGGCTTCTCACCCGATGTACTGAAAGTCGCACCCGCTCCTACCGTTCGGCCTAGCCTGAACGGCATGCGAGTCCGTAACACCGGACCCAACCGTGGGGGGTGCACATGAGGTTGCTGTCGCACGTTGAAGCAAGCCCAGAGCAGATGCGGATCCTGGCCGACACGCGGCCGGGCTTTCATCTGGTCCGTGGCGCCGCCGGGAGCGGCAAGACCACCACTGCGTTGTTGCGTCTGCGGCAGCTGTGCGCCACCAGGCTTAGCCGTCGCGAGCGACTGCAACTAGTCGACCCTGTGCGAGTGCTGGTACTTACCTACAATAAGACTCTTCAGGGATACGTCGGAGAACTAGCCCGTCAGCAAGTCTCCGGTTCACCGGGGCTGATCCTTCGCGTTTCGACCTTCAGCAAGTGGGCAGTCGGGATGGTCGGCAATGAGGGCCTCGTCGATCGCGAGCGAACCCGGCCGGCCATCGGTAGCTTGGCCGCTTCGGTTCCACTGCCAATCGACTTCGTCATCGACGAGGTCGAATACCTCATGGGACGCTTCCGCCCCGACGAATTGGAGGACTACCTAGGTGCCCGCCGAGAAGGGCGAGGCCAAGCTCCCCGCGTCGAGCGAGCGCTTCGCCAGCGCCTACTGACCGACGTGGTCCTTCCATATACCGCACACAAAGAGAAGCAGGGCTGGCGCGACTGGAACGACATCGCCGCGGAAGCTGCCTTGGTAGAAGGGCAGCCGACCTGGGATGTCGTGATCGCAGATGAGGCACAGGACTTCAGCGCCAACCAGGTACGTGCAATCGCTGCACACGTTGGTACCGAACACACCACGACATTCGTCATGGACGCGACTCAGCGCATCTACCCACGCTTCTTCACCTGGCCCGAGGCTGGCGTCCAACTCGCGAACTCCCACGTCTTGCGCAGCAACTACCGGAACACCCGGCAGGTTGCCGCCTTCGCGCGCGGACTCGTTGAAGGACTACCCAACGAGGATGACGGATCGCTCCCTGACTTCCACGCATCCGATCGCGACGGCCCGCTCCCTACTGTCGCGGTTGGCCGATTCAGCGCTCAAGTGCACTACGCGATCCGACGTCTGCGCAACGAGATCGACCTGACGAGCGAGTCTGTCGCGTTCCTCCACCCGAAGGGCGGCGGATGGTTCGACCACCTCCGACAGGAGTTGGATCGCGAAGGCGTCGCATGGTGTGACCTGACTCGCGCATCCGGGTGGCCGTCTGGGCCCGAGTCAGTCGCACTCTGCACCATCCACTCGGCTAAGGGGCTGGAATTCGACCATGTGTTCATGCTTGGCTTGAACCAGCAGGTCACCCCTCACGGCGACGAGGAAGGCGATGCAACGCTGGACATGCTCCGCAGGCTGCTGGCCATGGGCGTAGGCCGGTCCCGGAAGACGGTGACCTTGGGATACAAGGCCGACGATCCGTCAACACTCATCAACCTCTTGGCCGTCGGCACGTACGAGGAGGTGCGCCTGTGACGTCCACCCAGGACGCCCCGGAGACCAAGGACACGGTCGAATCGATCATCACGAGCCGGAAGATCTCCGAGGCACTCCACTTCACAACCAATCTCGGACTGCTAGGAATTCTTGGCACATCCGCAGTACTCAGCCGACATCGACTCCCATCGGAGAAATACGTAGAGCATATCTATACACCCAATTGCAGCACGCGGAAAGATCACGCTTGGCTTGACTATGTCAATCTCAGCATTTCCCGCATCAACGATTCCATGTTCGATGCCAGCAAGCGATGGCACGAGGTCGATGAAGTGTGGTGGGCCGCGTTAAGCTTCGAAGCCGAGATCCTCAGCGCTCCTGGCGTCTATTTCACAACCACAAACAATATCTACCCCTCCGTTCGCAGAGGTACGGGCGCGGACGGATTGAACGCACTGTTCGCCGAGGTGGTGAGCGGGCGCTACTCTCAGCCGATGGTACGAAGGGCCGGGCAGTCGACCTCTTGGACTACTGACCGACAGGCGGAGGTGCTGTACCCGAGCCGCCTACCTCTGGCGCAGCTGCAGCGCATATATGTGCGCGAGGAGCATCACGCAGACGACATCAGCGGCTGGTTTGCCAGCTTCCCATCAACCCCTACCGTTCCTGTCATCTGCGCACCCAAGGTCTTCACATGAGCCCGAATGATCCAAGTATGCACATCCAGCAGCGACTGCACTCGGCGCTATGGGCAGCCTGGGCAGATGCACTCGGATTCATCAGCGAGTTGACCGACGAGGCGGGCCTCCGCCGACGCCTAGCCGGGGGGACCCTGCAGCACCCGGTCGAGTGGAAACGCCGTATCGGTGGAAAATTTGGGGTAACCGTTCCACTTCCCGCCGGAACTTACAGCGATGACACGCAACTTCGCCTGGCAGTCGGACGGGCGATCCGCCCTAGTGGTTTCGATCCTGAAGTCTTCTCGAAGATCGAGCTTCCCGTCTGGACTAGTTACGCCCTTGGCGGTGGGAAGGCGTCCAAGGCAGCGGCATCCCATATCGCAGGCGCTAGTGTTCCCTGGTTCGGCAACTTCTACAAAGGGTGGACTGACGCTGGAGGGAATGGTGCCGCAATGCGTGTGCAGCCCCATGTCTGGGCGGCGCAGGACCCGAGTCGGGTTGGCTCGCATCTTCTGGATGTTCTGATCGATGCTGTGATCACCCATGGTCACCCACGGGCCCTTGTTGGCGCTCTGTTCCACGCGATGACTTTGGGGTTCATGCTCGATCGCGGCCGAACTCCTTACCCCGCCGAGTGGGTCAGCATTGCTGACGAGATGCATCAATTTCCCTCGATGATTCGCCAACAGGCAGAGCTCTCCTTGTGGTGCTCCGCCTGGGAGCGCAGCGCCGAGAAAACGCTGGACGCTGCCTGGGAATCCACGATTCTCGAAGTGATCGAGATGTTTAACGCGGCTGAGGAGTTTGCACATTCTGGCAACGCCGCGCTACAGGAGGAGGATTTCGAATCCCTCCGGGCCGCCTACGAGCTACTTATCGAAAAGCTTGACTTGCGTTCACCCGCCACGAGAGGGAGCGGGACGAATACAGTCGTCGCCGCCCTAGCCTTGGCGGTTGCCGGCTCAAGCCGCCCCATCTCCATCCTGCAAATCGCGGCTCAGGCCGTGGGGACAGACACAGACACAATCGCCACGATGGCAGCCGCCTTGGTGGGAAGCGTTACCACCAACGAACCGCCTTCCACTGTCGCTGATTACAAATACATTGCGACTGAAGCCGTCCGCCTCGCAGCGATTTCCGCAGGAAACCGAGAGCACATTGAGAACTTCATCTACCCGGATCTCCTCCATTGGGAGGCTCCCAGAACCCAGGCAGGCGCTGTCGGTCTGGTGGAGGGCAAGCCCGCCTTGGCCGGGCTGGGTTTGTCCGACGGCTTGACGCTAGCTGGGACCGCTCAGTCATTTTCCTGGTCCTGGACAACGCTAAATTTCGGTCAGACCGTCCTGGCGAAGCACCGCACAGTGCTGGACGAGCTGCCAGCCACACAATGCCCTGCGCCCCCGCAGAGGGGTACAGTTCACAAAGAGTCGGACCCAGCCCAGTCGGAACCCACGCACAGCATGGTCCAGCAGGAAATTGAGCTCCTCACGCCCGTGACAACGCCACAAGAGCACCGAGCACCCGCAGGTCCTAACCGCCAGCGACCCAGCGGGGGACAAGACCTTGATGTCGATGCCATGTTGGAATGGCTTCGTGCTCAAGGGCGCACTGACCAGGCCATCGGGTATGCCGTTCGACGCATCGCCGAGCTTGGCACAACGGAACAAATGATCGCCTTCACTGCAACCATCCAAGCTGAGATCAGGCTGCATGCCGGTCAGACGCACCGTACGTTCTAGCCTGACCCGGCAGATCGCCTCAGACGGTGGACGACCGCGAGGACTCGGATCCCTGGGTTCAGTTCAGGGAGCATGATGTTCACGCTTTTGGCCAGCCCATCGCGGAGACCGCGGCGCCGTTGTTCAGATAGTGGTGGAGGGCGCTGGCCGTGGTGTCCACGAACGCGTCGGGGATGGTGTTGGCGTCGACCCAGCAGACTTGGGAGTGCTTGCGGGGTTCGCGGTTCTCGGGTTCGCCGGTCCAGTCGTGGGCGGCGAAGACGACCGTGAGGAAGCCGTTGGGGGCTTCAACGCCCCAGGCGCCGTGGATGATGTGGGCGACCTTGAGGGACTCGGGCTTCACTGTGAGGCCCGTCTCCTCGTAGAGCTCGCGGACCGCGGTCTCGGTGATGGGCTCGCCCGGTTCACTCTTGCCGACGGGGAGGTCCCACATTCCCTGGGCGAACTTGGCGTTCTCGCTGCGCTGGAGGAGCACGACTCGGTTGGTGACCTTGTCGTGAACGATGACGGCCGCGACCAGCAGGGTCATCGATTCGAGCGCCGGCTTGAGGGCTTGGGAGCGGTCATCGGTCTGCTGAGCCACGGGGGTTCCCTTCGTCAGGCGGATTGTTGGGCATGTTAGGCGAGGGCTTCGCGGGCACGGCGGGCGAGATCGGCGGCTCCGGGTACGCGGCGGCGCTTGTAGACCGCGAGCGTGGAGCGGATCGAGGTGATCGCCTTCCGGGTGCGGTCTGAGGTCATGCCTTCCATGAGCAGCAGGGCCCGGGTCCAGGCGGCAACGGCCTCGTCAGCGCGGGCTTGGGCGGCCAGGCTGTCGCCGAGGTCGGCGTGGGTGAGGGCGTGGACGCGCTTGTACTTCTCCGGGTCCCAGCGTGTTAGGGCGTCTCTGTGCTGCTGCTCCGTGCCGATGTGGTCGGCGAGGTCGGTCAGCGTGCGGGCGGTATGGCTGGCCACAGTGCCGGCGGCGGGGCCGCTGACGCGGGAGTAGCTGGGCTGGGGGACGTCGTCCCGTAGGAGGGCGTCTTCGGCGGCGAGGAGGGCTCGTGCGGCCGACGGGCTCTCGGCTGTGGCTGCGTAGGCGCGGGCGTGGGTGATGTGGAGGAGGGCTTCGGTCTGGCCGTCGACGTGGCCGAGGCTGCGCCGCAAGGCGCCTTCGACGAGGTCGACGCAGTGGTGGGGCTGCTTGAGGCTCAAGGCCTGGTGGGCGAGGGCGCGCATCATCCAGGCCGCGTGACCGTGGGGGTCGGCTTCGCAGGCGAGCTGGTAGCCGACCTGGTAGTAGCGCTGGGCTGCGCCTTCGTGGCCGAGGTCGTGGTGTTTCCATCCGGCGAGGTATGCGAGTTCGGCGACGGCGCCGAAGGCGGCCTGGCGTAACGGCTCCGAGGGGAAGCGCCCTCGGAGCATCGGGGCAGCCGTGTCGGCGAGGTAGGCAGTGACAGTGGTGAGGCCGTGGCCGCCGCCCAGGCGCTCGTCGGCAGCGCTGAAGGCCGTGGTGATGTGCCGTACGACGTCGATGTCCTCGACGCCGACGAGGCAGCGGCCGGTGCGGGCGCGGAGCATCCGGGACGTGGCTTCGTGGTCATGGAGGAGCGGCATGGCTACGCCGGCCGTGGTGAAGGCGGCGATGGCTAGGAAGCGGCGGCGCTCGACGTCCGCGCGGCCGAGGTCGGTGACGGTGACGACCGGGTCGCCGTTCGAGGTGGCCTCGCCGTCCCCCGCCTGAAGGCCGATCTCGGTGGGGGTGACGATGCGGCCGAGTCGACGAGAGAGGGCTTCGGCGAGGTACTGGCCGGCCTGGCCCGACGGGGCGCGGGTGCCATTGGCCCAGTGGGAGATCGCGGACTTGTTGGTCTGGAGCAGCTCGCCGTTCTCGGCGGCGATGCGACGTACGTCCTTGGCGAGCGATTCGTACGTGCACCCGGCGGCGTTGATCGTGTCGCGCAGGCGGGGGTTGGGGTTGGTCGGCGCTGGCACGCTCTCCTCCGCTCCGGAGCTGTAAACCGCGTATACCGCTTGGCGTCGGTCACACGGTACCCACTCTGCGTAGCGGGCGGTTCACTTATCGACAGCCGCCCCACTCTCGGGCCGGGCGGCCCCCAAGTTCCGTACGCCCTACCGGGCTCGGGCATTCCTATGCCCGAGCCCGGCCGATCAGAGACGGAGACACGGTGACCACCATCGACACCGCGACCATCACGGTCGAGCTGCCCGACGCCTTCGACGCGCGCTGGAGCCGCCTGCCCGGCATCCAGGTCGACGGCCGGCGCATCACCATCGACCCGGCCGAGTACTTCTTCCGCTTCGAGTCCAACACCTGGCTCGTCGCCGACTGGGAACTGGTCAAGTCCCAGCTCCTCGACGTGGACGAGACGACCGAGAGCTCGGTCGAGCAGCTCGCGCTCGACTTCATCAAAAACCACGGCGAGTCCACGTCGGATGCGGCCCGCGTGCTGGCCACCGCGTACGGGGTGTACTCGTACCTCTTCCGCGCGGAGCACCTGGCCGGCCTCGGCCTCCCGCAGATCACTGCCGACCACCTGCGCATGCTGCGCGAGGCTGCCACGCTCATGGCGCTCAACAAGGTCGAGCTGAACGGGCACATCTCCAACGCCGGCCCGTGCTGGTTCTTCCCCGCCGCCACCTCCGTCGTCTTCGACCTCGACGACGAGACGGGCGGAATGCTGGACGAGGTCTACCACGGCGGCTGGTTCAACGAGCACCGCCGGATCGAGTCCATCAAGGCGCACGCCGCGCTCGGTGGCCGGCTCGTGCACGGCTGCCAGTCCGTGCCGGACCAGTCCGGCGGGGTCGTCGCGCCCTACGGTGCCTCGATGGCCAACTTCCGTGACGACCTCACCGCGTTCAAGGCGGGCTGGATCGAGCAGGTCTACGCCCACCGCGTGACCGCGGCCGAGTAACCCCAACCCCCGTACGGCTCCGGGGCGGGCTGACCCGCTCGTCCGCCCCGGAGCCCACCAGCCACCAGCCACCAGCCCCCTGGAGACCCCCATGGACCAGAGCCTGACCGCCGCCCTGCTGAACGACCTGTGCGCGCTCGTCGGCAAGCCCATGCCTGAACGTGCCGAGATCCGCGTCTGGGGTATGTCTGGCGTCGAACGCGTCACGTTCCCCGACGGTGGAACCGCCGTCTTCAAGTACGCCAAGGAGCCCTTCGACCGCGAGTCCCAGGCCCTGCGGATCGCCCACCAGCGCGGGCTCCCAGTCCCCGAGCTCCACGCCACCGCCATGCAGGACAAGTGGCTCGGGATGCTCATGGACGACCTCGGCACCCCCGCACGGGATGCCGACGACCTCGATGGCGTCGCCGCCGCCGTGATGCTCCACGCCGCCCGCCCGGCCGGCGGCCTGCCCCTCCTCGACGGCGCGGGCCTCGCGGCCTTGCCCGGCCGAGCCCTCGATCACCTCCAGCGGCTGCGGAAGGCCGACCGCTGGACGGACTGCGACGACATCGAGACCGCACTGGGGAAGATCTCCGCTGCGGCCGACGCCCGCGTCCAGGGGGCGACGCTCGACCCGTTCGGCTGGGTCCACTCGGAGTTCCACCCCACCAGCGTCCACATCGGTGAGGACGGCTGGCACCTCCTCGACTTCGCCCGTGCCTTCACCGGCCCCGGCCTGATCGACCTTGCCTCGTACCACGGCACCACCGAGGCGCCGAGCCCCGTCCGACTGCGGGTGTTCCTTGAGCAGTACGTCACCTCAGGTGGCCACGAGGACGCCTTGGCCGCCCGAGGCGGCCTGGCGGCCGAGGCATGGGCCCTGGGCTGGCACCGCCTGTGGGCCGTGGAGTGGTTCATGGAGCAGGCCATCCGCTGGATCAACGACCCGGCCAAGGACCCCGCGTACATCCCCGTCGTCCGCCGCCACCTGAACGACGTGGTCCAACTCCTGGAGGTCTAGGTGCTCGCCCAGGTCTCCCCCTGGTACGCCCACGCAGCCCAGCGCATAGCCGCCTCCCCCGCCCATGCGCTCACCGCACCGGCCCGGATGGAGTGGAGCACCCATGCGGGCCTCGGTCCCGGAGCTGAGATTCTGGGACGGGACCTACGCGGCAAGCGCCTCCTGGAGCTGGGCTGCGGACCCGGCCACAACGTGGCCCACCTCGCCAAGCACCACCAGGCCCGCGTCACCGGCGTGGACCTCGTCGGACTCCAGATCCGCCGCGCCCGGTCCCACTACGGCCACCTCGACGGCGCTACCTTCGCTGCCGGGCACGCGCTGCACCACCTGCAGGCCACCGGCCAGAGCTTCGACGCGATCTACTCCGTCTTCGGCGCCGTCGGCCTCGTCGCCCCCGAGCTCCTGCTCGCCGCGATCTCCCGCCGCCTCAAGCCGGCTGGAGTCCTGGCTTTCTCCGTCCCGCACCCGGCACGGGCCGGAAGACATCCATCCACGGACGACCGTCCGCGCGAGGACTACGTCACCATGCCCGACCACACCCGGCTACCCATCGCCCGATGGGAGTTCGATGCCCGCCGCTGGGGCGCACACCTCGCGCGTAACGGCCTGCGCATCACCTCGGCGTTGGAGCTGCGTCACCCTCGCCGCGACCCGTGGCCGACCACCCTCCTGATCACCGCCCGCAAACGCTGACCCGGGAGGCACCAATGACCCTGCCCTACCTGCTCTTGGACATCGACGGCGTCCTCATCCCGTTCCCGGCGGCAGATGGCAGCACCCCGCCCACCCACGTCCGCCACACCGTGCTGCCCACTGGCCGGCACCCCGACGATCCCGTCCCCATCTGGCTCGACCCCAGCCACGGCCCGGTGCTCACCGATCTCCTGGCCAGCGGCCTCGTCACCCCGGTTTGGTGCACGAGCTGGCGCAAGGACGCCACCACGATCATCGGGCCGCTTGTGGGAGTGCCGGACTTCCCCTACCTCGACCTCCCCCGCCCACAGATCGCCACCAGCCATCCCGACGGATACCTCTGGAAGCGCGACCACGTCGACCCCTGGCTCGGCAAGGCCCCCGCCGTCTGGATCGACGACGACTTCGCCGCCGCCGACCACACCTGGGCCGCCGAACGCACCGCCCGCGGCTACCCCACCCTCCTCGTCCAGCCGGACCCTTACACCGGTCTCCAGCCGAGCCACGTCGCCGAGGTGCGGGACTGGGCGGTCCTCCTGGACGCAGCGGGTGGAACGCCGGCAGCCGCATAGCGTGGGCCTCGCGTCCGGTCTACGAAGCGGATCGATCCGGCCGGGCGTTCCGGTGATCAATCAGCCGCGTCACGGCATCGTCCAGCCTCTTCGCCGTGCGATGGACGGCTTCCAGCACGGAGTGGGCACCAACACCATCAGCCCCCGAGTTCAGTGCCTTGGCAGCCTGGTTCAGGTTGTTGCCGATGTACCCGAGCTGGCGTCGCGCGGCGAAGATCTCGACAACGATCTCTCGTTCACCGGCAACCTCAGCGGCTGTGCGGTTCAGGTCACTCGACGCGGCAAGCGCGCAGTGCGCGAGGAAGCCAGCGGTCGTCATGTTGGAGACCTGGGCGCCCGCGCTGATCTCGACCAGCTCCTCTTCACTCAGGCGGACCGTGCAGACGATCTTGCGCTGCGAGGGCTTCCGGTGACGCCTCCGGATTCGGGAGAGCGGCTCTGCGCGATCTCTCGCGCTGGCCCGTTGGGCCAGGTGTCGGCCCTCTTCAAGCTGCGGGCCGCCCTCGGCCGCAGCTTCCCCGTCCGGCGCCCCCTGGTGCCGGGCGACCCCTTTGGATGCTCCGCCGACGGTGGAGTATCCAAAGGGATAACTTGCTCGGCCTCGGTCGGCCTTGCGGGAAGGTCCCCTTCCCGCCCAACTTGCTCCGCTCGCGGTCGGCATTGCGGTTGTGGCCTGTCTTCCCGCTTCATCGGATGGGAACGGGACGTCAGGACTCCTCTCTCCGGAGGCAGCGTCGTTTGTGTTGTCGATCAAGGTGAGTCTCCTTCGCGATGCGTGGGACAGCGGGCGGCGGCTCGACCGCGCCAACGGGGCAGCGTGCGTCTGGGATCGAGGCCGTGGTGCTCTGCCCCCTGGTGAGGAGGGTCCGCACGGGGCGTACGGGGCGAGTGATCGGGTGGTCGGAAGGGTTCCGACCACCCGATCAGGAACGTCGTCTCGGCAATCAGCCGAGGTTGGCGTCAGTCTTGAACTCGGGTCGCAGGATGTTCATCGCGTCGGTCAGCCGTTCGCCGCCTAGCTTGAGGCCCTCGTCCGTTACTGCCTGCCGGACCACTGCCCGGGTGAGGCGTCCTTGCTGCGCTGCGGCGGCGCGTCCGATTTCCACGATCCGGTCGAGGGATGCGTCCGGCGGCCGGCCACCTGGCGCCTGGGGCTTCAGCTCCTCGTCCACTACCGCCGAGTCCCGCGCCGTGTCCGCTTCGGAACCTGTCTCGCGGGTGATGAGTATGCGGAGGTGAACGGCCCCCGCGAGTGCGAGCGGGGCAAGGGTGGAGAGGATGCCGACCGTGAGGTCGCTCAGCTGCAGAGTGCCTGAGGCCGTCTGTTGGTTGAGGCGTACCGCATGGAGGGCGTTGGCCCAGGTGCTGGCGGCGGTGGCGGTGCCGAAGAGGGTCCATACGTACAGGCGGGCGCGGAACGGGGCGCCCCTCAGGATGATCAGAGCACGCACGCCGTAGGCGATGAATCCGTCGATGAGCAGCGGGAAAAGGTACGTCAGAAATCCGCGGACGTGGATGGCCACGGCCATCTGCTGCAAGGCGTCGTACGAGAGCGCGCATCCGGCGGCACCAAGGGCGAGGATCGCTGCGTGGTCCCAGGCTGTGGCGCGGCCGGGCATGGCTATCTGGGCAGGTGGCGCGAGGGTGGCCATGTGGTGCGAGTACTCCAAGGGGTGGCGGGGTTGTTGCGGTGGCCCGTCTTTGCCGTCTTGGCCGTTGCAAGCGCAGGTCAGACGGGGTACGGCAGCGACGCGGCGCTCCGTCTTGGTTCCGTCCCGGCGGGCATCCTGTGACCTGCGGCGATACGGCAAGGACGCCTGGGACGCGGCAAGACGGATGCGGGCGGCGTATCAGTGGTGCGGCGCGGCCAGCGTTGATCGACTTCCGTCTTGGCCCCGGTTGCCGTCTTGGCTGCATGCGTCTGACCTGCGGTGCGACGGCAGGGACGGCACGGACGGCAACCGGGGTGGGCGGGTCTCAGCCCTCGATCGAGGCGGGGCCGGCGTCGACGGGGTGGACACCGGGGCAGTACCGGCGCCAGGCGTCAAGGAACTTGTTGCGGGTGTAGCCCTTGCGCTGGGTCTTGTCCGCGAGGCGGACGTTGCCCGGCCTGATGCCGTACTCGCGGAGCAGGGAACCGAGTTCGCGAGCGATCAGGCCGCTGCGTCCCCAGTCCGCCCACGGACCTTCGGCGTCTCCGCGCAGGGCGCTGAGTATCTCGTCGGTGGTCAGGCTCTCCGGCTCGCGCTGGGCGAAGAAGACGCGACGGATGTCGGCGAGGATGCGTGCGCCACCGGGGTTGTCCTCCTCGGCCTGGAGCTCGTCGGCGACCATCTGCGCGCAGGCGGCGCGCGCCAGGCGGGGCCACGGGCCGCCCGCAAGGTCGGCGGTGATGACCAGCGGTTCCCAGGTGTCGGCAGCACGGTCCTCGACTGGCATCGGCGGTTCAAGGTCTGCAGCCTCGTCAAGCAGCGGCCTTGCCCATGCGGCGATGCGGTCGCGGAGATTGTGGAGGGACGGGGTGTCGCGGCGGGAGCGGAAGGGATGCACGCTCTCGCCCTCGGCCCGGCGCCTCATGCGGATGACCACTGAGCGGTCCATGATCGTGTCGGGCAGGTCGCCGATCCCCGCCAGGGCCGCCATGGCGAAGGTGGCGAACCTGTGGGGCGTGTGGTCGTTGCCGACCACCCGGGTGACGTACCGATTGCGCTGGTGACCCGCGTTGAGCAGGCCGCGCATCTCCTCGTTCTTCTCGGCCATCTTCGGGGTGCCGAAGATGGTGTCCGCCTCGTCCACGAGGAGCGTGGGCGGCTCCTCGGTGATGGACCGGAAGATCGCCGCCGGAGTGGTGTTGATGGTGAGCATCGGCTCGTGGACCGTCTCGGTCAGCACATCCAGCAGCCGTGACTTGCCGCACCGCTTCGCGGGGCCGACCACGGCCAGGCGCGGGGCGTGCTGCCAGGCGGGCTGGAGGTGAGTCGCGGCGACCCACAGCGTGACCGCGTCCAGGGCTCGCTCGGAGGGCAGGATCACGAAGCGGGCGATCTGTTCCCGTAGTTCTGACAGCAGCTCGGCGCCCTCGGTAGCCGGCGCGTCCGGAATCTCTGCAGGCTCGGCAGGTGGTACCTCTTCAGCCTCTGCGGGGACCTGGTCCCGAAGGATGCCAGGCTGGCCGGGTACCGCCACCGGAGGCCATCCGGCCTGATGAGCGGCAGGGGTGTTCGGGGTCGCGGGGTGCAGCAATATGAACTCCTTCTGGTGGGGCATCGGGTTGTCGGAACCGGCTCCACCGGTTCGATTCGATTCACTCTCGGGCGCGGCGTTCACGCCGTGGGCTGTCGCCGTGTCAGGGTCGGCGGCCATCAAGCTCCGAGAGCCCAGTCACCGCGCAGCCCGTCCTGGCTGAGCAGTTCCTGGTCGAAGCGAGCGAGCTCGGATTCGCTGTAGAGGACTCGGCGGCCGACCTTCACGCCCCGAGGGCCGTAGCCCGTGTGACGCCAGTACCGGACTGTGCTCTCGGCGGTGCGGTAGCGCTCCGCCACTTCGGCGGTGGTGAGGTAGGGACCCAAGATTTTCCCATTCGGCTAGGCGGCTTTCCATTTCACCTAGACAGTGCCACGCGGAGCGGGATTAGTCAAACCGGAGAGGCCATGTTTCAATTGGGATAGCCACTGGACATGAGACGGAGGGTGACACATGAAGGACGGACCAGGCGACGGCAGCGCGCCGCTGCTCTACAGCGAGGGCAACGCGGCGGCACGCATCGGGCTGGAGCGCGAGGTCAGGGGGTGGAGCACGACCGAACTGGCCGCCCGCATGACCAAGGCCGGCGTGCCGATGAACCAGACCGCCGTCTGGCGCATCGAGAACGGCAACCCGCGCCGCAAGATCACCCTCGATGAGGCGCTCGGCTTCGCCCGCGTCTTCGAGCTGCCCCTCGAAGAGCTCATGTCACCGCCCCTGGACGGTCTCGACCTCGACGGTCGGCGCATCGTCCAGGAGGCAGTCGAGGCGTTCTACGAGTCCCGAGACGCGCAGGACCGACTCCACCACGCGGTCGTCGCCATCTCCGAGTACATCGAGGCGCACCCCGAGGGCTCGAAGGGCATCCACCTGCAGGTCCTCCGCCTCATGGGCGAAGAGCGCGAGGCCCGCGCCCTCGCCGAGTACATCGAAAGCGGCGGCTACTACCACTAACCACCGAGGAAAGAAGACCCACTTGGCGAACATCCAGAAGCGACCCAACGGCAAATGGCGCGCCCGCTACCGCGACCTCGACGGCAAGGAGCATGCGCGCCACTTCGACCGCAAGATCGACGCCCAGCGCTGGCTCGACGAGGTCACGACCAGCGTGGTCACCGGCCAGTACGTCGACCCGAGGTCGGCGAAGAAGCCCTTCAAGGAGTACGCGGAGGAGTGGCGGGCCAGCCAGCCGCACCGGCCTTCGACGGCCAAGGCCGTGGCCCAGCACCTGCGCTGCTACGCCTACCCCGTCTGGGAGAGGCGGGCACTCGGCGCCATCAAGCCCGGTGACGTACAGAGCTGGATCACCAGCCTGACGACCACCCACAAGCTCGCCGCGAGCACCTCCCGCACCGTCTTCAACACGGTCAACGCGGTCTTCCGAGCAGCGGTCCGCGACCGCATGATTCCGCACAACCCCTGCACCGACGCGAAGCTGCCCTCAGTGCCCCGGAAGAAGGTGGTTCCGCTCGCGGTCGAGCAGGTCCGGACGCTGGCCGAGGAGATACCCCGGCGCTACAAGGGCCTGGTCCTGCTGGGCGCTTCCACAGGGCTCCGCCCAGGCGAGCTCTTCGGCCTCCAGGTCCGCCACCTCGACCTGCTGCACGCAACCGTCTCGGTCGAGCAGCAGATCCAGCAGACGGCCAAGCACGGCGTGTACGTCGGACCGCCGAAGACCGCCCGCTCGCACCGAACGGTTCCACTCCCCCGCGTGGCGGTGGATGCGATGAAGGCCCACCTGCGGGACTTCCCCGCCGATGGGCCCGAGAGCTGGGTCTTCACGGCGCCGCAGGGCGGACCCGTGGTCTACACGCACTTCATGGATGGGTCCTGGCGGCCCGCCTGCGCGAAGGCCGGAATAGCGAAGGGCACCGGACCCCACTCCCTCCGGCACCACTACGCCAGCTTGCTGATCAAGCACGGCGAGTCGGTGAAGACCGTCTCCGAGCGCCTCGGCCACACCAACGCGGCCATGACGCTGAACATCTACACCCACCTGTGGCCCGACTCCGAGGAGCGGACGCGGGCCGCAGTGGACAAGGCGTACGGATCACCCTGGCGAGGGTAAGCCGAGGACCAAGATTCCGACGCACTTCCCCACGGGCCGACCCGGGACAGGTACCAGACACCTCTATCGAGGGTGACTGGGCCACAGACACTCGCAGCACCGCTGTCCTGATCGGCATGGCAGTGACGTGCTGCTACGGACGCAGCCGGCCAAATCCCCTACCACGCAGGCCTCATGACAGCCTCAGCCACGGGGCGTGTCAGAGGTCCGTGGGAGGATCCTTGCTGGCCCCATGTGACTGGTACATCGTCCGACCGCCACTCGTCCACAAGGAGTGAGATGACCGTCCCCCCGCCCAGCTCGCGCGAAGGGCACGACGTCGGCGAGAAGTTCGCAGGGGCGCTAGCCCTGTTACTCGTGCTCCTGATCGCTGGCATGGAAGGAGGAGTACTCCTCCCGGAAATAGCCAAGATGGGAACCGGCACACTCGACACCTGGTGCCTCGGCGGACAATTCTGCCTAGCAATCCTCTTATGGATCTCCCTCCTCTTAGCGGAACTCGCGTACCGCCACGAAAGGAGCTTCGCGCGCCCATTTCGGCGCTACGCCTGGGCATGCCAGGGAATTATCCTCACCGCTGGCACCGCGGCAAGCTGGCAGAAGTCGCCATGGACCGGAATTGTCATCGGCTTCATGGTGTCAATGGCCATGACGGTGTGGGGCGGCTTCCTGAAGGCGATAGCCCTCAGCCGCGAAGACCAAGAGGTAATGGACCGCATCATCGAGCAGCATCGACTTCGCCAACGTGAGCGGTTCGAGGAGGAACAGCGTCGTCGTCGCGCTGTCCGCCTTGCTGCGGCAGCAGCTCGATACGGAAGCACCTTGTCCGGGGAAGCCCTAGCCGAGGAAGCTTCTTCCCCGTCAATCCGCTGGGAAATCCCGTCACGCAAACACTCATCGATGGTCTATTTCATGCGAAACGGGAATCGCGTGAAAATTGGAATTACCACCGATTTGCGACGCCGGATCCGCACTCTCGCCCTGCGTGCAGAGCACGTTGTCCTACTAGAAGAGGGCGGGCGAGAGGAAGAGCGAGCCTACCATAAGAAGTTTGCGCAATACCGAGACGGCAATACGGAATGGTTTCGCTGCACCGGAGAACTGCAATCCTTCATCGCTGATCAGATTGAGAAGATTCGGCGCGAACACGGGCCATCGTGAAACCAGCAGCGAAGAACCGCCAGGCGGTCGGACAGACGAGCGGTCGACCATGCACCTGGGGTCCGCTGTAGTGTCCCAAGCTGCTCATCTCACCCGTCACCCATCGCGGCATGGCCGGTGCGAGGAGACAGGTATGCGGAGAACGGGGGCACGCTGACGGATCGATCCACGTGCACCGGCTGCCTTGTCGATGCTTGTCGACCTCGCACCCTTACTCGCGTAGGCCTGCCGACTAGGCGGGAACGAGTCCTAGTGAAGACCTACCCGAAGCACTTCGGGCACACCAACGCGGCCATGACGCTGAACATCTACACCCACCTGTGGCCCGACTCCGAGGAGCGGACCCGGGCCGCCGTCGACAAGGCGTACGCGGACCAGTCCGCCGATGCCCAGCCGCTGGTCAACGAAGCGGCGTAGCCGCTCCCCCGCGCGCTGACCGAAGTCAGCACGCTGCGGACTCTGTGCGGACCGCAAAGGCCGCCCAACCCGCTCCGCCGCAGGTCAGACGGCCTTTCACCGAACGTGTTAGACGTTGAAGCGGAACTCGACCACGTCGCCGTCCTGCATGACGTAGTCCTTGCCCTCCATGCGGGCCTTGCCCTTGGCGCGGGCTTCGGTGACCGAGCCACAGGCGACCAGGTCCGCGAAGGAGATGACCTCGGCCTTGATGAAGCCGCGCTGGAAGTCGGTGTGGATCACGCCGGCCGCCTCGGGGGCCGTGGCGCCCTGCTTGATGGTCCAGGCGCGGGTTTCCTTCGGGCCGGCCGTCAGGTACGTCTGGAGGCCCAGGGTGGCGAAGCCGACGCGGCCGAGGGTGGCCAGGCCGGGCTCGTCCTGGCCGACCGACTGGAGGAGCTCGAGGGCCTCCTCGTCGTCCAGCTCGGAGAGGTCCTGCTCCAGCTTGGCGTTCAGGAAGATCGCCTCCGCCGGGGCGACCAGTGCGCTCTGCTCCGCCTTGAAGGCGTCGTCCACCAGCTCGTCCTCGTCCACGTTGAAGACGTAGAGGAACGGCTTCGTGGTCAGCAGGTGCAGCTCGTGGAGGAGGTCGCCCTGCTCCGTGCCCTTGGTGATGCCCTTGGAGAAGAGGGTGTCGCCGGCCTCGAGGATCTTCTTGGCCTCGACGACGGCCGCGAGGACCGCGACCTTCTCCTTCTGGAGGCGGGACTCCTTCGTCAGGCGGGGCTCGGCCTTCTCGATGGACTGGAGGTCGGCGAGGATCAGCTCGGTGTTGATCGTCTCGATGTCGTCCTTCGGCGAGACCTTGCCGTCGACGTGCACGACGTTCTCGTCCTTGAAGGCACGGATGACCTGGCAGATCGCATCCGACTCGCGGATGTTCGCGAGGAACTTGTTGCCCAGGCCCTCGCCCTCCGAGGCGCCGCGGACGATGCCCGCGATGTCGACGAAGTCGACCGTCGCCGGGAGGATCTTCTGCGAGCCGAAGATGCCGGCCAGGACCGCCAGGCGCGGGTCCGGGACGCCGACGACGCCGACGTTCGGCTCGATGGTGGCGAACGGGTAGTTGGCCGCCAGCACGTCGTTCTTGGTCAGGGCGTTGAACAGGGTCGACTTGCCGACATTCGGCAGGCCGACGATTCCGATCGTGAGCGACACGTTGGCGACTTCCCGTAGCTGGAGGGGGCGGCGGCCCGGGAGTGGGCCACCGGACAGTTTACTTTCCGATGAGTGGCAGTCGTTGTACGCGTGTCCCCACCCCGATACCGCGCTCGGCCCGCCTAGCTTGGTGGGGTGGAGCAACACAGGACGCGTTCGGTGGATCACCCGCAGCGACAGCAGCCGGAGCGGCAGCAGCCGCGGCGCCCGGCCCCGCCCGTCGGCGGTGTGCCCGCCCAGGGCGGCCGCCCGCAGCCCGCGCCCGCCCGGCGGCTGCCGCGGGCCCGGCTGACCGGGCTCGGCGGCGGGCTGTTCGCGTGCGTCGCGATGACCCTGGTCGCCGGGATCGCCTGGCTGCTCTTCGGCGGCTCGCTGCTCGCGTACGGACTGCTCTTCCTGCCCGTCGCGGCCGCCACCGCCCTCTGGGTGCGCCCCGCCGACCTGATCACCGCGCCGATCTCCGCGCCGATCGCCTTCGCCGTCGGAGTCTGGCCCATCTCCGGCGGCTCGGGCGGCTTCGGCGCAGAGCTCATGGGCATCGTGTCCGCCCTGTCCCTGCACGCCGGCTGGCTGTACGGGGGGACCCTGGTCTCGGCGCTGATCGTCGTCGTACGGAAGGCCGTGCTGATCTCCCGGCGGAGGCTCCCCCGCCGGGCCGCCTAACTGCTCGGTCCCCTCGCCGCCCTCGCCGCCATCGCCGCCCCCACGATGCCCGCGTTGTTCTGGAGCTTGGCCGGGAGGATCTCGGCCCGGACGTCCTGGATCAGCGGGAGGAACTTCTCCGGTTTGCGGCTGACGCCGCCGCCGATGATGAAGAGGTCCGGGGAGAAGAGCATCTCCACGTGCTCCAGATACCTCTGCACCCGGTGCGCCCAGCGCTCCCAGGTCAGCTCCCCGTCCTCCTTGGCCTTGACCGACGCCCGCTTCTCCGCGTCGTGGCCCTTCAGTTCCAGGTGGCCGAGCTCCGAGTTCGGGACCAGCCGGCCGTCCGTGAACAGCGCGCTGCCGATGCCGGTGCCCAGCGTCAGCATGATCACCGTGCCTTCGCGGCCCCGGCCCGCGCCGTACGTCATCTCCGCGATCCCGGCCGCGTCAGCGTCGTTGAGGACCGTGACGGGCTGGCCGCCGAGCCGGTCCGACAGCAGGGTCGCCGTGTCGACGCCGATCCACGCGCTGTCCATGTTGGCCGCCGTACGGGTGACGCCCCCCGTGACGACGCCCGGGAACGTCACCCCCACCGGGCCGTCCCAGTCGAAGTGGCGCACCACCTCGACAACGCAGCCGGCCACCCCGTCGGGGGTGGCCGGCTGCGGTGTCAGTACCTTGTGGCGCTCCTGCGCCAGCTCGCCACGGTCCAGGTCCGCGGGAGCGCCCTTGATCCCGGAACCACCGATGTCCACGCCGAAGATCTGCATGGAATCACCGTACGAAACGGGCTACTTCCCGGCGACCAGTGCGGCCGCTTCCGCGCGCAGGTCGCGGCGCAGCTCCTTCGGCAGCGAGAAGACGATCGACTCCTCGGCGGTCTTGACGATCTCCACGTCCTCGAAGCCGCGCTCCGCGAGCCACTCGAGCACCTGCTCCACCAGCACCTCCGGCACCGAGGCGCCCGAGGTCAGGCCGACCGTGGTGACGCCCTCCAGCCAGGCCTCGTCGATCTCGCTCGCGAAGTCGACCAGGTGGGCGGCCTTGGCGCCCGCGTCCTTCGCGACCTCGACCAGCCGGATCGAGTTCGAGGAGTTCTTGGAGCCGACGACGATGACCAGGTCGGAGTCGGCGCCCATCACCTTGACCGCGGCCTGGCGGTTCGAGGTGGCGTAGCAGATGTCGTCGCTCGGCGGCGAGACCAGCAGCGGGAACTTGGTCTTCAGCGCGTCCACCGTCTCCATGGTCTCGTCGACCGAGAGGGTGGTCTGCGAGAGCCAGACGACCTTCGACTCGTCGCGCACGACGACCTTGTCCACGTCGTCCGGGCCGTCCACGATCGTGATGTGGTCCGGGGCCTCGCCGGAGGTGCCGATGACCTCCTCGTGGCCCTCGTGGCCGATGAGGAGGATGTCGAAGTCCTCGTTCGCGTACCGGATCGCTTCCTTGTGCACCTTGGTGACCAGCGGGCAGGTCGCGTCGATCGTCGCGAGCTTGCCGGCCGCCGCCTCCTCGTGCACCACCGGCGCCACGCCGTGCGCGGAGAACATCACGATGGAGCCCTCGGGCACCTCTTCCGTCCGCTCGACGAAGATGGCGCCCTTCTTCTCCAGCGTCTGGACGACGTACTTGTTGTGCACGATCTCGTGCCGGACGTAGACCGGCGCACCGTACTGCTCGAGGGCCTTCTCGACGGCGATCACGGCTCGGTCCACGCCCGCGCAGTAGCCGCGCGGGGCGGCGAGCAGGACGCGTCGGGAAGCGGGAGCAGGTGCGGCAGCAGTCATGCGGTCCATCGTACGGGGGTCTCCAGGAGGCCGGGCGTCGCCCATTCGGCACAGACTGGGTCGAACGTGCGAACCGACCGCCCCTCGGAGGAATGATGGCGTCCGTTACGGAGCCCAGTACGGCCCCGAAGCCGGCCCTCCGGCGGAGCCTCGGATTCCGGGACCTGGTCGTGTACGGGCTCCTCTTCATCGCCCCCATGGCCCCGGTCGGGGTCTTCGGCACCCTGGACGCGAAATCGCACGGCGCCGTCGCCCTCGTCTACGTCTTCGCGACGGTCGCGATGGCCTTCACGGCCTTCTCGTACGCGCAGATGGTCCAGGTGGCCCCGCAGGCCGGCTCGGTGTTCACGTACGCCCGCAAGGGGCTCGGCGAGGGGCCCGGGCTGATCGCCGGCTGGATGGCGATGCTCGACTACCTGCTGATCCCGGCGGTCGCGTACCTCTTCTCCGGGATCGCGATGAACGCGCTGGTCCCGGAGGTCTCGAGGTGGGTGTGGACGGCGCTGGCCGTGCTGGTCACCACCGCGCTGAACCTGTGGGGCGTACGGGCGGCCGCGCGCGTGGGATTCGCCGTGCTGGCCATGGAGATCGCGGTGCTGCTGGTGTTCGTGGTGGCCGCGGTGACGGTACTGGTCCAGGGCGGGGCGCAGCGCGGCTGGCTGTCGCCGCTGACCGGGGACGGTTCGCCGGGCTTCTCCCTGGCGGCCGTGCTCGGCGCGGTGTCGGTGGCGGTCCTCTCCTACCTCGGCTTCGACGCGATCGCCTCCTTCGCGGAGGAGGTGACGGGGGGCTCGGCGCAGGTGGCGCGGGCGGTGCTGTGCTGCCTGGCGCTGGCCGGGGTGCTGTTCATCGGGCAGAGCTACCTGGCGGCGCTGCTGATGCCGGTGTCCCCGGCGGAGCTGGCGGCCGAGCCGGCGCAGCAGGGGCCGGCCTTCTACAACGCGGTGGACGCCTCGGTCGGCCCCTGGCTGCACGACCTGGTCGCGGTCAGCAAGGCGATCGGGGCTGCCTTCGCGGCACTGGCCGGGCAGGCGGCGGCGGGCCGGCTGGTGTTCGCGATGGCCCGGGAGCGGCGGCTGCCGGGGGCGCTCGCGCGGACCTCGGACGGAACTCCGCGGCCGGCCCTGCTGGTGGCGGCGACGATCACGCTGATCGCGGCGGTGTGGGCGGCCCGCCGCGACGACGGGCTCGACCAGCTGGTCTCGGTGGTGGACGTCGGCGCGCTGGTGGCGTTCACGCTGCTGCATGCCTCGGTGGTCGGCTGGTTCGTGGTGCGGCGCGGGGCAGGGACCCCGAACTGGTGGAAGCACCTGGTGGTCCCGGTGCTCGGCGCGGCGGTGACCGTGGCGGTGATCGTCGAGGCGGCCTGGACGGCGCAGGTGGTGGGGGCGGTGTGGCTGGTGGTGGGCCTGGGGGTGCTCTTCGCCCAGCGCGGCCGGCGACCGGATGACGACACCATCACCGGTCCCTGAGACGCTGTCAGCCCGGGCGGCTAGCCTTCGTGCATGGGTCTGAATACGTCGGCTGACGCGCCGCTGCCGGTCGGCCAGGTGTCCCGGCTCATCGGGGGCTGGATCGACAGGCTCGGCCAGGTGTGGGTGGAAGGGCAGATCACGCAGCTCTCGCGGCGACCGGGGGCGGGGGTGGTCTTCCTGACGCTGCGCGACCCCTCGCACGACATCTCGCTCAGCGTGACCTGCTACCGCCAGGTCTTCGACGAGGTCGCGGACGCGGTGACGGAGGGCGCGCGGGTCGTCGTCCTGGCCAAGCCGGAGTGGTACGCCCCGCGCGGGCAGCTGTCGCTGCGGGCCACCGAGATACGGCCCGTCGGGATCGGCGAGCTCCTCGCCCGGCTGGAGAAGCTCAAGCGGTCGCTCGCCTCCGAGGGCCTGTTCGCGCTGGACCGCAAGAAGCCGCTGCCCTTCCTGCCGCAGCTGATCGGGCTGGTGGTCGGGCGGGCCTCGGCGGCCGAGCGCGACGTACTGGAGAACGCCCGGCGGCGCTGGCCGGCGGTCCGCTTCGAGGTGCGCAACGTCGCCGTCCAGGGGGTGAACGCGATGCCCCAGGTGATCCGGGCGGTCAAGGAGCTCGACGCCCTGGACGAGGTCGACGTGATCATCGTGGCCCGCGGCGGCGGCAGCGTGGAGGACCTGCTGCCGTTCTCCGACGAGGAGGTCGTGCGGACGGTCGCGGCGGCCCGTACGCCGGTGGTCTCGGCGATCGGGCACGAGCCGGACTCCCCGCTCCTGGACCTGGTCGCGGACCTGCGGGCCTCCACGCCCACGGACGCCGCGAAGAAGGTGGTCCCGGACGTCGGCGAGGAACTGGAGCGGGTAAGCCAGCTGCAGGGCCGGGGGCTCCGGGCGGTGCGCGGGCTGCTCGACCGGGAGGAGCGGGGGCTCGCCCACGCACTGGCCCGGCCGGTCTTCGTCCATCCGCAGCGGATGGTGGAGACCCGCGAGGCCGAGCTCGAGGCCCTGCTGGGCCGCACCCGGCGCACCCTCGGGCACCTGCTGGACCGGGCGGATTCGGAGCTCGCGCACACCCTGGCCCGGGTGGTGGCGCTGTCCCCGGCGGCGACGCTGGAGCGCGGGTACGCCGTACTGCAGCGGGCGGACGGGCACGTGGTGCGCTCGCCGGAGGACGTCTCGGCGGACGAGGTGCTGCGCGCGCGGGTGGCGGAGGGCGAGTTCTCCGTACGGGTCGCACCGGACGCCGGGCAGCGCGCCGAGTGAGCCGCGCGCCCCACACCGGATTTTCGATGCACTGCACACATAAGGCGGGACGGGAATGACTGAAACCGATACCTCGTTGGGGTACGAGCAGGCCCGGGACGAGCTCATCGAGGTCGTCCGCAAGCTGGAGGCCGGCGGCACCTCCCTGGAGGACTCCCTCGCACTCTGGGAGCGCGGCGAAGAGCTCGCGAAGGTCTGCCGGCACTGGCTGGAAGGGGCCCGCGCCCGGCTCGACTCGGCACTGGCAGCCCGTGAAGCGGGGGCCGACGGGGGTGGCGGGAGTGACGAGCGGGACGCCTGAGGCCGGGCCGAACATGGGGCCAAACGTGATCCGAGTCACCTCGACGCCGATTTAGTTGAAAGTTCTACAACTTTTGGCTTAAAGTCGGGACATCGCTTCACCTCCGTATGGAAGAAGGCTTTCCGATGTCTCTCGTTCTTGACTCCGCCGCTCAGGACCTGCTGTTCCGCGAGGCCCGCACCGCCAACTCGTTCTCCGACGAGCCGGTGACCGAGGAGCAGGTCCAGGCGATCTACGACCTGGTCAAGTACGGCCCCACCGCCTTCAACTCGACGCCGCTGCGCATCACGCTGGTCCGCTCCCCCGAGGCCCGCGAGCGCCTGGTGAACCTGATGATGGAGGGCAACCAGGCGAAGACCGCCGCCGCGCCGCTCGTCGCGATCCTCTCCGCGGACAACGAGTTCCACGAGGAGCTCCCGACCCTGCTGCCGCACTTCCCGCAGGCCAAGGACGCCTTCTTCAGCGAGCGCCCGGTCCGCGAGCAGGCCGCGGTGATGAACGCCGCCCTGCAGGCCGCGTACTTCATCGTCGGCATCCGCGCCGCCGGCCTCGCCGCGGGCCCGATGGGCGGCCTGGACTTCGCCGGTGTCCAGAAGGAGTTCCTGGACGGCGACCACACCCCCCTGATGGTCGTCAACATCGGCAAGCCGGGCGAGGACGCGTGGCACCCGCGCGGCCCGCGCCTGAGCTTCGACGAGGTCATCACCACCGTCTGAGTCCGGACACAGGTACGCGGAAAGGCCGCTCCCCCGGGATTCCGGGGGAGCGGCCTTTCCGCATGTCGGCGCCCGTACGGCGGGCTGCCGGGCGTGCGGCGGGTTACTGGGCTGCGCCCTGCTTGAACTCCAGCGCCGCCGCCATCGCGGCGAGGTCCTCGAAGGAGGCCGTGCCGGCCACCACCGTCACGTAGCCCTGTTCCTGCCGGACCAGGGCGTCGTACTTCTCGCCCTCCCAGCGCTCCCAGGCCAGGTCGCCGATCTGCTGCGTCTGCCCGGTGGCCTTCGCCTGCTGCGTGAGGGCGGCCAGGCGCTTGGCCGAGGCGTCGCTGGACTGCTCGATCGCGACGTACTGCCCCTTCGGATCCAGGAAACCCAGATGCCAGGCGTTCGCGGCCTTGCGGTCGAACGTCACCGAGGTCGCCCGCCACTGCGACGGCAGCCCCATGGGCGCCGCCACCGGGTACGGCGCCGCGCGCCGGGCGGTGATCGTCTCAACCCGGTAGTCGACCACGTGTGTCGGATCGGCCTTCTCGTCATGTGGGACGAAGATGTAGATCACCGCGACGACGACACCGATCACCGCCAGCGACCGGACCATGTCCCAGACCGTCTGCTTGCCCTTCATACCTGCCACGCCACCATCGTCCCCCATGGCCGGGAGCGATCTCCGCCGGGGTGGCCGCGACGCCCGCCCCTGTTCGCAACATGTCCGGTCAGGCCAATCGCCTGACCGGTATTCCGCTCATACGTGACCCGGTCTGCTCAATTTGTCGACGTACCGATAGAGTTCCAGCACCCTCACTTCCCGGCCGTCGCCGTACAGAAAGGTGCGCTCCGATGACCGAGCACAACCTGCCGCCCCAGCTCGAAGTCTCTCCGGAGGCCCCCGACCGCAACCTCGCCCTGGAACTGGTCCGGGTGACCGAGGCCGCCGCGATGGCCGCCGGCCGGTGGGTCGGGCGCGGCGACAAGCTCGGCGCCGACGGCGCCGCGGTCAACGCGATGCGGACCCTGATCTCCACCGTCTCGATGAACGGCGTCGTCGTCATCGGCGAGGGCGAGAAGGACGAAGCCCCGATGCTGTTCAACGGCGAGCGGGTCGGCGACGGCACCGGTGCCGAGGTCGACATCGCCGTCGACCCGATCGACGGCACCACCCTGAACGCCAAGGGCATGCCGAACGCCATCGCCGTGCTCGCCGCCGCCGACCGCGGCACCATGTTCGACCCGTCCGCGGTCTTCTACATGGAAAAGCTGGTCACCGGCCCCGAGGCCGCCGACTTCGTCGACATCAACGCACCCGTCTCGGTGAACATCCGCCGCGTCGCCAAGGCCAAGAACATGGCCGTCGAGGACGTCACGGTGATCATCCTGGACCGCCCCCGCCACGAGGGCATCGTCAAGGAGATCCGCGAGACCGGCGCCCGGATCAAGTTCATCTCGGACGGCGACGTCGCGGGCTCGGTCATGGCCGTGCGCGAGGGCACCGGCGTGGACCTGCTCCTGGGCATCGGCGGCACCCCCGAGGGCATCATCTCGGCCTGCGCCATCAAGTGCCTCGGCGGCACCATCCAGGGCAAGCTGTGGCCGAAGGACGAGGCCGAGCGCCAGAAGGCCATCGACGCGGGCCACGACCTGGACCGGGTCCTGCACACCGACGACCTGGTGTCCGGCGAGAACGTCTTCTTCGTCGCCACCGGCATCACGGACGGCGAGCTGCTGCGCGGCGTCCACTACCGCTCGGAGACCGCGACCACGTCCTCGCTGGTCATGCGCTCGAAGTCGGGCACGATCCGGCAGATCGACTCGACCCACCGCCTGTCGAAGCTGCGCGCCTACAGCGCGGTCGACTTCGACCGCGCGAAGTAGCGCGCGAAGGACAACCGGACGGGCCGGCCGGCGGCCGGCACAGCGAGAGGGGCGCTACCGCGTGCGGCGGTAGCGCCCCTCTCGCTCGTGTGCGTACGGGCCCTCAGCCCGCGGCGGCTATCGGCCCGGCCCCCGGGGCCTGGCGCAGTTCCGCCGCCCGGCGCCGGCGCCGGGCCAGCACCACCCGCCGCTCGGCGGCGGTGAGCCCGCCCCAGACCCCGTACGGCTCGGGCTGGAGCAGCGCGTGCTCGCGGCAGGCGACCATCACCGGGCAGCGCGCGCAGACGCGTTTGGCGGCCTCCTCGCGGGAGAGCCGGGCTGCGGTCGGCTCCTTGGAGGGCGCGAAGAACAGCCCCGCCTCGTCCCGGCGGCACACCGCCTCCGCGTGCCATGGGCCGTCCTCTTCCCTCGCCGGCACCCGCGGCTTCGGTACGGCGGCCGGACGCGCCTGGAGGCTCTGTACGGCGGCTACCTGCAGGGACTGATGCGGCGGATGCTGCACGGTCTACTCCTGACGACGTATACGCAAGCGAGAGACGATGCACCTGTCCCTACCCGCTGTACGCGCCCCTATGCACTGCGTGGAGCAAGCGCGCCGCGGTGAGGAACTTCGACCGAAACCCGATGCACCGCCCGGCTCCCTACCCCTCTGGTTGCACGCCGGCTACCCCCGGGGCGGGCCCCCGGGATCACCCCGTGGTGGGCCGCGAACGAAGGGCTCCTGCGGCTACGGTTCCCCCGTCCCGAACGACGTGCACGACACGACGGAGGAACGATGAAGCTGAAGACGAAGGCGGTCCTGGCGTTGGCCGCCATCCCGGCGGCCCTGCTGCTGACGGCCGGTCCAGCCGCCGCCGGCGGCGGCTGGGACGTCACCCACACCGGCGGCGACATCGCCGGGGCCTGGGCCCGCGGCAACATCTGGCAGACGTCCGACGGCCGGCTGCACCTGGACGGCAAGCTGAAGGACACGTCCTCGGCGGACAAGAAGGGCGCGGCGCTGCGGATCCACGCCGTGTACGCGGACGGCGGCACCCGCGACGAGGAGGTCTGGAACACCAGCGGCGCCGGGACCGAGGTCAACATCGGCGAGTACAGCTTCGCGTCGAGCGTGCGCCGCATCCAGCTCAAGGAGTGCCAGCTGTTCCGCGCGGGCAACGGCGGCATCTACGTCGGCGCCTGCGCCGGCGGAACGGACGTCTGGTCCTTCTGACCCGCACCGCCGGCCGGCCGTACGCCCCGGCCCCCGCGGCCCGGGGCGTACGGGGGGCGGCGGGGCCGGCGCTACCCCTCCAGGCGCTTGCGGAGCTTGAGGGCCAGGTCGACCAGGCGGGCACCCAGCTTGGGCCGGGCCTCGATGTTGCCCAGCAGCGCGAAGCCCCGGACGATCACCACCGGCGCGTTCGGATCGGTGGTCCCGGCGCGGCCCTCGCCGTGCACCTCGAAGTTGCCGAGGACCCCGCTGCCGTAGCCGCGGAGCGTCACGTTCTCCGGAACCAGGATCTCGACGTTCCCCAGCACGCTCGTCACGTTGATCTCGGTGACCTGCTGCTCGAAGACGGCCTCGGTGAGGTCGACGGTGACGTCGCCCAGGACGGAGACCACGCGGGTGTGCGCGCCCGGCCGCCAGCTGCCCTTGCGGGTGACGCTGCTGCACACGGCGACCACGGTCTCCGAGACCTCGGCCTGGCCGGCCGGCGCCGGACCCACCGGGGCCTGTGCGTACGAGGGCGCCGCGGGCGCGGCGCCGGGCGTGGGCAGGTCCCGTACGAGCACCTCGAGCTCCCCGACCGTCTTCACGGCGTACAGCGAGTCCAGACGCTCGGAGTGCTCGTCGGCGGTCAGCCGGCCCTCGGCGAGGGCGTCGGCCAGGATGTGCGCGATCCGGTCGCGGTCGGCATCGGAGGCCCGCAGCTCGGCGGGGGCGGCTCCGGGGGCGGCGGCAGGCGCGGCGGGCTTCTTTTCCAGGTCCACGCCGGCCAGCATAGCGATACGCGATAGATCGCGATAGTCGCCAGTGAGCCTTACCTCACAGACACAGCCCGGGACGGAGGTCCTACGCTGGATAGCCGCGCTGCCAAACCGGTCGCCAGCGCCGTCTGCCGAGTGAGGAATGACTGCCGTCATGCCAGAGTTTGCGTACACCGACCTGCTGCCCCTGGGCGAGGACACCACCCCCTACCGGCTGGTGACCTCGGAGGGCGTCTCGACCTTCGAGGCCGACGGCCGTACGTTCCTCAAGGTCGAGCCCGAGGCGCTGCGCAAGCTCGCCGAAGAGGCCATCCACGACATCCAGCACTTCCTGCGCCCCGCGCACCTCGCGCAGCTGCGCCGGATCATCGACGACCCCGAGGCCTCGTCGAACGACAAGTTCGTCGCGCTCGACCTCCTCAAGAACGCGAACATCGCGGCGGCCGGCGTCCTGCCGATGTGCCAGGACACGGGCACGGCGATCGTGATGGGCAAGCGCGGCCAGAACGTCCTCACCGAAGGCGGGGACGAGGCGGCCCTCTCGCGCGGCATCTACGACGCGTACACGCGCCTGAACCTGCGCTACTCGCAGATGGCCCCCCTCACCATGTGGGAGGAGAAGAACACCGGCTCGAACCTGCCCGCGCAGATCGAGCTGTACGCGACCGACGGCGGCGCGTACAAGTTCCTCTTCATGGCCAAGGGCGGCGGCTCGGCCAACAAGTCCTTCCTCTACCAGGAGACCAAGGCGGTCCTCAACGAGGCCTCCATGATGAAGTTCCTGGAGGAGAAGATCCGCTCGCTGGGCACCGCGGCCTGCCCGCCGTACCACCTGGCGATCGTGGTCGGCGGCACCTCCGCCGAGCACGCGCTGAAGACCGCGAAGTACGCCTCGGCCCACTACCTCGACGAGCTCCCCACGGAGGGCTCCCCGCTCGGCCACGGCTTCCGGGACCTCGACCTGGAACAGCAGGTCTTCGAGCTGACCCAGAAGATCGGCATCGGCGCGCAGTTCGGCGGCAAGTACTTCTGCCACGACGTCCGCGTCGTCCGCCTCCCCCGCCACGGCGCGTCCCTCCCGGTCGCGATCGCCGTGTCCTGCTCGGCGGACCGCCAGGCCACCGCGAAGATCACCGCCGAGGGCGTCTTCCTGGAGCAGCTGGAGCGCGACCCGGCCCGCTTCCTCCCGGACACCACGGACGAGCACCTCAGCGACTCCTCGGACGTCGTCTCCATCGACCTGAACCAGCCGATGGACGAGATCCTCGCGACGCTGACCAAGCACCCGGTGAAGACCCGCCTGTCCCTGACCGGCCCGCTGGTCGTGGCGCGCGACATCGCGCACGCCAAGATCAAGGAGCTGCTGGACTCGGGGGCGGGGATGCCGCAGTACCTGAAGGACCACCCGGTCTACTACGCCGGCCCGGCGAAGACCCCCGAGGGCTACGCCTCGGGCTCCTTCGGCCCGACGACGGCCGGCCGCATGGACTCGTACGTCGAGCAGTTCCAGGCGGCGGGCGGCTCGAAGGTCATGCTGGCCAAGGGCAACCGCTCGCAGCAGGTGACGGACGCGTGCGGCACGCACGGCGGCTTCTACCTCGGCTCGATCGGCGGCCCGGCGGCGCGCCTGGCCCAGGACTGCATCAAGAAGGTCGAGGTCCTGGAGTACGAGGAGCTCGGCATGGAGGCGGTCTGGAAGATCGAGGTCGAAGACTTCCCGGCGTTCATCGTCGTGGACGACAAGGGCAACGACTTCTTCACTTCGCGTGAACCCGAGCAGCCCACGTTCACCAGCATCCCGGTCCGCGGTCCGGGCCTGTAGTACGACGGCCTGAGGGGCCCTCCCCCGTGCGGGGGAGGGCCCCTCACACATGTCGTCCGGCGGGCAGATGGATCGCCGGGGGTCCCGCGGGAGGCTGTTGCCGTACCCGAACGGCACACCGTCTCAACGGGAGTTCACGATGAAGAACCGCAAGCGCGCCCTCGTCCTGGCCGGATGCGCCGCCGCCCTGGTGGCGACGCTGATCGGCGCGGCTCCGGCCCCCGCGGCGCCGGCCGCGCCGAGGCTCGCCTCGGTGCACGGGGGCGGAACGGTGTCCTACCCGTACGTCCCGAAGGAGCACGACATCCGCTTCACGGTCGACGCCGACGCCGTCCCGTGGAGCCGGCCCTTCCCGGCGCCGGGCGGGGAGCAGGGCATGCCGGTCGACGCGCGCGGCCGGGTGACCGTCTACCACGCCATGCCCGATGCGGGTTTCACCGGCGTCGCCGAGGCGGAGGTGGACTGCATGGTCACCGGCGGCCGGACGGCCACGATCACCGCGGTGGTCACGTCCTCGAACGTCGGCTGGGAGGGCAAGCGGATCGGGATCAGCGTCCAGGACGGCGAACGCGGCGGGCCCGACCGGGTGGGCTTCTCGTGGGGCATCGCCAACGTCGACGTGAAGCCCGACGGCTCGGTGTCCGAGCCCCGCGTGGGCACGTGCATGGCCCCGGCCCCCTTCACGGAGGTCACGAAGGGCGGCTTCAAGGTCACTCCGGCCCCCTTGGCCCCGCGCCCCCACTGAGCGGTCCCGTCAGGACCTGCCCCGGTCTTCGCCCGCTGCGCGGAGCACGTTCCCGCGCAGCAGCCCGGCCTCGACCGGCGTGGCCTCGAAGCCGTGGGTCCGCGCTTGGCTCAGCTGCGTCAGCGTGAGGCCCATGACCTTGCGGACGGCTTTGAGCGGCACGCCGTCCGGGCCGCCGACTTCCAGGCGTTCCGTGCCTTCGCGGGCGATGATCTCCTCGCGGATGAGGTCCGGGGCCGGGCCCCAGCCGCCGTCGCATGCCTGTGTTCCGGACACCGGGCAGTGGTGCTGCCACTCCCAGCGCAGGCGGCCGTCGACGACGCGCTGCCACGACTCGTCCTGGCAGGACGCGCAAGGATCGCAGTGCCATGTCACGAAGTGTTCGGCCATCGGTGCAGCATGCTGCACCGGGGCGGTCACCGCATGCGGATAACGTCTGATCCATGAATCGGCAGTACGCGCAGTCCGTCACCGCCCGCGACGTGCGGGTCATCGCCCATCGAGGGGCCTCCCACGAGCACCCCGAGCACACCCTAGCCGCCTACCGGCAGGCCATCGCCGACGGCGCCGACGCGCTGGAGTGCGACGTACGGCTGAGCGCCGACGGGCGGCTCGTGTGCGTGCACGACCGGCGGGTGGAGCGGACCTCCGACGGGCGCGGGGTCGTCTCCGCCATGACGTACGAGGAGCTGGCCGCGCTCGACTTCGGCGGCTGGAAGGGCGAGGAGCACCGCGGGGCGCAGGTGCTGCTCTTCGAAGACCTGCTCAAGGAGGCGCTGGCCGCCGACCGGCCCGTCGGGCTGGCCGTCGAGACCAAGCACCCCACCCGCGCCGGCGGCCGCCTGGAGGCCGAGCTCGTACGGGTCCTGAAGGACCACGGGCTGGCCGACGGCTCCGACGGCCGCATCGAGGTGATGAGCTTCTCCCGCAACGCCCTGACCCGGCTGAACCGGCTGGCTCCCGGCCTGCCCGCCGTCTACCTGATCGAGCGGCGGCTGCGGCCGGCCCGGCCGCCGTTCGCGGGGCACGCAGGGCCCGGTATCGACCTGCTGCGCAAGGATCCGGGGCTGGTGGCGCGGCTGAAGGCCAAGGGGCTGCGGGTGCGGGTCTGGACGGTCGACGAGCCCGAGGACGTGGAGCTGTGCCTGCGCCTCGGCGTGGACACGCTGATCACCAACCGGCCCCGCGAGGTACGGGAGTACCTGAACGGCCTGTGACCGACCGCGTACAGCCACCCGGCCGGGGTGCGCCGGCCGGGTGTGGGGGGTTCGGGTCGTGTGCAGGGGCGGGTTTGCGCGCTGTGCCTCTACACGAAGCGCTGGTTCGCCGAGCCGTTGCAGGTCTGCAGGCGCAGCTGGTCGTGGGCGGCGGCCACGGTCAGGCACGTTCCCGGGGCGGCCGCGGGGCGCAGGGTGGCGCCGTCGCGGACCCACTGCTGGTTCGCCCCGCCGTGGCAGTTCCAGATGATCAGGCCGGTGCCGGCACCGTAGTTGGCGCCCGGGGCGTCCAGGCAGCGGTCGTGGGTGAGCTCGATGTGGACGGACTTCTTCGCGGAGTCGTACCACCAGCCCTGGTTGCGGCCGCCGTGGCAGTCCCAGCCGATGACCTTGGTGTCATTGGCGCTGGCGCCGCCGTTGGAGTCGAGGCAGTTGCCGGTCGCCTCGTTCTTCAGCGGCTTGTACAGGTCGTCCCAGGCACCGGTCTGCAGGACCGGGGTGCCGGTGCTCGCCGGGTCGGCGCAGGAGGCCTCGCGCAGGCCGGAGTTGTAGAGCTGGGTCAGGCAGGCCGCGAAGGCGCCGTGGCCGCGGTAGTTGGGGTGGAACGACTGGCGGGCGGTGTTCTCGTCCCACGGGAAGTGGTCCCCGAGGTCCAAGTAGAGGCCGCGGGCCCAGGTGTCCTCCATGCACACCTCGTGGCCCTGGAAGAGCCGCGAGTTGTCCAGGTACGTGGCGCCCGAGGCCAGGGCGGCCGCGCGCATGCCCTTCTCGAAGGTGGGCACCGCGTAGTTGCGGCCCCAGGCGGCGTCGGAGTCGTAGCCGGCGCAGCCTCCGGGGAGCTTGCCGGGGAAGTTCGGGTTGTCGTAGAAGTCGGGGCCGATGGGGCTGGGGTAGCCCATCACGACGAGCTTGTAGTCGGAGTCGGCGTAGCCCGCGTCGCGCATGACCGTCTTGAGGTCGGCGACGGTGGACTCGACCTTGGGCTTCAGGCCGTCGACGCGCGCCTGCCAGCCGGGGCCGTACTTGGGCTCGCAGGTGCCCTGGCTGAGCACCCAGCGGGTCACGCAGTCGGTCATCACCGGGCCGAACTGCAGGTCGTCGTTGGCTCCGGCGACGAGCAGCACCATCTTGATCTTCGTGTTGCGCGCCTTGACGGCCAGGCTGTCGCTCTGCACCAGTTCGTCGGCGTACTGCTTGCTGCCGCCTATCCGGATGTTGCCGGTGTACGCGCCGGAACAGGCCACGTTGAAGGTGAGGTCGGCCGGGATGCCGGTGCGGTGGATCGCGGTGTCGGGCGAGCGGTGGCACTGGTTGGCCGAGGTGTTCGTCGCGGGGTCGTAGTTGCCGACGCCCTCGCCCGAGATCTCGCTGTCGCCGAGCGAGATGAGCCCGGTCTTGCGCTCGTTCAGGGGCCGGACGGCCGGGTCGCCGTAGATCTTGACGGCCTCCGCTGCGCGGATGGCCTCGAGCTCGGGCGACAGGGGGGTGACGGCTCCGGCGGCCGCGGTGGGCGCGGCCGCGTGGGCCATGGGGGTGATGGCGGTGACGCCCCCGAGGGCGGCCGCGATGGCCGCCGCTGCCGCGAAGGTAGATCTGAGCCTGGGTTTGGTACGTACACGTGTCATGACGCCTCCCCGACGTTGGTGTTACCCCCGGTATTTACTGGCCGGTAGGGGAGTTGGGAACACTTCGAACAAGACAATTGCTCAACTTTTTGAGGAGGCCACGAAAATGACGAACGATCAGCAGGCCCATGGATCAGCAGGCGAGTACCGGATCGAGCACGACTCGATGGGCGAGGTGCGGGTGCCCGCGCATGCCAAATGGCGGGCTCAGACCCAGCGCGCGGTGGAGAACTTCCCCATCTCCGGGCAGCGCCTGGAGCGCGCCCACATCGAGGCGCTCGCCCTGATCAAGGCCGCGGCCGCCGCGGTGAACGCGAAGCTGGGGGTGGTGGACGAGGGCATCGCCGACGCGATCCGGTCCGCCGCCGCCGAGGTGGCGCAGGGGCGCTGGGACGAGCACTTCCCGGTCGACGTGTTCCAGACCGGGTCCGGGACCTCGTCCAACATGAACACCAACGAGGTGATCGCCACCCTGGCCGGCGAGCGGCTCGGCCGCGAGGTCCACCCCAACGACCACGTCAATGCCTCGCAGAGCTCCAACGACGTGTTCCCGTCGTCCATCCACATCGCCGCGACCGCCGCCGTCACCCGCGAGCTGATCCCCGCCCTGGAGCACCTCGCCGCCGCCCTGGAGCGCAAGGCCGGCGAGTTCGCCGAGGTGGTCAAGGCGGGCCGCACGCACCTGATGGACGCAACCCCGGTGACGCTGGGCCAGGAGTTCGGCGGGTACGCCGCCCAGGTGCGCTACGGCGTCGAGCGGCTGCGGGCGGCGCTGCCCCGGCTGGCCGAGCTGCCGCTGGGCGGGACCGCGGTGGGCACCGGGATCAACACCCCGCCCGGGTTCTCCGCGGCCGTGATCGCCGAGGTGGCCGCCGCGACCGGGCTGCCGCTGACCGAGGCCCGCAACCACTTCGAGGCCCAGGGGGCGCGGGACGCGCTGGTGGAGACCTCGGGGATGCTCCGTACGATCGCCGTCTCGCTCACCAAGATCTCCAACGATCTGCGCTGGATGGCCTCGGGACCGCGGACAGGATTGGCCGAAATCAATCTGCCCGATCTCCAGCCGGGCTCGTCGATCATGCCCGGGAAGGTCAATCCGGTGGTCCCGGAGGCCGTGCTCATGGTGGCCGCGCAGGTGACGGGGAACGACACGACCGTCGCGGTGGCGGGCGCGGCGGGCAACTTCGAGCTCAATGTGATGCTCCCGGTGATGGCGAAGAACCTCCTGGAATCGATCCGGCTGCTGGGCAGTGCGAGCCGCCTGCTGGCCGACCGCACGGTCGACGGGATCACCGCCAACGAGGCGCGGGCCAGGGAGTTCGCCGAGTCCTCGCCCTCCGTGGTGACCCCGTTGAACCGGTACATCGGCTACGAGGAGGCGGCCAAGGTCGCCAAGAGGGCGCTCGCCGAACGGAAGACGATCAGGGAGGTCGTGCTGGAGTCCGGGTACGTCGACCGCGGCGACCTGACGCTGGAACAGCTGGACGAGGCCCTCGACGTCCTGCGCATGACCCGGCCCTGAAAACGTTTCCGGCCTGGGTCCGGATTCGGTCGTTTCCCGTCCCCGCGCACCTCCGTGACCTGCACCGCAGCGGGCGCAGGGGCCCCAGCCCTAAGATCTGCGCATGACAGGTACCGGAGGCCGCGGGGGCGGCGACGACGCGCAGGGCACTCGCTGGCGGCCCGGGGAGCAGATCCTCTGGCGCTACCGCGACCACGCCCCGGGCCTGAAGGGCGCGGTCCACATCTGCCGCCCGGTGACCGTGGTCCAGGACACCGACGAGCTGCTGGCGGTGTGGATGGCCCCCGGCACCGAGTGCGTCAAGCCGGTGCTGGCCGACGGCACCCCCGTCCACGAGGAGCCGCTCGCCACCCGGTACACCGCGCCGCGCACCACCGTGCGGTCGCGCTGGTTCGGCGCCGGCGTGCTGAAGCTGGCCCGGCCCGGGGACCCGTGGTCGGTGTGGCTGTTCTGGGAGCACGGCTGGCGGTTCAAGAGCTGGTACGTGAACCTCGAGGAGCCGCGGACGCGGTGGTCCGGCGGGATCGACTCCGTGGACCACTTCCTGGACATCTCCGTCTACCCGGACCGCACGTGGAAGTGGCGGGACGAGGACGAGTTCGCGCAGGCCCAGCGGTCCGGTCTGATGGACGCCGAACAGGCCCGCCGGGTGCAGGTCGCGGGGCGGTCCGCGGTGGACGTGATCAAGGCGTGGGGGACTCCGTTCTCCGACGGCTGGCAGGACTGGCGGCCGGATCCCGCCTGGGGAGTTCCGGCCCTTCCCGAGGACTGGGACCGCACTCCGGCGCATATGACCTCATGAGACCCTTGATGCGCCCCCGGGGTTCAAACGTAAGATCTCCCTCCGCGGGTCGCGCGCGGGAGGCGCACTCGTCCGCACATCCGTAAATGTCGTGCTGTACGCGGGACTTGACCGGAGGTCAAAGCAGAGCGAGAGGTAACGAGCGGGACGCGGTACCGCGGGGTGATGGTGTCCCCGCCGCTGAGCGGGTATACCGCGACTGACCGAGTTGAGTGCAGCGCACATCGAGCGCAAACGGACGGAATTCCACGCGTGACGGAGTACCCCACCTCGCAGGAGGGCCCGCAGCCCGCCGCGACACCGGCCCCGGGCGGCTCCGCCATGCCTGCCGCCTCCGGCGGCCCGGCGGAGGAACTGGGCCACGGCAAGGCCCCCGTCCCCGCCGCCGAGGCCGTACGCGGTTCGGCCGCGGCCGGCGACGATCCGGTGCGCGCGCACGCCGAGGCCGCCGGCCGGGGCCCGGACGTCCCGCGCCCGCGCGGCGAGGGCGTGCCCGCCCCGCAGGACGGCACGCCCCGCCCGGGCCGGGGCCGCTCGCGCGGCGCCGCGGCGCAGGGCGCGGCCGGCCGCCGCGGCCGCGACGGCGAGGCGGCCCGCAATGCCGCGCGCGAGACCGCAGCGGGCGGATCCCGGCGACGCGACGGCGAAGCCGCCCGGAACGCCGCGCACGCGGCGGCCGCCCACGACGAGGACCCGGCTTCCGCAGCCCTGCCCGCCGGGCGGGCCCACGAGGCCCCCGGTGCGGGCCAGGACCGCCAGGCAGCCGCAACACCGGGTGCCTCCCGCCCCCGCGGAGCCGGACCCGACGCGGACCCACCCGCGGGCCGCGAAGGCCGGGCCGCCGCAGGCGGAGAGGGCGCGCTCGCGGGCCCGGCCCGCGAAGGCCACACCCCGGCGGACACGGACCCCGCCCGCATGACCGGGGCCGGTGCCGCCGGTCCGGCGTACGAAGGGCAGGGCTCCGCAGTGGCCGATGTCCTCGGCGGGGGCGCAGCCGTGCTGGACGGCGGGATGGCTCGGCGCGAGGGGGACCGGCTGCGCTTCGTCGGGGCCGCCACCCGGCGGATCGCACGCGGCATCGACCTCGACGAGATCGTGCTCGGACTGTGCCGGGCCACCGTGCCCACCTTCTCGGACGCCATCCTCGTCTACCTGCGGGATCCCCTGCCGGTGGGCGACGAGCGTCCCGTCGGCCCGGTCGTTTTAAGGCTGCGCCGCACCGACCGGCTCCGGCCGATCGACGATCTGACCGGAGCGGACGGCGCCGGGGCCGTGGGGGCCGCCGGCGAGCTCGACTTCAGCCAGCTGCCGATGGTCGGCCCGCAGGGTGACCTGCCCGCGGCGGAGCTCTGCGAGATCCGCACCGGCGGGGCACTCGCCGAGGTGCTGCGCGGCGTACGGCCGGTCTTCGGGTCCGCTGCCGGGGCCAAGGACGCGCTGCCGGAACTGCTCGGCTCGGAGCACCCCGTTCCGCGCGGCCAGCGGGCCATCCTCGCTCCGCTGCGCGGCCGCCGCCGCGTCATCGGCGCCGCGGTGTTCCTGCGCAGCCCCGAGCGGCCCGCGTTCGAGCAGAACGACCTCCTGGTCGCCGCCCAGCTGGCCACGCACACCGCGCTCGGCATCGACAAGGCGGTCCTGTACGGCCGCGAGGCGTACATCGCCGACGAGCTCCAGCGCACCATGCTCCCCGACAGCCTCCCCCAGCCCACCGGGGTCCGGCTCGCCTCGCGCTACCTGCCCGCCGCCGAGACGGCCCGGGTCGGCGGCGACTGGTACGACGCCATACCGCTGCCCGGCAGCCGGGTCGCGCTCGTCGTCGGCGACGTCATGGGCCACTCCATGACCTCCGCCGCGATCATGGGCCAGCTCCGCACCACCGCCCAGACCCTGGCCCAGCTGGACCTGCCGCCCGCCGAGGTCCTGCACCACCTGGACGAGCAGGCGCAGCGCCTGGGCTCCGACCGGATGGCCACCTGCCTGTACGCGGTCTACGACCCGGTCTCGCACCGGATCACCATCGCCAACGCCGGGCACCCGCCGCCGGTGCTCCTGCACCTCGGCGGCCGCGCCGAAGTGCTCCGGGTGCCCCCCGGCGCCCCGATCGGCGTCGGCGGCGTGGACTTCGAGGCCGTGGAGCTGGACGCCCCGGCCGGGGCCACGCTGCTGCTCTACACCGACGGCTTGGTGGAGTCCCGGCTGCGCGACGTCTGGACCGGAATCGAGCAGCTGCGCGAGCGGCTCGCCACCACCGCCCAGCTGACCGGCCTCGACCATCCGCCGCCGCTGGAGGCGCTCTGCGACGACGTCCTGGACATGCTCGGCCCGGGCGACCGGGACGACGACATCGCGCTGCTCGCGGCCCGCTTCGACGGGATCGCGCCGAGCGACGTGGCGTACTGGTTCCTGGACCCGGAGGAGACCGCTCCGGGCCGCGCCCGCCGGTTCGCCCGCCGGGCGCTGACCCGGTGGGGCCTGGAGGAGCTCCAGGACTCCCTGGAGCTCCTGGTCAGCGAGGTGGTCACCAATGCCGTCCGGTACGCCGAGCGGCCCGTGACGTTGCGCCTGCTGCGGACGGACGTACTGCGCTGCGAGGTCGGCGACGACTCCCCGCAGCTGCCGCGCCAGCGCCGGGCCCGGGACACCGACGAGGGCGGCCGCGGGCTGTTCCTGGTCAACCGGATGGCCCGCCGCTGGGGCGCCACCCGGCTGAGCAGCGGCAAGGTCGTCTGGTTCGAGCTCCCGTTGCCGGGGGCGAACGACCGGCGTTGACTGGGCCAAGTGGCCAACGACGTCAGCCGGTTCACCAGGTCCGACGTGTTCCAGCCGGGCCGGCGGACCGAGATGCCGGCGCCGGCCGGGCCTCGCCGCGGCGCTCCGGGGCTGAACGCGAGAACGCCGCCGCCCCGCAGCGTGGATGCTGCGGGGCGGCGGTGTGTCAGGGGCCGTACGAGCGCGCTACGGGAGCGTGATCGGCGGACTCTTGGACGGGTCCGGGCTCTTGCTCGGGTCCGGGCTCTTGCTCGGGTCCGGGCTCTTCGACGGGCTCTTGCTCGGGTTCGGCGAGCTCTTGCCGGGGTCCGGGGTGTTCGCCGACTGCGAGGCGCTCGTCGACGGCGTGATGGCGGCCGAGGGGCTCGACGACGGGGAGCTGCTGCGGCTCGGCGCCTGCGAGGCGCCCATCTTCGCCTCGGAGAGGTCGAACTCGCCGGTGTCCACTCCCTTGAGCGCGGCCAGCGTGTACGCCTTCCAGATCTCGGCGGGGAAGCTGGAACCACCCGCTCGGCCACCGCCCGCGGTACCGGTCAGGGTGACCTGCTTGGCCGTTCCGGGCTCTTCGCCGAACATCGCGACGACGGTGACGAGCTCCGGCGTGTACGCGGTGAACCAGGCGGCCACGTTGGACTCGGTGGTACCGGTCTTGCCGGCGGCCTCGTAGGCGGAGCTCTTCACGGCCTTGCCGGAACCGTCCTGGACGACGCCGGTGAGCACCTTGGTCACCGTGTCGGCGGTCTCGCGGGTGATGGCCTGGCCGCCCACGGACTCGACCGGCTTGAACTCGCGGGTGGCGTGCTTGGCGCTCTTGATGATCGTCGGCGTGACCTTCTTGCCGTGGTTGTCGAAGGTGGCGTAGACGCCGGCCATCTCCAGGGTGTTGGCGCTCATGGTGCCGAGCGACATGGCCGGCTTGTCGGCGGGCCAGCCGTCGCGGTCCTTCATGCCGAGTTCCAGCGCCGTCTTCTTCACGTTCGGCGGGCCCACGTCCACGATCATCTGGGCGTACACCGAGTTCACGGAGGAGTTGGTGGCCGCCTGGACGGTGAGGAAGGGGTCGCCGTAGTTCGTGTTGTCCTGGTTCTGCGGCGCGAACGGGGTGTCGCCTCCGACGACCGGGCGCTTGCTGGTGCCGTCGTAGAGCGCGTTCGGGGTGATCGGCTTGCCGTCGTGCGTCTTGGACTTGTTCTCCAGGGCGGAGGCGAGCACGACCGGCTTGAAGGTCGAGCCGGGCTGGAAGTCCTGGCGCAGGGCGTTGCTCGCCCAGTGGTCGGAGAGCCCGGTGCCGCCGTACATCGCGACGACCGCGCCGGTCTTCGGGTCCACGGAGGTGGCGCCGGCCTGCACGCTCGCGTCGACGGCGCGGTCCTTGCGGTCGAGCTTGGCCTCCAGCTCGTCCTGGACGGCCTTCTCCAGCGCGGCCTGCTTCTTGGGGTCGACGTTGAGGGTGATCTCCCAGCCACCGGCCTGCAGCATCTGCGCGGTCATGCCGGTCTGCCGGCGCAGTTCCGCGTCGGCCGCCTGCTTCAGGTAGCCCTTCTGGCCCTCCATGCCGGGGGCGGCCTTGGGCTTGATCGGCATCTGGAGCTGGAGCTGCTTGCGCTTCTCCGGGTCGAGCGCCTTCATCTCGACCATGTTGTCGAGCACACCGTTGAAGCGGATCTTGACCAGCCGCGTGCCGTTCGGGCCGGCGGTCGCCAGGTCGTAGTCGCTGGGCGCCTGGAGGACGGCCGCGAGGTACGCGCCCTGCTCCAGGGTCAGCTTGTCGACGTCGACGCCGTAGTACGCCTGGGCGGCGGCCTGGATGCCGTACGCGCCGCGCCCGAAGTAACTGGTGTTCAGGTACCCCTCGAGGATGTCGTCCTTCTCCATGCGCCGGTCGACCTTGAGGGAGATCACCAGCTCCTTGAGCTTGCGGGTCGCCGTCTGGTCCTGGTTCAGGTAGAAGTTCTTGACGTACTGCTGGGTGATCGTCGAACCGCCGGCCTTGCCCTTGCCGGTGACCGTGTTGAACAGGCCGCGGCCGATGCCGAGGAAGTCGACGCCCTTGTCCTCGTAGAAGGATTTGTTCTCGATGGCGATGAAGCCGGTCTTGACGTCCTTGGGGACCCGGCTGATCGGCACGATCTCGCGGTTCATCGCGCCGTCGCGCGCCATGATCGAGCCGTCCGCGTACTTGTAGACGTTGCTCTGCTTGAGGGCGTCGGCGTTGGGGTCGGGCTCGTTCACGTAGAAGTAGAGAGCGACGAGCGCGCCCATGCCGAGCAGGATCAGCCCGAAGAGCGTCCCCAGGATCTTCTTCCACGTGAAGAAGCGACGTATGCCGGTCCGTTTGCCGGTACGCCCCTTTTTCCCGGTGGCGCTCCCGCGCGGCGCCCGCCGCGCACTGCGCTGCTGCGCCTTACGCGCTTCTGCTCGGCCCATCGCTCCCGCTCCGCTCGATTTCCCCCCCGACGTCAGCTCAGAAAGCTAACACCGCAGGTTGTGACAAAGGTTGGCCAACCGTGGCCAATACCGGTCAATTCGGACGTGAGAATCAGCACCCACATCAAGGGAACCGACGCGCGGCAAGCCCATAGGGTTGCGGCAGCCCGAAAAAGTGATATCACTTTGCTAAGCGGCTCGACCGGCCGCGACCTAGCGAAACGGGGCAGATGATGACGAACCTGGCGGCAACCGCTGGAGACGTACGGGAGTTCACGGCGCGCAGTATGGGCGGCGGACTGGCGCTGGTGCTCGGGCTGTTGGCGACGGTGGCCGGCGCGGGCCTGATCGCCCTCGGCGTCACCGCCGACGGCACGGTGATGCACGCGTCCCTGATACCGGCGGGCGTCCTGCTGATCCTCGTCGCGGTCATCTCGATGAGCGGGCTGAACACGGTGGCTCCGGGCGAGGCCCGCGTGGTCCAGCTGTTCGGCCGGTACCGGGGGACGATCCGCGCCGACGGCCTGCGCTGGGTCAATCCGCTGACCTCGCGGGAGACGATCTCCACCCGGGTCCGCAACCACGAGACGGCCGTCCTGAAGGTCAACGACGCCTACGGCAACCCGATCGAGCTGGCGGCCGTCGTGGTGTGGCGGGTGGAGGACACCGCGCGGGCCAAGTTCGAGGTCGATGACTTCACCCAGTTCGTCGAGACCCAGACCGAGGCGGCGGTCCGGCACATCGCGATCGAGTACCCGTACGACTCGCACGAGGAGGGCGGGCTCTCACTGCGCGGCAACGCCGAGGAGATCACCGAGAAGCTGGCGCTCGAACTGCACGCCCGGGTGGAGGCGGCCGGCGTCCGCATCATCGAGTCCCGGTTCACGCATCTCGCGTACGCTCCGGAGATCGCCTCCGCGATGCTCCAGCGCCAGCAGGCGGGCGCGGTCGTGGCGGCCCGGAAGCAGATCGTCGAAGGGGCGGTCGGCATGGTGGAACTGGCCCTGACCCGCCTGGCGGAGGAGGACATCGTGGATCTGGACCCGGAGCGCAAGGCCGCCATGGTCTCGAACCTGATGGTGGTCCTGTGCGGCGACCGGGCGGCCCAGCCGGTGGTCAACGCGGGCACGCTCTACCAGTGAGCCCCTCCGGCGAGCCGCAGGACCCGGAACCGGGACGGGGCCCCGGCGAGGGCCAGGGCCAGGAGCGGGCCGCGCGCGCGGGGCGGCAGGCGCGCAAGCAGGTACTGCTGCGGCTCGACCCGCAGGTGTACGACGCCCTCGCGCGCTGGGCGGGCGAGGAGCTGCGCAGCGCCAACGCGCAGATCGAGTTCCTGCTGCGGCGGGCCCTGTCCGAGACGGGCCGGCTGCCGGGCGGTGCGGCCCCGATCCGGCCGCGCGGCCGCCCCCGCAGCTCACCCGATTCCTGACGGCAGCTCCCCGGGCAGACCCCTGCCGGGCATCTCCGGCCGACCGGGCCGCAGACCCGCCGGCCACCCGCAGGGGTCCGCCCCGACCTGCCGGAACGGGCGACCCCGCCCACAATGGACGCATGGGGACCTCCCGAGCCGGGCCCCCGAACTCGCGGCCGCCCTGGATGCCGACCCCGGGAAGGCCTACACCCCGCAGGACGTCCTGGCCATCGCGTTCCGCCGCCCGCCGAACTTCGCACCCGGCGCGTCCTACGAGTACTCCAACACCAACTACGCCCTGTTGGGCCTCGTCGCCGAAAAGGCCGGCGGCCGCCCCCTGGCCCGGCAGTTCCAGGACCGGCTGTTCACCCCGCTCGGACTGAAGGGGACGTCCCTCCCCGGCATCCACGACCTGTCGCTCCCCGAGCCCCACGCGCACGGCTACATGTACGGAGGGACGTCGTACGCGCTCGAGGACAAGCCCTACCCGGCAGCGATGCGCGAGGCGGCGCAGGCGGGGAAGCTCGCGCCCCTCGACTACACCCACCAGAACCCCTCCTACGCCACCGCTGCCGGAGGAGCCGCCCCCACCGCGGACGACCTGGCCGCATGGATCAAGGCGCTGGTGACGGGCAAGCTCCTGGACTCCGCAGCCCAGCGGCAGTGGCTGCGCAGCCCGCAGGCCGAGGACCCGGCAGCCCCCGACGGCCAGAAGTACGGCTACGGCATCGCCTACCAGCGCTTCGCCCCGAACGCCGCGATGTACTACCACGGCGGTGAACTCCCGGGCTTCAACTCCTTCATGGGCCACGACCCGGACAACGACGTCACGCTCGTGATCCGGACGAACCTGACCCTGTCCCCCGACGGCCGCACCACGGCCCAGGCCCTGCTGCCCACCGTCCCCAACCAGATCTACGCCGGGCTCGCCCTGCCCACCGGCTGACGGACCACCACCAGGCCTTCGGTCCCTTTCCCGCGGCCGTGGGGCAGGCCGAAAACCATCTATACACCGCGCGTATACATCGTGCGTATACACCGCGTGTATAGTCCTCGGCATGTCCATCGGTCACACGCTCCTCGGCCTCCTCGAGGCCGGCCCACGCCACGGTTACGACCTCAAGCGCGCCTTCGACGAGAGATTCGGCCACGACCGCCCCCTCGCCTACGGGCAGGTCTACTCGACCATGTCCCGCCTCCTGAAGAACGGCCTCGTCGAGGTCGAGGGGATAGAGAGCGGCGGCGGACCCGACCGCAAGCGGTACGCCATCACCGACGCCGGCATCACCGACGTCGACAGCTGGCTCGCCCAGCCCGAGAAGCCCGAGCCCTACCTCCAGTCGACGCTCCACACCAAGGTCGTCCTCGCCCTGCTCACCGGCCGCAGCGCCGCCGACCTGCTGGACACGCAGCGGGCCGAGCACCTGCGGCTCATGCGCATCCTGACCCAGCGCAAGCGCAAGGGCGACTTCGCCGACCAGCTCGTCTGCGACCACGCCCTGTTCCACCTGGAAGCGGATCTGCGGTGGCTGGAACTCGCCGCCGCCCGCCTCGACCAACTCGCCCGGGAGGTACGCCGATGACTCCGGCCGGCACCCTGCTCTGCGCCACGGACCTCCGCAAGGCGTACGGACCCACCAAGGCCCTCGACGGCGCGGAGTTCTCCATCCACCCCGGCGAGGTCGTCGCCGTCATGGGGCCCTCCGGCTCCGGCAAGTCGACCCTGCTGCACTGCCTCGCCGGGATCGTCACGCCCGACTCCGGCACCATCACGTACGCCGGCCGCGAACTGTCCGCCATGAACGACGCCGAGCGCAGCGCCCTGCGCCGCAGCGAGTTCGGCTTCGTCTTCCAGTTCGGCCAGCTCGTCCCCGAGCTGAGCTGCGTGGAGAACGTGGCCCTCCCGCTCCGCCTCGCCGGCGCCAAGCGCAAGGAGGCCGAGCGGACCGCCCTGCAGTGGATGGAGCGGCTCCAGGTCGAGGACCTCGGCCACAAGCGCCCGGGCGAGGTCAGCGGCGGTCAGGGCCAGCGCATCGCCGTGGCCCGCGCCCTGGTCACCGGACCCCGGGTGATCTTCGCCGACGAGCCCACCGGCGCCCTCGACTCCCTCAACGGCGAGCTCGTCATGCAGCTGCTGACCGAGGCCGCCCGGTCCGCGAACACCGCCGTCGTCCTCGTCACCCACGAGGCCCGGGTGGCCGCGTACTCCGACCGCGAAATCGTCGTACGCGACGGCAGGTCGCGCGATATGGAGCGGATCGTATGAGGACGCCCGGCACCCGCAGCTCCTGGGTCAAGGACCTCGCCATGGGCGTCCGGTTCGCCTTCGCCGGCGGCCGCGAGGGCTGGACCCGCACCCTCCTCACCGGGATGGGCGTTGGCCTCGGCGTCGCGCTGCTGCTGGTCACCACCGCCGTACCGAACGCCCTGGCCGCCCGCGACCAGCGCGGCGCCGCGCGCGAGACCATCACCTCCCAGACCGCCGAACAGCCGGGGCGCGACACCCTGCTGATCGCCCGCGCGAACATGTCGTACCACTCGGACGACATCGACGGGCGCCTCGTCCAGCCCGAGGGCCCGGACGCCCCGCTGCCGCCCGGCCTGAAGAAGTACCCCGGCCCGGGCGAACTGGCCGTCTCCCCGGCCCTCGACCGGCTGATGAAGACCGACGAGGGCAAGCTGCTCCGCAAACGCCTCGACGGGAAGATCGTGTCGGTCATCGGCGACGCTGGCCTGGTCGGCCCCGGCGACCTCTACTACTACGCCGGCACCGACCGGCTCGCCGCGCAGGCGGACGGCTCGTACGTCCAGCGGATCACCGCCTTCGAGAACACCGTCGAGGCCCCGCCGCTCGACCCCGTCCTCGCCCTCCTCGTGGTGCTGGTGTTCGTCGCCCTGCTGACGCCGGTCGCCGTGTTCATCGCGACCGCCGTCCGCTTCGGCGGGGACCGCCGCGACCGCAGGCTCGCGGCCCTGCGCCTGGTCGGCGCCGACGGCCGGACGGTCCGCCGGATCGCTGCGGGCGAGGCGCTCGCCGGTGCACTGATCGGCCTGGTGCTCGGCACCGGCTTCTTCCTGATCGCCCGGCAGCTCGCACCGCACCTGAGCCTCCAGGGGCGCAGCGTCTTCCCCGCCGACCTCGACCCGCGCCCGGCGCTGGCCGCCCTCGTCGCGGTCTCCGTCCCGGCCGCCGCCGTCGCCGTGACCCTGTTCGCCCTGCGCGGCGTGGTCATCGAGCCGCTCGGCGTGGTCCGCACGGCCACCCCGCGCAGGCGCCGGATCTGGTGGCGGCTGCTACTGCCGCTGGCCGGTCTCGGCCTGCTGGCCCCGATGACGGGCCGCGGCAACACCCACGGGCGGTTCAACCAATGGCAGGTCTCGGGCGGTGTGGTGCTGCTCCTGGTCGGCATCACCGCCCTGCTGCCCTGGCTGCTGGAGCGGGTCGTGGGCCGGCTCGGCGGCGCCGGCGGGGTCTCCTGGCAGCTCGCCGTACGCCGCCTCCAGCTCACCAGCGGGACCGCCGCCCGGCTGGTCAACGGGATCGCGGTCGCGGTGGCCGGGGCCATCGCCCTGCAGATGCTCTTCGCGGGCGTCGAGGGCGACTACACCCGTGACACCGGCCAGGACCCCTCCCGGGCCTCGATGTCCATCCTCACCCGCTCCGGTACCGAGGGCCACGTCGACGCCCTCGGCAAGGCGGTGGCCGACACCCCGGGCATCCTCAAGGCCGTTCCGCTGACGTCCGTTTCGGCCTCCCGCACCCCGAAGGCACAGGGCGGTTCGATCGGTCTGACCATCGGGACGTGCGAGGCCCTGCGCGAGGTCGGGCAGCTGCCCTCCTGCAAGGACGGCGACGCGTTCGTCCTGACCGGCGCCCCCGGCGAGCCGGACGGGCGCACCAGAACCGCCGGGCCCGGCGACAAGCTGTTCACCGGGAACCTCTACGACCGCGAAGGCCCCGAGCCGAGCGTCTGGACCGTTCCCGCCGACGCGCGGACGGCGCAGGCCCGCAAGGACCCGAACGGCAGCCTGCGCACCGGCCTGCTGGTCACCCCGGCGGCCGCTCCGAAGAACCTGAGCGGCCGCGGAATGGCCCAGGTGTACGTCCAGCTGGACCCGGAGGTGCCGGATGCGCTGGAGCTGGCCCGGACCGCGGCCTACAAGGCCGACCCGCTGGCCACGGCCATGACCCTTCAGTCGGCCCGGACGACCACCGAGTTCGCCTCGATCCGGACCGGGCTGTTCGTCGGCGCCACCCTGGTGCTGGTGCTGATCGGCGCCAGCCTGCTGGTCTCCCAGCTGGAGCAGCTGCGCGAGCGCAAGAAGCTGCTGTCCGCCCTGGTCGCGTTCGGCACCAAGCGCTCCACTCTGAGCCTGTCGGTGCTGTGGCAGACGGCCCTGCCGATCGCCCTCGGCCTGGCCCTGGCCACCGCCGTCGGCCTTTCGCTCGGCGCGGTGCTGATGCGGATGACCAACGTGCCGGTCCGGATCGACTGGTCCTCGGTCGCGATGATGGCCGGCATCGGCGCCGGGGTGGCCCTGGTGGTCACCCTGCTCAGCCTGCCGCCGCTGCTGCGGATGATGCGCCCGGACGGCCTGCGTACGGAGTGACGCCGGACGCCCGCAGGCCCGTACGCCCGCTCCCCGGTGTGGCCCGCCCTATTCGGCGGGCCACACCGGGAGCGGGCGTACGGCTTCGCGCAGGGCGCCCGCGATGGCCCGGAACTCCTCCTGGCGGGCCGTGCCCGTCCGCATCGCGAGCGCGATCCGCCGCGACGGCGCGGGCTCGGCGAAGTACCCGGTGGCCAGGTACTCGTTGCGGGCGGTCTCCAGCCGCAGCGCGGTGCGCGGCAACAGCGTCACGCCCAGTCCCCCGGCGACCAGTTGTACGAGGGTGGAGAGCCCGGCGGCGGTCGTGGTGACGTCCGCCCCGTCGGTCCGGCCGGCTTCGCGGCAGATGTCCAGCGCCTGGTCACGCAGGCAGTGCCCCTCGTCGAGCAACAGCAGTTGCAGGCCCCGCAGTTCCTCGCGCGGGATGTCCCTGCGCCCGGCGAGCGGGTGTTCCCGGGGTGCGAGGAGTACGAAGTCCTCGTCGAAGACGGGCAGTTCGGTCACTCCCGGGACGCCGAGCGGGACCGCGAGCAGCAGCAGGTCGAGCCGTCCGCCGGCCAGCCCGTCCAGCAGCGAGGAGGTCTGCTCCTCGTGCACCTGGAGGTCCATCCGCGGGTAGCGCCGGTGGAACAGCCCGAGCACGGTCGGCAGCAGGTACGGGGCGACGGTGGGGATCACTCCCAGCCTCAGGATCCCGGTGAAGGGGGCCCGTACCGCCTCAGCCTCCTCCAGCAGCCCGCCCATCGCGTCGAGGACGGCCCGGGCCCGGGCCGCGATCCGCTCGCCCGCCGGGGAGAGCAGCACCTTGCGGGTGGTGCGCTCCAGCAGCTGCACGCCGAGGGCCTCCTCCAGCGCGGAGACTGCGCCGGAGAGTGCCGGCTGGCTCATTCCGATGGCCGCGGCGGCATCGCGGAAGTGCAGGTGCTCGGCGACGGCCGCGAACGCGCGCAGCTGCGCGAGCGTCGCCTGCTTCGCTCCCCTATTACCGACAGCCACTGATAGGCACCTCCGATCACCGGCCTCGAGTCTAGCTATTTCCGTAATCAATCCTGCTGTGCCAGCATGTGAGATCCGTCCAACCCCCTCGGAAAACCCCCAAAAGGGCTATTTTCCATTTCCGCAAGGAGAGCACGTGCTCACTGTCGGTGACAAGTTCCCCACCTACGATCTGACCGCTTGCGTCTCGCTCGAGGCCGGCAGCGAGTTCGCCCAGATCGACCACAAGACCTATGAGGGCAAGTGGCGCGTGGTGTTCTTCTGGCCGAAGGACTTCACCTTCGTCTGCCCGACCGAGATCGCCGCCTTCGGCAAGCTGAACGACGAGTTCGCCGACCGCGACACCCAGGTCCTCGGCGTCTCCGGCGACTCCGAGTTCGTCCACCACGCCTGGCGCAAGGACCACGCCGACCTGCGTGACCTGCCCTTCCCGATGCTGGCCGACTCCAAGCACGAGCTCATGCAGGCCTGTGGCGTGCAGGGCGAGGACGGCTTCGCGCAGCGCGCCGTGTTCATCGTCGACCAGAACAACGAGATCCAGTTCACGATGGTGACCGCCGGTTCCGTGGGCCGTAACCCCAAGGAGGTCCTGCGGGTCCTCGACGCCCTGCAGACCGACGAGCTGTGCCCCTGCAACTGGAACAAGGGCGAGGGCACCCTGGACGCCGGCGCGCTGCTGGCCGGTGAGTGACGGATGTCCCTCGACTCCCTCAAGTCCGCCATACCGGACTTCGCCAAGGACCTGAAGCTGAACCTCGGTTCGGTCATCGGCAACAGCGACCTGCCGCAGCAGCAGCTGTGGGGCACGGTCCTGTCCTGCGCGATCGCCGCCCGCTCCCCGCGCGTCCTGCGTGAGCTGGAGCCGGAGGCGAAGGCGGCCCTGTCGCCCGAGGCGTACACCGCCGCCAAGTCCGCGGCCGCGGTCATGGCGATGAACAACGTCTTCTACCGCACGCGGCACCTGCTCTCCGACCCGGAGTACGGCACCCTGCGCGCGGGCCTGCGGATGAACGTCATCGGCAACCCGGGCGTGGAGAAGGTCGACTTCGAGCTGTGGTCGCTCGCCGTCTCCGCGATCAACGGCTGCGGCCAGTGCCTGGACTCGCACGAGCAGGTCCTGCGCAAGGCCGGCGTCGACCGCGAGACGATCCAGGAGGCCTTCAAGATCGCCTCGGTGATCCAGGCCGTCGCGGTCACCCTCGACGCCGAGGCCGCCCTCGCCGCCGAGTAGTCCCCCTCGTACGAGGTCCAGGGCCCCCGCAGCCGTTCCCGGCGGCGGGGGCCCTGTCGTTCACCTGCGCCTGTCGTTCACCTGCGCAGGGCCGCCATCAGGGCGCGCATGTCCTCGATCATCGCCGCCTTGATCGCGTCCCCGTCCGGCTCGAAGCGGGCGTCGGGGCCGAACCACTGGACGTGCAGCGTGAACACCGCCCCGCCGTCGAGCACTTGGAGCCGGGGCCCGCCGCCACCGTCCCCCTCGTGGAACTCCGCCCGCTCGCCGAGCCCGGGGACCTGCTCCACCGTGCCGGCGGCGCCGTCGAAGAAGCCCCAGCCGGCCCTGGGTCCCGTGCCGAACTCCGCCCCGGGGTCGGTCTTCTTGTGCAGCTCGGCCATCGCCTGCACCTGGTAGGAGACCTGTCCGTCGACGTAGTTCCCGTTGTAGTTGCAGTACGACCAGTCCAGCCCGGGGTGCTCACCGTGGGTCGGGAAGCCGCGGCCCAGCTGCACCTCGGTCTTGGCGAGCGCGGCCAGAGGTCCTGCCCCGCACAGGTCCTCGGTGTGCCGGTACGAGATCCGCGGGGCACTGGCGAAACGATCCTGCGCCACCAGGACCCCGGCCCAGACGGCCGAGGCCAGTACGGCCCCGCCGAGCGCCCATAACCAGGCCGTACGAGGCCCCCGTACGCGCTCCCGCGGGGCGTCGGGCTCCTCCGCCGGCGTGGCCGGCCGGCCGGTGCCCCACTCCCCCTCGAGCTCAGGCTCGCTGATCATGCCCGGCCTCGCGGAGGGCCTGTTCCACGGCGGTCGAGCCGTGCGGGCCCGGGCCGATCGGAGTGGCGCCCTGGAGGAGCTGGTCCCGGGAATAGGCCCTGAGGTAGACGACCACGGTGTTCGTGACGGCGACCAGCGGAACGGCGACGACCGCTCCGCCGATGCCCGCGACCATGCCGCCCGCGGCCACCGACAGCACCACCGCGAGCGGGTGCACCCGTACCGCCCGGCCCAGGATGAAGGGCTGGAGCACGTGCCCCTCGATCTGCTGCACGGCCAGCACCACGGCCAGCACCATCAGCGCCGTCCACGGCCCCTGGGTCACCAGGGCGACGACCACCGCGAGGGCGCCCGAGACCACCGCGCCGACGAGCGGGATGAAGGCGAACAGGAAGATGAAGACGGCCAGCGGCACCGCCATCGGCACCTTGAGGAAGTAGATGCCGAGGCCGATGAAGATGGCGTCGATGAGCGCGACGAGCACCGTGCCGCGGACGTACGCCGTCAGCGTGCGCCAGGCGCGCGGACCGGCGCCCGCGACACCGGGGCGGGCGGCGGCCGGGACCAGGCCCTGCACCCAGGTCCAGATGCGCTTGCCGTCGTAGAGCAGGAACAGCGTCGAGAACATCGCGAGCAGGATGCCCGTGAGCACCTCGACGAGGACCGTCACGCCCTGCAGGCCGGCGGAGGTGATCTGCTCGGTGTTGGTGCCGATGGTCTCGCTGAGGTTCTTCGCGATGTCGTTGATCTGCTTCTCGGTCACGTGGAACGGACTGTCCAGTGCCCAGAGTTTGAGCTCGTTGATGCCGTCGCGCACGCGGGCGGAGAGGTCGTCGAGGTTCTCCATGACCTGCCAGACCACGAACCAGCCGACCAGCCCGATGACCACGAACCCGAGGATCGCGGTGACGGCGGTGGCGAGCCCGCGCGGCAGGCCGAGGCGGCGCAGCCGGACCACGAAGGGCTGGAGCAGCGCGGTGACGAGCAGGGCGGCGGCGAAGGCGAGGACGACCAGGCGGACTTCGCTGATCACCTTCATCACGACCCAGAGCATCCCGGCGAGCAGCAGCAGCCGCCAGCTGACCTCGGCGGCGACGCGCATGCCCCACGGGACGACGCTCACCGGGTCGGGACGCCCGGGCGGAGCGGGCGGGTGCGGGTGGCCGGGCTGCTCGGCGGGGGTGGCGGGCGCCGGGGTGGGCGCCTGGGCTGCCGGAGCCCCCGCACCGGCCCGCGTGCCCGCGCCCGTACGGGCGGCGCCCGGAGCGGCGACCGGGACCGGGACCGGAGCGGCGCCAATGCTCTCCGCCTCGACCTCGGCACGCCGCTCCTGGAGCCGCGCCTCCATCTGGCTCAGCCTGTTCCCGAGCCGGCCGAGCCAGCCTGCCCTCTTCGCCATGTCTTTTCCTTCCCCCGCCCGTGGACACACCTCGAAAGACCGTACACGCGAGGAGCCCCGCACCGTAGGACGGTGCGGGGCTCCTCGAGGTTGAGCGGGTGGCCGGTACTAGTACCAGCCGTTGGCCTGGTGGAAGCTCCAGGCCGCGCACGGGCTGTGGTAGCGCTCGTTCATGTAGTTCAGGCCCCACTGGATCTGGGTGGCCGGGTTGGTGCGCCAGTCGTCGGCGACCGAGGACATCTTCGAACCCGGGAGTGCCTGGACCAGACCGTACGCGCCCGAGGACGAGTTCACGGCCTTGTAGTTCCAGGTGGACTCCTCGTTGATGATGTTCGAGAAGCACTGGAACTGACCGGCCGGGACGATCTGCCGGGCGATGTCCTTGACCTGGGCGACCGTGTAGGAGCTCTGGACGGCGAAGTCCCCGGCGCTGCGCGCCGCGGAGCGGGAGGCGATCTGCTCCTTCTCCTCGCGGTCCTTCTTCGCCTTCTCGTCGGCAGCCTTCTGCGCCTCGGCCTTCTTGGACTTGGCGTCCTCGGCGGCCTGGATGCGGGCGGCTTCCTCGGCGACGCGCTTGGCGTCGGTGTCGGCGCCCTGGGCGATGGCGTCGGCCTGCTGCGTCAGGGACGCATTCTGGACCTGCGCCTGCTCGCCGACCGGGATGTCGGCGAGGAGAGTCGCCCCGGACGCGGTGGTCTCGAGATCGTTCGAGGCGGGGTCGCCAGCGGCAACGCCCACGACTGCGCCGACGGTGGTGACTGCGGTGGCCGAAGCCACTGCGAATCCCCGGACCGAGATCCGGCTCACACGGTGTCCTTCCAGCAGCGTCCGCAGTGACCGGGCGGGCGCAATAGTGCCCCTCGACACTGGCCTCCGTGGTGCTGCGATCACTGGAGGCGCGGGCCCGTGGGCAACTCCCTTACGGGGGCTGCCGCGTGGTGCTCGGGCGGCATACGGCGAACGACTGTGGAGTTGTGGTGCTGCTTGCACCTCACGTTGGGACAACGGGAGATACAGGGGGTCCCCCCAGACGTAGTCGAGGGGGAGTGTGCCGTATGCGGGGCCTGACGGAAAACAGACTCTGCCGGACCCCGACACCGCAAGGCAATTCTCCATTGCGTGGGAAAGGTCACACCTGGCATGTTGCCGTTGGTTTCGTCAAAGACCTGTGCAGCACGACGCCGCCCAGCTAGGCTCTCGTGCCTTTGCCGGGCGGCGCCAACTCGCTTTCCCACTATGGGGGTTTTACCCCCTTCGCCCCTACAGGGACTCGAGCATCTCGGTGACCAGTGCGGCGATCGGGGAGCGCTCGGAGCGGGTGAGCGTGACGTGGGCGAAGAGCGGATGCCCCTTCAGCTTCTCAACGACCGCCACCACCCCGTCGTACCGGCCGACCCGCAGATTGTCCCGCTGGGCGACGTCATGGGTCAGAACAACCCGCGAATTCGCCCCGATTCGGGACAGAACGGTCAGCAGGACATTCCGCTCCAGTGACTGCGCCTCGTCCACGATCACGAAGGCGTCGTGCAGCGAGCGCCCGCGGATGTGCGTGAGCGGCAGGACCTCCAGCATCCCCCGGTTCAGCACCTCCTCGATGACCTCGCGCCCGGCCACCGCCGAGAGGGTGTCGAAGACCGCCTGCGCCCAGGGGCTCATCTTCTCGGAGGCGTCCCCGGGCAGGTAGCCGAGGTCCTGGCCGCCCACCGCGTACAGCGGCCGGAAGACCATCACCTTCTGGTGCTGCCTCCGCTCCAGCACGGCCTCCAGGCCCGCGCACAGCGCCAGCGCCGACTTTCCGGTGCCGGCCCGGCCGCCCATGGAGATGATCCCGATCTCCGGGTCGAGCAGCAGGTCCAGGGCGATGCGCTGCTCGGCGCTGCGGCCGTGCAGTCCGAAGGCCTCGCGGTCGCCCCGTACGAGCCGTACGTTGCCGTCCGCGGTGACCCGGCCCAGGGCCTTGCCGCGCTCGGACTGGAGGACCAGCCCGGTGTGCACGGGCAGTTCGGCGGCCTCCGGTACGTACAGCCGCTCCTCGGAGTAGAGCAGGTCGACCTGCTCCCCGGACAGCGCGAGCTCACTCATGCCGGTCCAGCCGGCGTCGGTGATCGCGAGCTCCGCCCGGTACTCCTCGGCGAGCAGCCCCACGGAGGAGGCCTTGATGCGCAGCGGGAGATCCTTCGAGACGACCGTGACGTCGTAGCCCTCGGCCTGGAGATTGCGGGCGACCGCGAGGATCCGCGAGTCGTTGTCCCCCAACCGGAAGCCGGCCGGCAGGACACCGGGGTCGGAGTGGTTGAGCTCGACACGCAGGGTGCCGCCCAGATCGCCCAGCGGGATGGGGGCGTCGAGGCGACCGTAGCGAACCCGGAAGTCGTCGAGCAGGCGCAGGGCCTGACGGGCGAAGTAGCCGAGTTCGGGATGGTGCCTCTTTGCCTCCAGCTCGGTGATCACCACGATCGGGAGCACGACCTCGTGCTCGTCGAAGCGGGTGATCGCGTTGGGGTCTGCCAGCAGGACGCTGGTGTCGAGGACGTAGGTCCGCCTGTCGGGCAGGCGGCGCTTTGTGCTGGTCACCACGGAAGGACGTACCCCCTCGGAAGAGGTCGGGCCATGAAGACCGGACCGGTCATCGGCACCCATGCCGGGGCCGATTTCCGGCCCTCCCATTCGTCCGTGCGAACCGCACGTGCGTCCTGGTGCAAAGGGCCTCCCGGGCGGACGACCCCATGCCGTCCGCTGAGACTCGACACCCGTGGATCGGGCATCGACCTGAAAGGGATATTCCCCGATCAGGCCCGGCCATGCCATGGCATATGACGGACGCTCGGTGAATCCCTGGTGAAGGCCTTGCTGGGAGGACGGCCGGGGCCGGGGGGACGTCCGGGAGTACGGCGACGGCGCGCCACCGGAAGTCCGGGGCGCGCCGCGAGAGGTGCCGAAAAGTGCCGTGCCGAGAGGCCGTCAGGAGCCGTAGCGGCGGTGGCGGGCCGCGTAGTCGCGCAGCGCCCGCAGGAAGTCGACCTTGCGGAAGGCCGGCCAGAACACCTCGCAGAAGTAGTACTCGGAGTGCGCGCTCTGCCACAGCATGAATCCGGAGAGCCGCTGTTCGCCGCTGGTGCGGATGACCAGGTCCGGGTCGGGCTGGCCGCGCGTGTAGAGGTGCTCGGCGATGTGGTCGATGTCGAGGATCTCGGCGAGCTCCTCGAAGGAGGTGCCCTTCTCCGCGTGCTCGAGCAGCAGCGAGCGGACCGCGTCGGCGATCTCCTGGCGGCCGCCGTAGCCGACGGCGACGTTGACGAGTATCCCGTCGATGTCGTGGGTGGCCTGCTCGGCCTCCTTCAGCACCGACTGCGTCTGCGCGGGCAGGATGTCGAGGTTGCCGACGTGGTGGACGCGCCAGCGGCCGTCCGCGGCGAGGCCGCGCACGGTGTTCTCGATGATGTTGAGCAGCGGGCGGAGCTCGACCTCCGGCCGGTCCAGGTTGTCCGTGGAAAGCATCCACAGGGTGACGACCTCGACGTCGGTCTCGGTGCACCAGCCCAGCATCTCGGAGATCTTGTCGGCCCCCGCCTGGTGGCCCTGTTCCGTCGTGCCTCCGGACGCCTTCGCCCAGCGCCGGTTCCCGTCCAGGATCACGCCGATGTGCTTGGGCGACGCGTCATGGTCGAGGCGGCCTTCCACCCGGCGTGCGTAGAGCCTGTACACCAGGTCGCGCAGCTTCACGATCTTCCAGCCCCTCCGTGCAATGCCCCCGTGCGAAATGCGGTCCTTCCCCCGAGGCCGCCACATTACTGCGCGGCGGGATCGGGTACCCAACTCGGTCTGTCACAAGTCCGTGATAGGGAGGACATCGTGACTGATAACAATCCCTATCGGGCAGAGCCCTCGCGCTACGACTCCATGCAGTACCGGCGCACCGGCCACAGCGGCCTCAAGCTCCCCGCCATCTCGCTCGGCCTCTGGCACAACTTCGGCGACGACAAGTCCCTCGAGTCCCAGCGGGCGATCCTGCGCCGGGCCTTCGACCTCGGCGTCACCCACTTCGACCTGGCGAACAACTACGGCCCGCCCCCCGGCTCGGCCGAGCTCAACTTCGGCAAGATCTTCGCGCAGGACTTCGCCTCCTACCGCGACCAGCTGATCCTCTCCACCAAGGCCGGCTATTTCATGCACGAAGGCCCCTACGGCGAGTGGGGCAGCCGGAAGTACCTGATGAGCTCGCTCGACGCCTCGCTGAAGCGGATGGGCGTGGACTACGTGGACATCTTCTACTCGCACCGCTTCGACCCGGAGACCCCGCTGGAGGAGACCATGGGCGCGCTCGCGTCCGCGGTCCAGCAGGGCAAGGCGCTGTACGTGGGCGTGTCCTCGTACACGGCCGAGCAGACGGCCGAGGCTGCGCGGATCCTCCGCGAGATGGGCATCCGCCCCCTCATCCACCAGCCCTCGTACTCCATGATCAACCGTTGGACGGAGGACGACGGCCTGCTGGACACCCTGGAGGAGGCCGGCATGGGCTGCATCTCCTTCGCGCCGCTCGCGCAGGGGCTGCTGACCGGCAAGTACCTGAAGGGCATCCCGGAGGACTCGCGTGCCGCCGCGGGCAAGTCCCTGAGCCCGGACCTGCTGTCTCAGGACGTGGTGCGCCGGCTGGCGGGCCTGAACGAGATCGCGGCGCGGCGCGGGCAGTCGCTGGCGCAGCTGGCGCTGAGCTGGGTGCTCCGGGACGAGCGGATGACCTCGGCGCTGATCGGCGCTTCGAGCGTGTCGCAGCTGGAGGAGAACCTGGCGGCTCTGGGCGGTGCGCCGCTCTCGGATCAGGAGCTGAAGGAGATCGATTCCTTCGCCGTGTCCACCCCCGGCACCAACATCTGGGCCCAGCGCAGCTGACCTGCGGTTTTCCCCGGGCGGTGGTGGAAACAAAAAACGGGCCGGTCCGTGGGGGGGATACGGACCGGCCCGAGGGGGGGGGTTCCACCATAACCCTTCGTAAAGCCTGATGCGTGCATCGGCGCAAGATGATTACGCTCCGAAACCGCCCAGCAGCACTCCGGTGAGGGCTCCGGCCGCCATGAAGGGGCCGAACGGGAACGCCGTCCGGCGGCCTCCGGGGCCCCACAGCACAAGGGCCAGCCCGTACAGGGCGCCGTAGAGGAACCCGAGGAAGGCTCCGGCGGCCCATACCCCCCAGCCGTACCACCCAAGGATGACCCCGAGCGCGAGCGCCAGCTTGACGTCCCCGAAGCCCATGCCGGCGGGGTTGATCAGGAACAGCAGGAGGTACGCCCCTGCGAGCGCGCCCCCACCGAGCAGCGCGCCGTACCAGTCCCCGCCGGCGCCGGGCACGAGGGCGGCCCCACCCAGCCCGGCGGCGACCGCTCCCGCGAGGGGCAGGGTGAGCACGTCGGGCAGCCGCTGCACGGCCAGATCCACCTGGGCCAGCAGGAGCAGCAGGGGCACCACCCCGACGAACAGCACCCCCTCGGGCCGCCCCCCGACCGCTCCGCCCACCACCCCGCACACCATCCCGGCCACGCCGCAGCTCCACGCGACGGAAACCCCGTACCGATGCGACGGCCCTGCCGGCTGCGACTCCCGCTGCGCGGTGCCGTCTCCCCGCCCCGCCCTTCTCCCGGTCACCGGGCTCTGCCCGGACCCGCGCCTCAAACGCCGGCGGGGCTGTATTCCAGCCCCGCCGGCACCATCCGGCCCCGCCGGCGATCGAGGCGCTGGGGGCACCCCCAGCGGTAGCCGGGGGAGGGCCCGGGGGCGGCGCCCCCGGCAGTAGGGCAGGCCCAGCCAGCCCCGGATGGGGTGACCCTCCGGGCAGCGGTCGCGCCACCCGGCATCCGGCTCAACCGCCAGGCGGTACGCGGCCCGCGGCAGCAGCAGCCCGGCAGCCACCCCGTACACGACCGCGGCGACGGTGATCACTGACAGGCCCATCCGCCGAAGGTAGGCGCGGACAGCCGCACGTGCATGGGCCCGGGGGCCCAACCGCCCCTACCCTGGCCGCCATGACCACCAGCAACGGCCTGCTCCGCCTCGGGCCGGACCGGGAACCGGTGCCCCTGGAGATCGCGGCCTCCTACCGGGCCCGCACCCGCGGCCTCCTCGGCCGCGACGGCATCCCCGGCGCCGCCCTGCTCCTCACCCCGGCCGGGAGCGTGCACACGTTCCGGATGCGGTTCGCGATCGACGTGGCGTACCTCGACCGCCGTCTGCGCGTCATCGCCCTCACCACCATGCCCCCCGGCCGGCTCGGGCTCCCCCGGCTCCGCTCCCGGCACGTACTTGAGGCCGAGGCCGGCGCCATGGCCGGCTGGGGCCTGCGGGTCGGCTCGCAGCTGTACGTCGACGGACCGGACGGACCGGGCCCGTCTCAACTGCCGCTAGGCCCCGCGCGGCCCCGGCGGTAGGTTGGGGCGGTTGAGCTGGGGTCTCAGGGGAGCGGCATGACGGAGAACGCGCGAATCAAGGCGCTGGAGCAGATCATGCCGGCGACGCACGGCGCCGACGAGGACATCGACTGGCCGGCCGCGGAGGCCACCTGGCGCACCCGGTTCCCGGCCGATTTCATCGCCTTCATGGGCCGCTTCGGCGCCGGCTCCATCAACGGCGAGGCCAGCATCCTGCTGCCCCTCCCCAAGCCCGGTCTGCAGTGGGATCCGGCGGAGATGGCCGAGGAGACCGACAACGCCCGCCAGCTGTGGGAGGCGGGGGGCGGTCGGGCCGCCTTCGGCGTGGACCCCGAGTCGGTCATCGCGTGGGGGGTCACCGGCGGCTCCGACATCCTCTGCTGGCTCACCACGGACCCCGATCCGGACCGTTGGCCCGTCCTGGTGGTCGGCCGGCACACCGCGGACGCGTTCGCGGTCTATCCGTACGGCATGGCCGAGTTCCTGTACCGGCTCTGCTCGGACGAGTTCGACGTGAGCCCGGTGAGCATCACCTTCTGGGACGGCGGGCACCTCAGCTTCGTGCACTGGCGCAAGGCCCAGCGCCGCTGGCAGGAGGGCCGCAACCCGGAGACGGGCGAGCCCGACCCGTACGCGGGCGAGTTCGCCGACTGAGCCCCGGGCGCACCCGCCCACTGACCTGATCCGGACCCCCGACCCGTTTCGCAGCCCCAATGGGCCGGAATCGGGCCTTTCGGCATGTCTACGCGCGTCCGATTTGTTGATCACATATCGGAAAACACCAGCCCGAAAAGCCGTACTTGGAGCATTGACCACAAGTTCCGACCCAATGGAATCAACCGCCCTTCCGCAGGAGAGAATTCCGGCCAACGGGCCAAGGACGGACACCCCGGCCCGGAGCAACTCATAAGTAGTAACGGGACTCACAAGAAATTCAGGGGAATACACCCGTGCGACGAAGAATCTTCGGCACGGGCGCGACCGCGGTCGTGCTCGGTCTGCTGATCCCGCTGGCCGGATGCGGCGGTTCAGACAACGGCGCAGGTGACAGTGGCACGCTGCGCCTGGTCGCCGCGGAATACGGCGACAACCAGGCCACGAGTTCCAAGGCCTTCTGGGACAAGGTCACGGCCGATTTCACCAAAGCCAACCCCGGCATCAAGGTCGAGGTCCAGCTCCTGCCATGGGCGGACATCGACCGCGAGGTCACCCGTATGGTCAAGTCCGGCAATGCGCCGGACATGGCCCTCATGGGCTCGTACTCGGACTTCGCGGCGCAGAACAAGCTCTATTCCGCGGACGAACTCCTCTCGGTGACCGCCGAGGCGAACTTCCTGCAGCCGCTCGCCGAGGCCGGCTCGGTCGGCAGCACCCTCTACGGCCTGCCCTGGGTGGCGAGCAGCCGGCTCCTCTTCTACAACCAGGGCCTCTTCAAGCAGGCCGGCGTCAGCGAGCCCAAGAACTGGCCCGACCTGGAGACCGCCGCCAAGGCGCTCAGGAGCAAGGGCGTGAAGTACCCGTACGCGCTGCCCCTGGGCCCGGAGGAGGCGCATGCCGAGGCGATGATCTGGGAGCTGAGCAACGGCGGCGGCTACGCCGACAGCGCCGGCAACTACAACCTGGCCTCCGACCAGAACATCCAGACCTTCCGCTGGCTGAAGGACCACCTGGTCGGCCCCGGCCTGACCGGCCCCGTTCCGCCGTCGCAGCTCAACCGCGCCGACGCCTTCGCCGCCTTCGTGCGCGGCGAGGTCGGCATGCTCAACGGCTACCCGCAGCTCCTCCACGAGGCGCGCGCCAAGGGCATCGACGTCCGCACCGCGACCATGCCGGTCTCGGACACGCTCGGCTCCGGGGAGACCCCGCCGACCGTGGGTGTCGCCGACTGGATGATGGCGTTCAAGCAGAACGGAAAGCGCGCGGAGATCGGCAAGTTCCTGGACTTCATCTACCAGGACAAGAACCTGTCGGACTTCGCGGGCCGCTACCACCTGCTGCCCTCGACCGTCTCGGCCTCCCGCAACCCCTCCGGCGGCGGCCTCGACAGCAACGACCAGTTCTTCCTGACCGCCCTGCGCGGTGCCCAGCTGTACCCGGTGAACGACCCGTCCTGGGTGACGGTCAGCGACACCATCAAGCGCAACATCGGCCGCGCCGTGGAACCGAACGGCGACGCGAAGTCCGTCCTCGAGGACATATCCGCCAAGGCGAACGAGGCCCGGAAGAAGCACTGAAGGCACTGAAGGCACTGAAGTTCCCGCCCGACACGGGACTTTCGCCCCTGCCGCATCACACCCCGTGCGGCAGAATGGCTGCTACGGCTCTTGATCCAAGGCCGCGGACCAGTCGCCCGCCGAGTACCCACAAGGTGCACGGGGCGGCCGGCCCTCTCCCCTCTCTCCCCCGCCTCCGGGTCAGACCCTGCCGTTCTCCGCCGAGAACGCCGTCCGGTGCTGCTCACAGCTGGAGTCCCAGCTCAGCGTCCCCGTGAGCGTCCCGTAGCCCGAGCGCGTGACCGACCACTCCACCGTGTACTCGCCGGTGTCACAGGCGATCCGCTTGCCGCCCGGAACCTTGGCGCGCCCCGTCGCCGGCCGGTCCGCCAGCTCCTGGCGCACCTCGACCGCCTTGGCGTGGTCCGCGGAGCGCAGTACGGCGTGCAGGACGATCGGGTGCCTGCCGTTCTTGGTCGTCACGGCCTTCTTCACCAGCTTCGAGTCCGACACCGCCCAGCCGAAGTCGAACGAGGGCTGCCAGGCCAGGGTCTTGGGGTCGACGACCTGCCGCTCGTAGTCGGGGGCGCCCGAGGGGCCGGGGCGGGTCACCGTCTCGTACCGGATCCCGGGGTAGAAGCGGAGCTGCCCTTCCAGCTTGTGCATCTCGTCCTTGGTCCACTGCGACTTCATCGTCTTCTCGCCGCCGGCCGGGTCCTGCAGGTACGTACCGTCCGCGGCGGTGGCGGGCTGGCCGAGGGCGGGGGCGAGGGCCGCTGCGGCGGTGGCGAGGGCGAGAGCGGCGATGCGGGTGCGCTTCATGCCCGGTCCAACGGGGGCCCAGAGCGGGCTGCAACGAAGCCGCGCGGGCTTTCACCCGTACGGGATCCGCGCACCGGAATATCGCATGATCATCTTCCGTTCTACCGGGCGCAGCGACGACACCGAGCGACAGGGAGTCCCGATGAGCGCGAGTGCGGATGTGGGTACGAACGTGCACGGCACGGTGGCGGCGGGCTGGGAGCCCGTACGGGAGGAGTTCGAGGCCTTCGTCGCGGCCGAGGCGCACTCCCCCGAGGCGCAGCTGGCGGTGTACCGGGACGGTCGCCGCGTGGTCGACCTGTGGGCGGGCGAGGACACCCGCGCCGACACCCTGACCGGGGTCTATTCGATCACCAAGGGCGGCGCGCACCTGGTGGTGGCGCTGCTGGTCCAGGACGGCGTACTGGAGCTGGAGCGCCGTGTCTCGGAGTACTGGCCGGAGTTCACGGGCGGTGGCAAGGAGCGGCTGACGGTGCGGCAGCTGGTCTCGCACCAGGCCGGACTGGTCAACACCGCCGAGGGCTTCGACTACGCGGAGATCGCGGACGACGCGCTGATCGCGGCGCGGCTGGCGGCGCAGGAGCCGTACTGGGAGCCCGGTACGGCGTACGGGTACCACGCCTTCGTGATCGGCGCGCTGGTCGGCGAGGTGGTGCGGCGGGCCACGGGCAGGTCCCTCCAGGAGGTGTTCGAGGAGCGGATCCGCGCACCGTACGGACTGGACCTGTACATGGGCCTGCCGCAGGAGCTGGAGGGCCGCTGGAAGCCGGTCCTGGAGATGCTCCCCACGCCCGGGCAGCTGGCGGCGATGGCCGGGGCGGCGGTGCCGGAGCTGCTGCCGGTCGCCTTCAACGCGCACCGGGAGCCTGCGATGGACCTGCTGGTGTACGGGAACCACCCGAAGGTGAAGGCGCTGGGCCCGGCGTCGGCCGGCGGCATCGGAACGGCGCGCGGCGTCGCGGGGATGTACGCGGCCGCGATCAGCGAGGTGGACGGCCGGCCTCCGCTGCTGAAGCCGGAGACGGCGGCCGAGTTCGCGCGGCCCCACACCCCGGGCAGCGACCGGGTGACCGCCGAGGTGGACCACTTCGGGCTCGGATTCGAGCGGCAGCACGCAGTGGGCCCGCAGGCCTTCGGGCACTGCGGCGCGTCGGGCGGGCTGGGCTGGGCGGACCCGGCGACGGGGCTCGCGTACGGGTACGCGCGCCGCCGGTTCGCCTTCCCGGGCGGGGCCGCGCCGGAGAACGCTCGCCTGACGGCGGCGGTGCTGCGGGCGGCCGCGGAACCGGGGACGACGGCTCAGGGGACGACGGCTCAGGCCTGACCTGTTTCGAAGCGGCTGATGCGGCCGTTGTCGGTGACGAACCGCCAGGCGGTGCGCATCTCGCCCCACGTGTCGTTGCGGTAGTCGACGACGAGGGCGCGGCCGCCGTCGGACTCCTTCTCGACGTCCATGTGCCCGTTGGAGGACCAGATCTCCTTCTCGGCCCACTGGGTGACGTCGCGGTCGGAGCCGTCGTCGGACATGGTCACGTCCTCGGTGAGGACGGCACGGAAGGCGTTCTGGTCGCCCGCGTTCACGGCGGTGACGAAGGCGCGGACGGCGGGGTCGGACAGCTGGCTCGACGGGATCACGGAAGCCTCCTGGGCGGTCGTACGGGCTGTGTGCGCGACCAGGGAACACCGCGGGCGGCGCCGGGGCGGCGACCTTCACCCGTTCGCCGCCGGACGGCGTGTCAGGGGGCGTCGGGGGCCGTGCGTACGGGGAAGCCGGTGGGGCGGCCCTGGTCCTTCAGCCAGGCCAGCACCTGGTCGAGGGCCGCGACGGTCTGTGCTCGGTTGCCGCCGCCGTCGTGGAAGAGGACGGTCGGGCCGTTGCCGATCTCGGTCTTGACCGCGTTGACTATGGCGGCGACGCCGGGCTTCCCGAAGTCCTTGGTGTCGACGTTCCATCCGAGCGGGCGCATGCCGTGCGCGGCGGCGATGCGGCGGCTGTCGGGGGTGAACGCGCCGCCGGGGGCGCGGTAGTACTCCACCTCGGCGCCGCCGCCCGCGGCGTCCTCGATCATCTTCTTCGCGTCCAGGATCTGCTTCTCCTGGTAGCCGACGGGCTTCTTGTCCATGGCCGTGTCGTGGTTCATGGTGTGGTCGCAGAGCCGGTGGCCGCCCGCGACGACCCGCTTGACCAGGTCGGGGTGGGCCTTGGCCTGCGGTCCGATCATGCAGAAGGTCGCCTTCACGTCGTACTTCTTCAGCACCTCGAGGACCTTGGGCGTCCACTGGGGGTCGGGGCCGTCGTCGATGGTGATGTTGACGGCGTTGCCGCCGCTCTCGGAGGCGTGCGCTATGCCGTCGGGTATCTGCGACTGCGGTGCGTCGGCGCCGCCGGCGCCTTGGGCGCCTCCCCCCTTCGCGTCGCCGCCCTTCGGCCCGCCCTGCGAACCGCCGCCCGTGTCACCGGTGTCGGTCTGGCGTGCCGCGTTCTCGTGCCTGCCGGGCCCCGGTTCCACGAGGGCCGTCACCCCCCACACCGTCCCGGCCACCGCGGCGGCCGCGGCCACGACGACTGCCCCGGCCCGGATGCCCTGCCTGTTCGCGCGCGCCATGAAGCCCATGAACCGTCCCCTCCCCGTCCGTTCTCGTGTGCGCTCTGCCCTCCAGGACGACCCTTGAAGCGGAGGGGTTCCCGCCAATTCCCCCGTAAAATCCAGCTAATAGGACCTTGGTACTTGATCGCCCCGATTTGGACCCCATCCGAAACAGGACGGAACCACATCAACCTCCCCCGCATCAGCCGCATTCACCGAACCCATGCGTACCCGGCTTCAGCGCAGGAAAAAGCCCGGCCCCGGCGGGAATCCGCCGGGGCCGGGCTGGGGAACGTATGGCGCGGTCAGTGCGAGAAGGACTCCTGCGGAGCCTGCGCCGCCTTGCCGCCGTCCGCGTCGGCGCCCTGGGCCGGGCCCGCACCCCGGAGCGGGACCTCCTTGACGAACCAGGCGGCCGCGAAGCCCAGTACGGCGATGAGCGCGCCGAGCAGGAACGCGGAGTGCGTACCGGCGGCGACCGCGTGCTGGTAGGCGTCGCGCACTGCTTCCGGCAGCTTCGCCAGGCTGGCCGCGTCGAGCTGGGCGGAGCCGGCGGCCTGGGCGGCCTGCGGGCCGAGGCGCTCGCTCATGGTGTCCGTGACCCGGCTGGTGAACAGCGAGCCCATCAGGGCCACGCCGAACGAGCCGCCGAGCGTACGGAAGAGGGTGGCCGAGGAGGACGCGACGCCCATGTCCTTCATGTCCACGCTGTTCTGCGCGACCAGCATGGTGATCTGCATCAGGAAGCCGAGGCCGGCTCCGAGGATCGCCATGTAGACGCCGGACATCAGGCGGCTGGTCTCGGTGTCCATCTGCGCGAGCAGGAAGAGCCCCACGACCATGAGCGCGCCGCCCACGATCGGGAAGATCTTGTACTTGCCGCTGCTGGTGGTGATCCGGCCCGCGATCAGCGAGACGACCATCATCGAGAGCAGCATCGGGAGGAGCAGCAGGCCGGAGTTGGTGGCGGAGGCGCCCTGGACCGACTGCTGGAAGAGCGGGAGGTAGAGCACACCGCCGAACATCGCGAAGCCGACGAGGAAGCCGATGACCGACATGAGCGTGAAGTTGCGGCTGCGGAAGATGTGCAGCGGCATGACGGGCTCGGCGGCCTTGGTCTCGGCGAAGAGGAAGGCGGCGATCGACACGATGCCGACGATGATCAGGCCGATGATCTCCCCGGAGCCCCAGGCGTACTCGGTGCCGCCCCAGGTCGTGACCAGCACGGTCGAGGTGATGGCGACGGTCAGCAGCGCGGCGCCCAGGTAGTCGATCTTGCCTTGGGCCTTCTTCTTGGGCAGGTGCAGGACAGCGCTGACCATGGCGAGCGCGACGGCGCCGAGCGGCAGGTTGATGTAGAAGGACCAGCGCCAGCCCATGTGGTCGGTGATGGTGCCGCCGACGAGCGGTCCGCCGATCATGGCGAGGGCCATCACGCCGGCCATCATGCCCTGGTACTTGCCGCGCTCACGGGGCGGGATCAGGTCGCCGATGATCGCCATGACGCCGACCATCAGACCGCCGGCGCCGAGGCCCTGGATGGCGCGGAAGCCGATCAGCTGGCCCATGTCCTGGGCCATGCCGCTGAGCGCGGAGCCGATCAGGAAGATGACGATGGAGGTGAGGAAGGAGCCCTTCCGGCCGTACATGTCGCCGAGCTTGCCCCAGATGGGGGTGGAGGCCGCGGTGGCCAGCGTGTACGCGGTGACCACCCAGGAGAGGTGCTCCAGGCCGCCGAGCTCACCGACGATCGTCGGCATCGCGGTACCGATGATCATGTTGTCGAGCATGGCCAGGAGCATTGCGATCATGAGGGCCATGAGGACGACTCGGACGCTGCGCGGCTTCACCTCCTCGGAGATCTCCGCCGCCTTTGTGTTTTGAGTCATGTCCACTCCCCGTTCACCCACACACTCCGGACCCTTACTTGCCGCCCGGCTAGTTGACTACACTGGGGAAGGTAGACCCGCCACTAGCCGGGCGTCAAGTAAGTAGTTTGGGGAGAGCCATGTCCAGCAGCAGTCCGCAGGCGCGCCGTGGCAACACGCGCCAGCGCATCCAGGACGTCGCACTGGAGCTCTTCGCCGAGCAGGGGTACGAGAAGACCTCGCTGCGCGAGATCGCAGAGCGGCTGGAGGTCACGAAGGCGGCGCTTTACTACCACTTCAAGACCAAGGAAGACATCATCATCAGCGTCTTCGAGGACCTGACGAGGCCGATCGACGAGCTGATCGACTGGGCGAAGCAGCAGCCGCCGACGCTGGACATGAAGCGCGAGGTGCTCCGGCGCTACAGCGAGGCGATGGTGGCGGGGGCTCCGCTGTACCGGTTCATGCAGGAGAACCAGGCGACGATGCGGGAGCTGAGCATCGGCGAGACGGTGAAGCGCCGGCTGTTCACGCTGGTCGAGCTGCTCCGCACGGAGGACGGGCCCCTGACGAACCAGGTGCGGTGCGTGAGCGCCCTGTTCACGCTGCACGCGGGGATGATGTTCCTCCAGCACGTGGAGGGCGACCCGGAGGAGACCCGGCTGGCCGCCCTGGAGGTCGCCACGGACCTGATCACCCAGGCCCACGAGGCGACCTGAGCCGGGGGCGGCCGGACTGGGGGCCACCCGCAGATGAGTATCCGCACCCACGTCCGATCGTTCGCGTTCCCATACGGTGGGCGGGTCCGACCGCCACGACAGCGGCGTGCGCGAGGAAGACGGCCGACCTGACCGAGCAGCAGGCCCGGATGCGTGCCGAGGGGATCGTGCAGCAGGCCGTTGCCGGGATGTCCCCGAAGCCGGCACTGCGGCAGCATCACCACTCCAGCAGTGGTGCACAACCGAGTTCGGCACCGCCAAGCCGGACCAGGTCTCCGTCGACTACCGGCTTGGGGGCGTGCCCCCTTCTGCCGCGAGGGATCTCGCCCGTCAGGCCCGGGACGCGTGGGTGGCGCCGGGTTGCGAGTTCCAGAGCAAAGGCAGCCCCTCCCCCTCCCCGTAGCCGAGGGCGCCCGCGCGGGGAAGGGTCGCCCAGGTCCGGGTCCCGCCACCCGGCTCCCGGGACTCCCCGAAACCCCAGGCCCCGCGGCACTCCCGGACCACGACGGCCATGAGCCGCAGCGCGGCCCGCCGCCGGGCCTCACAGTGGGCGGCCAGCCGGGGGTGGGAGTGGGGCGCGTGCCCGTCGTAGACGGTGAGCCGCAGCGCATCGTCCCGATACCGGACGGAGAGGTAGAGACTCCGCCCAGGATCCAAATGCCAGGAGGCGGCGAGCAGTTCGCCGGTCACCTGCTCGGCGGCGACGGCGATCGCATCGAGCCGATGCGCATGCAGGACGGACCGTACGGTCCGACGCGCGATCTGCGCGCTGTACGCCTCGCCGGGCACGGTCAGGCTGCAGGTCAGCGCCTCCGGACAGGGCGGCTCGTCCCCGTCGGGAGCGGGCGGCGCAGCCGGACAGACGGTGAACCGGCCCTGGGCCGACTGCATGAAGGGGTTGAGCATCGCGAACTCCCTGCGGTTGCGAGTGGCTCCGCCGTGGGCGTGGTGGCCTGTCGCTGCGGCATGCGCATGCCGCAGCGATGCACTTCAACTCCCGTTGCGTGAGCGGTGCGTTACCCAATGTAGCGAGGAGAGTGGTCAATTGACCACCTGGTCATGGCGATTAGTCCCCCTCTGGCTGTGAGCGACTGCGGCACGGCAGACTGCTTCCATGCCTGAACGGACGCTGCCGACCGAACGACAGAAGCGACTGGGCTCCGAGCTGCGCAGGTTGAGGCTGGCTGCCGACGTGTCCGCCGCATCCGCAGCAGGACTCCTGGGGATCGACCGCACCAAGATCTCCGCGATCGAGCAGGGCGTCCGCACCATCAGCGAGGAACGGCTCCGAACGCTGGCCTGCCATTGCGACTGCGCGGACGAGCCGTACATCAACGCACTTGTCTCCATGGCCCAACCGCAGAAGCGGGGCTGGTGGGAGCGCTACCGGGGCTCACTGTCGGCCGCGATGCTCGACATCGCCGAGATGGAGGCCCGCGCCACCCGCATGCGGTGCACCCACTCGGTTCACATCCCCGGGCTGCTCCAGACCAGCGATCACGCTCTCGCCCTGTTCCGGTTCGTCGTGCCCACCCTCCCGGATCAGGAGGTCGCGTTGCGCTTGGCCCACCGACTGGAGCGGCAGCAGGTGTTGGAGGGCGAGTCGGCACCCGAGTACGTTGCGTTCGTCCACGAGGCGGCACTGCGCATGCGGTTCGGCGGGCGCAAGGTGGCACGGGCACAGCTGGAGCACCTGCTGCACGCATCCGAACGGGACAACATCGTCCTGCGCGTCCTGACCTTCGAATCCGAAGGATTCCCGGGGGCCGGCCAGACGGTCAACTACCTGGAGGGGCCGGTGCCGCAGCTCGATACGGTGCAGGTCGACAGCACGCACGGCGCCGAATTCCTGCACACCGAGGCACAACTGTCGAAATACCGAGCCCAGTTGGACTGGATGGAGCGGCTCAGCCTGCCGCCCGACCCATCACGGGATTTCATCCACCAACTGGCTCGCGAACTCTGAGGGGACACGATGGCCGACATCATCTGGGAGGACGCCTTCTGCGGCGAAGGCGCGAGCTGCTACCGGATCGGGGTGGACGGGGAGGGCGGGAGCTACATCGCGGTGGCCGGGCAGGAGGCGGTATATGTCAGCGACACGGCGGACGCGCTGCGGCAGCTGATCCGGGACATCAAGGCCGGCAAGGCCGACCACCTGCTGGCGGACTGACCCGCGAGAACGTGCACGGGCCGCGCCCGCACACGTCCCCACGGCACGCCCCAGGGCTGCAAGTCGCCCTCGTGCCGGCCGCTGCCCGCGGCCGGCCGTCCGGGCCGCTGAAACCAGGAGGTGCAGCAGGTTGGAGTCAACGGGTCCGGGACACCAGGGCGGGCAAGGCCGCGACATCGCCACCTACGGGCCCGAGTTCCTCGTGGTCTGACCGGCGGGTGGCTACCCCGAGGAGCGGATGAAGGCGATCAGGCCGTCGGCGTAGCGGTCCGGGTGGGTGAGGTGGGGGACGTGCCCGTCCCCCACCAGCGTCCGCATCTGCGCACGGCCGCCGAGCGCGGTGGCGAGCTTGCCGACGATCACCGGGAACCACGGCGGGCTCTCGCTGCCGAAGGTCAGCATCGCGGGGCCGGTGTAGCCGGAGAGGCGGGCGAGGTCGAGGCTCGCCCAGTCAGGGTCGCCGTGTTCGTCCATGAACGTGGGGGCGTTGGCGGTGAACGTCTCGCGGAACTGCTCCGGCAGTTGCTCCCAGGCGCCCGGCCCCATGGCGACGTCGTCCACGAACCGCTGGGCACCGGCACGGTCCTCGCCGGCGCGCAGGGCCGCGAGGACGCCGTCGAGGGCGGCCTCCATGGCCTGGAGCACCGGACGCAGTTCCCGGTCCCCGTCGCCCACGATGCCCATGAGCGGGGGCTCGTGCGCGGCCAGGCTGCGCAGCAGCTCGGGGCGGCGGCAGGCGAGGCCGAGCGCGGTCGAGGCCCCGAAGGAGTTCCCGGCCACGTGGACCGGGGCGCCGAGGGTCTCGATGAGCTGCGCGAGGTCGTCCTCGTCCTGCCGCCGGCTGCCCTGGCCCGGCGGGCGCTCGCTGCGGCTGTGGCCGCGCCGGTCGTAGACCAGCACGCGGAACGACTGCGCGAGGCGGGGGACGACGAGCTGCCAGTTCTCGTGGTCGACCCACGAGCCGTGGACCAGGACCAGGGGTTCGCCCTCGCCCACCACCTCGTAGTAGAGGTCCACGCCGTTCACACGAGCCCGCGCCATTCCGAGTCTCCTCGCCTGGGATGCCAGGGGGTCCGAGCGCCCGCGCAGAGACATACCGCGGGCCGGCGAACGGCACACCTCCCTGCGGGTCAGGAGGTGAGGCGGCGGTCCTCGGGGGCGATCGGGATGTCGTTGATGCTGGCCTCGCGGCGCCGCATCAGCCCGTTGCCGTCGAACTCCCACTGCTCGTTGCCGTGGCTGCGCCACCACTGGCCGGCGGCGTCGTGCCACTCGTACTCGAAGCGGACGGAGATCCGGTTGCCGGTGTACGCCCACAGCTCCTTGCGGAGCCGGTAGTCGAGCTCGCGCTCCCACTTCTCGGCGAGGAACTCCCGGATCTCGTCGCGGCCGCTGAGGAAGCGGTCGCGGTTGCGCCAGAACGAGTTCTCGGTGTAGGCGAGGGCGACGCGCTCGGGGTCGCGGCTGTTCCAGGCGTCCTCGGCCGCCTGGACCTTGGCCAGGGCGGATTCCTCGGTGAAGGGCGGCACGGGCGGGCGTACGGCGGGTTCGGTCATGGGCGCACCTCTGTCGGACGAAGGGGCGGAGAACGATCGTTCTCGACAGGGAGGACGATAGAGAACGGCCGTTCTCCGCGCAAGCGGTTCTGGGCTACGCTGCCCTCATGGACGACGAAGAGGCCCGCACCCGGCTGCTGGACGCGGCGGAGGCGCTGTTCTATGCCGAGGGCATCCAGGCCGTCGGCGTGGACCGCATCCGCACGGAGTCGGGGGTGCCGCTCAAGCGGCTCTACAAGGTCTTTCCGGCCAAGGAGGCCCTGGTCACGGCCTACCTCGAACGCCGCGACCGCCGCTGGACGGCGAGCCTGCGCGGCGCGGTGGCGGATTCCGCGGATCCGGTCGAGGCCGTCTTCGACTGGCTGGCGCAGTGGTTCTCGGAGCCGGACTTCCGGGGCTGCGCGTTCCTGAACGCGTACGGGGAGCTGGGCACGGGCCCCGCCGGGGTGCTGGACGTCGTACGCCGCCACAAGGCGGAGCTGCGGGAGCTGCTGGCGGAGCTGGCCGGCCCCGGCCGCGAGGAACTCGCGGACCAGCTGCTGATCCTGGTCGAGGGCGCGACGGCGGTGGCGGCCCTGACCCCCGGCCCGGAGCCGGCCCACCGCGCGCGCGAGGCGGCGTCGGCCCTGCTGTTCGCCCGGGAGGGCGGGCATGCGCTAGATTGAACGCGTTCAACTCACTGCGGAGCAGAGCACGGGGGCGGCCATGACGGCGACGGAGCCGGCCGGAAGAGCCGGCGGAGCCCGGAAGCGCCGGGTGCGGCCCGTCCACCCCTGGCAGACCAAGATCGCGCTGGTCGCGCTGGTCCTCCCGGCACCGATCACGCTCACCTTGCTCGGTGCGGGCGCGCCGGCCTTCCGGCTGGTCGTGACCCTCCTGCTGTTCTCGGTGCCGCTGGCCTTCCGGGCGGACCGGGCGCGCTTCATGGCGTCCTGCGTGGCCCTCGGGATCGTGCTGGCAGGGTGGTCGATCCTCGGCGCGTGGGAAGGCACCTTGATCTTCTTCCCTTCGGCGCTGCTCCTGCTGTGCGCGGCGTTCGCGGATCCGCGCGAGCACCAGGTACCGGCCACGGTCGTGACCGCGCTCGCCTGCCTGGTGGCGGTGGTCCCCGGGTTGTTCTTCGCCGGCTGCCTGGCGGGACTCGTCCTCTAGTTGCCGCCGGCGGCGGTGCTGCGGGGGAAGGTGATCTCGACGCGGCGGTTCTTCTTGCGGCCTTCCTCGGTGCCGTTGTCGGCGATCGGGTAGTCCTCGCTGTAGCCCCGGACGTCGTAGATGACGCCGGGGCTGGTGACGGTCTTGGCGAGCTCCGCCTGAACGGCGTCGGCACGCTGCTTGGAGAGCTCCTTGCCGTGCTCGTAGCTGCCCTGGTCGTCGGTGAACCCGAAGACCCGGACGCGGGTCGCCTTCTGCGTGTTGATCTCGTTGGCGATGGCCTGTATCCGGGCGGCGGCCTGGGCGTTGAAGACGGCACTGTTCTCGGGGAAGAGCACCTCGGACTGCAGGGCCATCATGACGGCCTGGTTGGTCTCCTGCCGCCGCTGCTCACCGCCGAGGTCTTCGACGACCTCGGCGATGTCCAGGACCTTGATCGGAGCCAGGGTTCCGCCCTGGGGGATCTTCAGCCCGGGGGAACTCGAGTCGATGGGCACGGGCGCGGAGGCAGATGGCTCGGTACCGGGGGGCACGGACGGCTTGACGTCGTCGGCGTGGGCGCTCGTAGCGCCGATGAAGTGGGCCCCGGCGATGACGAGGCCGACTACGGCTGTGGATGCGGAGACGCGGTGGCGTTTATTCATGGGGGTCACCCGGAGATTTTGATGGTGGCCGTTGCGAAGGTGGGCAGGTTGAATTCAACCTCGGCAGTGTTCGTCGGTGGTGTGGGGAACTGGACGAAGAACGGCAACGACTTGCCGGCTCCGATCGAGTTCACGCCTGTGGTGCACAGGCACCTTCCTTCGGTGTCGCGCAGCACGTAGTAGCGCTTCTTGCCTGCCTTGTCGACCAAGGTGGCCCCCGCAACCGACTCGCCACTGCCTGTGAGTTCGTTGCCGCGCCAAGCCGTGGTGTGGTTGAAGTCCTTGCCGCCGGTGTTCTTGAGTTGGCCGCTCACCGTGAGAAAGCCGCCTGCGTCGCGTTTTGCCTCGTTGACCTCGAGGACAACCCCGTCTTCGCCAGCTGCCGTGGCGATCACCGCAGGTGGAGCGGAGCTCTGCTTCCCCGCGGAGGGTTCCTGCGAGCCACCCCCCGACGGTTTCGGTGCGGAGGAACTCGCGCCTGCGGGCTTGTCGTCATTGCCGCCGCCACATCCGGCCAATGTGAGCGCCAAGGCCGCCGCAACCGCAACGGCCGCTCCCCCGCGGACCTTCACCTTGTGCCGCATGCTCATCTACGCCGTTTCCTTGTCTCTCGTTCGCTGTCAGTCGACCAGTCGTACGCTGAAGAGTGCCCTCGCCAGCTGGGACAGCGGGCCGGGTTTCGCGGGATCCAACGTGAGGGTCTTCCCGCGGCACTCGAAGACGACACTCCCCTCCCCCGGTGAGGGCGAAGGGCTCGGTGTCGATGTGGGTGCCGGTGTGGGTGTCGGGGCGGGGGTCGGAGCCGAACTCAGTGAGCAACGCGGCTCGATCAGGGCCGTGGCTGTGGCCCTCCCCTTTCTGTCGCTGGTCCCAGGTACGACCGTTTTCCCGACAGTGCCGTTGGTCTCGACCCTGACGGTGAACTCGGGGGTGGCCGGTTCGCACACTGCAGTGGCATCGTTCAAGGCAGCGAAGTCGACCGCCTTCTCGCAGGCACCGGTCCCCTTGAGGAGATCGCCGTCGACGATCTTCTCCCAGTCGGCAGGTTTGAGATCCAGCAGGTCGAGGCCCAGGAATACGTTGTCTCTGGCTTCGCGCGCGGCGGCCAGTGCCGCAGCATCCGCAGCCCCCTGGGCATTACTGCGCGTCGCGCCGGCCATCCCGACCGCAACGAACGCCAACGCGGCGAAGAGCAGAGCAGCGATCACCACGATGTAGATGGGGAATGCCTGCCCCCGGTCACCGAGTCGATGCGCGATCACTTGCCCGCAGTGATGGCGGTGATCTGGTCCTTGATCTTGTTGGTGATGCTCTGGCCGATGCCCGTGCCGACGATCGCGCCGATGATCACCACGACCACCAGGATGATGCCCAGGTATTCGAAGGCCGTCTGGCCTCGATCGCTCGCGCCCTTGCCCTCGTACCGGTTCCGCATCCTCGCCAGGGTGTTCTGCAACATGGGGGTTCCCTCCCGGGCCGGTGCCGCTGTTGGTTTGCGGACCGTACGGGGAGTCACCGGTGATAACCAAGGGTCCCGGGGCCCAATTACGGACCCACTGCGCACTCCGTCTACCCATGGCCGGTCACCCCTGGACGGGCCGTTCCCAGCCAGCGCGCTATCGCCTCGCTGCGGCTCGTGCTCTGGAGCTTCGCGAAGATGCGGTTGATGTGGTTCTTGACCGTCTTCTCGCTGATGAAGCAGGTGGCCGCGATCTGCTGGTTGCTCATCCCGGACGCGATCAGATCCATGATCTCCACCTCCCTCGAACTCAGGCCGAAGAGAACCAAGTTGTGCACCCGCTCAGGAGAGCGTGCCACAGATCGTTGCGGTTGCGAAGAGGTACGAAGGTCCGCGAGCAGTGCGCTCGCCGCCGTCGTCGTGAAATGGGCCCGGCCCTCGCGGACGTCGCGGACCGCCCGGACCAGGTCTTCAGGAGTGAATTCGCCGTGGACCAGGTAGCCGCCTGCGCCCAGCAGGAGGGCTTCTCGGACAATCTCCGATTCCTGGCTGTACGTCAGCATCAGTACGGGCGCCAGCTGTACGAGATGCGGCAGCGCCGAGATGCCGTCGACCCCCGGCATGCGGACGTCCAGCAAGATCACGTCCGGGGCGTACCGGCGGGTGAGGCCGAGTGCCTCGCGGCCGTCCGATGCCTGGGCCACCACCTCCAGGTCCCCGGCCGTGGCCAAGAGGGCTGCCAGGCCCGCCCGTACGACCGGATTGTCGTCGGCGATCAGGACGCGGAGCGGCATCACGGGCTCCCCTCCGGGGTCAGGGCCGCGAGCGGGAGGTCCAGGCGGACGAGGGTTCCGGGGCCGGACGGCCGGGCTCCGATGTGGAGCCGGGCGCCGATCGACGCCGCGCGTTCCTTCATGCCGAGCAGCCCGAAGCGGCCCCTGCGGTGCAGGGCATCGGGCGGGAGGCCGCAGCCGTCGTCCTCGATGCTCAGGGTGAGGCCGGTGGCGTTCGCGGCCGCCGAGACCACCACGCGCGTGGCCCCCGCGTGGCGGCGGGCGTTCTCCAAGGCCTCCGAGGTGACGGCCAGGAGGTGGTGCGCCACTGCGGACGGGAGCACGGGGAGGACGCCCTCCGTACGGAGCTCCGCGTCCGCGCCGGCCAGGCGGCGGAGTTCCCCCGGCAGCGAGACCTGCGGCGCCTCCGCCTCCCGCCGCAGGTCCGTCAGCAGTGCGCGGGATTCCGCCGCCGCCGCGCGGGCCGCGCCGGAGAGGGAGCGGGCCTGGCGGCGCAGGGCCGCCGGGTCCGTGGTGCGGGCGAGGGCGTCCGCCGCCAGGGCCAGGCCGTGCAGGGTCTTCGACACCGAGTCGTGCATCTCGCGGGCCAGGTGGTCCCGTTCGGCGCGCACCGCCTCGGCCGCCGCCAGCCGGGCCCGCGTCTCCGTCAGGGCCTGGCTCGCCGAGCCGAAGCGGAAGAGCAGGTCCCGCAGCGAGGCGCCGGCCGTGCCCGCCAGGAGGCACAGCACCGGCAGGGTCAGGCCGCCGCCGCCCACGGCCACCACGAGGGCCGCCGCCAGGGCCGCGTGGACCGCCGAGCCGCGCCACCCGTGGACCAGCCCGGCCAGCAGCGGTGTGCACAGTACGGCGAAGCCGAGGGGCGAGTCCGGCGTCGCCGTGACCAGCAGCAGCCCGCAGAACGCCATGTCCGGTGCCAGCAGCCAGCGGTGGCGCAGCAGCAGCGGCCCGAAGCGCTCCCAGTCACGGAAGAGCACGTACGAGAGCATGAAGGTGAGCAGGATCGCGCCGCCGACGAGGTACGTCGGCCCGCCGCGGGCCGTGCGCCCCAGTGCCAGCGGCGCGCCCAGGCCGATCACCACCATCCGGAACGCGAACACCCGGCGGCACAGGGCCTGGAGGGCGTTCGCCTGGAGCGTGAGGGAGGGAGGCGGAGAAGGGGTCGGGGAAGGGGCGCCGCCCTGCCGCTGTGCCCTCCCCCGCGCCGCCAGGTCGGCCAGGGGGATGTGGAGGACCGCCATGGCTCACCCGCCCCCGAGCATCGCGCCGAAGTCGACGTCCGCGCCGTACACGAAGCCGCAGACCAGCAGGATCAACGTGCCCGGCAGCATGAACATCGTCACCGCGAACGTGGCCTTCGGCACGGCCCGGGCGGCCCGCCGCCGGGCGTTCTGGGCATCCGTACGGCGCATGTCCTCGGCGATCGCGATCAGCGTCTCGACGATCGGCGAGCCCAGCTCCTCGCCCTGCTGGAGCGCGGTCACGAACTGCGCCACCTGCTCGGAGTCGTTGCGCGCACGCAGCTCGTCGAAGGCCTGGCGGCGGCTGACGCCCATGTCCATCTGCTGCAGGGTGATCCGGATCTCGTCCGACCAGGGGCCCTCGTACTTGGCGGCCACCCGCTCCAGCGCCTGCCGGAAGCCGAGCCCCGCGCTGACCACGACCGCCAGCACGTCCAGGAAGTCCGGCAGCGTCCGCTCGATGTGGTCGCGGCGCACCCGGATCGCCGACCACAGGCCGACCTCGATCCAGAACAGGCCGAAGGCGACCATCAGCAGGGCGGGTACGAGCTGGCCGTTGATCAGCATCGCGAACGCGCCGAGCGCGCCCAGGAACCCGTACACCGCACGGCGCGCCGCGTACCGGTCGATCGTCAGGCCGGCCGGGTTGCCCGCCAGGTCGATCTGGCGGCGCTTGCGGGCGACCCGGTTCGGGCCCATCAGGCGCAGGACGAGCGGCGCCCAGCGGATGCCCAGCCGGTCGACGGCAGAGCCGACGGCCGTCGTACGGGTGGCGCCGACCTCCAGGGCGAGCGCGAGGTCGCTCGGCAGTTTCGTCTCGGCGCGGTAGAGGCGGATGCCGTGGAAGACGCCGAAGACCGACACCCCCAGCAGCAGGGCCAGCAGCAGAGCCGTCATGTCCGTCGCCCCCTCACACGTCGATCTTCGAGAGGCGGCGGATCAGGACGAAGCCGAGCGTGAAGAGCCCGATCGCCACCAGCACCGCCGTCTGGCCGATGAACGCGCCGGTCATCCGGTCGAGCGCGCCCGGCATCATCACGTTCACCAGCAGCAGCGAGCCGAGTCCGATCGCCGGTACCAGGTAGGCCGTCACCGTCACCTGGGAGAGCTGGGTGCGGATCTCGCGCCGCGTCTCCTTGCGCTGCTCCAGCGTCACCGTGAGGTTGCGCAGGCTGCCGACGATCGCGCCGCCCGCGCGCGCGGACAGGACGAGCGTGGAGACGAGGACGACCAGTTCCCGGGAGGGAAGCCGCTGCGCGATCTCGCCGAGGGACTCCTCGATGGAGTGCCCGACGGCGAGCCGGTCGGCGACGCGCGTGAGCTCCTCGCCCGCCGGGGCCTCCAGCTCCTCCGCCGCTATGGCGATGGCCGTACGCAGGGCCAGCCCGGCCTGGGTGGCGTTGGCGAGGATGCGGGCGAGCTCGGGGAGCTGGTTGATGAACCGCTCGGTACGGCGCGCCCGCTGCCAGTTGAGGAAGGCGTCCGCCGCCCACAGGCCGATCAGACCGGCCACCGGGCCGAAGAACGGGGCCAGGAAGCTCGCCGCGACGAGCCAGACGCCTGCGACGGACATCAGCATGTAGACGAAGAACTCGCCGGGGGTGAGGTCCAGGCCGGTCACGGCCAGTTTCACCTCGATCCGTCTGCCCAGCGCGGTCCTGCGCAGGCGCCGGTCCACGCCGGGGAAGCGGCGCCTGCGGCCCGCCGGCTCCGGTGCGCCGTCCGTGGCGAGGCGTTCGATGAGGGCGGCGCGCTGGGCGCGGCCGGCGGCGTACGCATGGACGCCGACGACCACGAGGACGCAGGCCAGCAGCGTGGCGCCGAGGGTGAGGAGGATGAGTGGGTTCACAGGAGTGTCCGGGTGATGCGGGTGGCGAGCTGGTCGTCGGACATGGCGACCCCGAAGGCCTGCGGGATCGGCTGGTTGTTCATGTAGAGCCGGTCCGCGATCCGGCGCGGCAGCGGGTAATACTCGAAGTAGCCGTGGACGCGGCCGTCGGCGCCCATCGGCTGGGCGGCGAACCGGCAGACGGTGGTGATGCGGAAGGGCTCGCGGCCGTGCGAGTCGAGGATGGCGATCTCCGTGACGCGGCGCGAGCCGTCGCCGAAGCGGGTCAGCTGGACGACCACGTTCACCGCGCTGTTGATCTGGTCCTGCAGGGCCTCGAAGGGGACCTCCACCTCGGACATGGAGGCGAGCGTCTGCAGGCGCATCAGGGCGTCCTCGGCGCTGTTCGCGTGGACGGTGGCCAGGGAGCCGTCGTGGCCGGTCGACATCGCCTGGAGCATGTCGAGGGTCTCGCCGCCGCGGACCTCGCCGACGATGATGCGGTCGGGGCGCATGCGCAGGGAGTTGCGTACGAGGTCGCGGATGGTGATCCGGCCCTTGCCCTCCACGTTCGCCGGGCGGGATTCGAGGCGGATGACGTGCGCCTGCTGGAGCTGGAGCTCCGCGGAGTCCTCGATGGTGATGATCCGCTCGCCCTCGGGGATCAGGCCGGAGAGGGCGTTGAGGAGCGTGGTCTTCCCGGTGCCGGTGGCCCCCGACACGATGACGTTCATCTTCGCCTGGACCAGGCCGGACAGGAGCAGGAGCATCTGCTCGTCCAGCGAGCCGAGGCCGATCATCTCGTGCAGGGTGAACGCTCGCGGGAAGCGGCGGATCGTGAGGGTGGCCCCGGTCAGGGACAACGGCGGAATGATCACGTTGACGCGCTCGCCGCTGGGCAGCCGGGCATCGACCATCGGATTGGCCTCGTCCACGCGGCGGTTGACGGTGGAGACGATCCGCTCGATGGTCTGCATCAGCTGCTCGTGCGAGGCGAAGCGCAGGGGCAGCTGCTCCACCCGGCCGGCACGCTCGACGAAGATCTGGTCGGGGCCGTTGACCATGATCTCGGAGATCGAGGCGTCCTCGAGGAGCGGTTCGAGCACACCGAGGCCGAGAGCCTCGTCCACGACCCGGCGGATCAGCTGCGCCCGCTCGACGGTGGACAGGACGGGCCCCTCGCGGCTGATGATGTGCCCGAGTACGCGCTCCAGCCGGGCCCGGCGCTCGGCGGGCGCGAGCGCGGACATCTCGGCGAGGTCGATCTCCTCCAGCAGCTTCGCCCGGTACGCGGAGACCAGCCGGCCGTCCTCGCGGGGACTGTGCCGGTCGTCGGGGGTGTTGACCCGGGAACGCAGGCTCATGGTCCGGTCACCTTCGGGTCGTCGTTGGGCATGATGGCAGTTGCCCTGGCCGGGTCGATGGACAGGCCCGGCACGATGGACTTGATCGGGATGCTGACCTTCGCGGTGACCGCGTCAGGGACCGAAGACACGTCGATCGTCGCGTCGAGGCCTGAGCTGATGGCCGCCATGCCCGCCGCCGACCCGGCGCCCGGGTTGCGGGCCTCCACGCGTGCGGCCGTCCGGGCAGCGGTCTCGGCCTGCTGGTGGACGTAGCCGACCCAGCCGAGCTGGATCCCGCACAGTGCGACGAACAGCAGGATGGGGATGAAGCCGATGTACTCCAGGGCCACTTGGCCCCGGTCCCGGTCTCGTTTCACCTCAGTCCTCCTCTTCCTTCGCGGAGCCGCCCTCGCCCGTGATCGGGGTGCCGATGTCGAGGCCCGGGAAGAAGACCGGGAGGTTGAGCTTCACGGTCGCCTTGTAGACGTCGCCCGACTCGCGGCAGTCCACGCTCATGTTCCAGGCGCCCCCGACATGCCGGCGCGCCGCGGCATCGCAGGCCCCGCCCCCGTGCACCGCGCCCACCCGCGCCGCCTCGTCCGCCGCGTTGCCCGCCAGGGAGAAGGCGTACCCGATCAGTACGCACTCCCACACCGCCGCCACGAGCAGCAGGATCAGCGGCACCATGCCGACGAACTCGACCGCCACCTGGCCGCGGTCTCCCCGGGCGGCACGGGCGGCACGGACGGCGCGGACGGGTCTCCGCGCGGACATGTGTCAGCCCTCCCGGCCGCGGCGCAGCCAGGGGCCCGCCGCGCCCCGGTCGCCGCCCCGCAGGCGCGCCACCGGGCCGGGGGCCCGTACGGCCAGGGCCGCGCCCGGGGTTCCCGGGGCGGCGGTCGCGGGCTCTGCCGTGGACGGGGGTGAAAGCAGGCCGAGTTCGCCCGCCAGCGTCCACAGCGCCTGCTTCACGCTGGAGCGGTTGTCGAGGTCCTGCACCCGTCCCGCGTCCACGACCGCCTGGAGCTCCTTGAAGGCCGCCGGCACCGGGGTCCGGGTGGCCCGGGTCTTCGTGATCTTCTCGATGAGCGCGGGCTGGATCTCCGTTTGCCTGCTCCAGCGGTTCACCACCATCGCGGTGTCCTCCGCCTTGCGGACCTGGAGCCGCTCCCACATCCGGACCAGCCGTTTGGCCGCCCGTACGGAGACCACGTCCGGGGTGGTGACCAGGACCGCCACGTCCGCCATCTCCACCGCCGCCGCGTTCGCGCCCGTCACCTGGGTGCCGCAGTCGATGACGACCAGCTCGTACCGGCTGCGCAGGGCGCCGACGATGTGCCGGGCGGCGCGTTCGTCGACCTCCTCGCCGCGCTCGCCGTCCGCCGGGGCCAGCAGCAGTGCCAGCCCGGTCCGGTCGTCGTACACCGCGTCCTGGAGCACCCGCGGCGAGATGTCGTGGATCCCGGCGAGGTCGGCGATGGAGCGCCGGAACTGCACGTCGAGGTACGAGCCGACGTCGCCGGCCTGGAGGTCCATGTCGACCAGGGCGGTGCGCCGCCCCGAGGCGGCCGCGGCCAGTGCGAACTGCACGGCGGTGAAGGTGGTGCCGACGCCGCCCTTGGCCCCCGTGACCGTGACCACCTTGCCGCCGGGGCCGGTGAACACGTCGGCTCCCCGGCCCAGGTGGCGGCGGACGCCCACGGACCACTGGGCGGCGGCCTGGACGCGGGCGGCGAGCTCCTCGTACGCGAGCGGCAGCCCGATCAGACCCCGGGCGCCGGAGTCCATGGCGGCGGAGAACAGCGCCGGGCCCGCGTCCGAGGACACCAGCACCACACCCACCGCCGGGAAGCGGAGCGCGACCTCGCGGATGAGGTCGAGCGCGGGCACCGGGCCGATCCGCTCGTGGACGAGGACCACCTCGGGCAGTTCGTCGATGGACTCGGCGGCCAGCCGCCCCAGGGTGTCCAGCAGCGAGGTGGAGTCGGGGACCGGGGCGCCCGGCTCGGCGGCCGGGAGCTGGCTGAGGAGGGTGGAGATGGCGCGGGCGGCGTCCGGGTCGCCGGCCGCGGGGAGGATTCGGGTGGTCATCCGGGCCTCACTTGTCCCCGTCGAGGGTGTACGTACGGTCGCCCGCGGCGGGCGCGGAGTCGGTGCCGGGGGCCACCAGGGCCAGGCGTACGTGCTCCGCGAAGGACTCTGCGTACGCGACGCGCTGGGTGTCCTTGGTGTTCAGGGCGAAGGTGATCGGGACCGCCTCGGCGGGGCCCTTCTTGTCGCTGTCCTTGTCGAGGGCGGTGAGTTTGCCGACGTTCAGGACGCGCGCGTTGGCCACGATGATCACCGACCGCGAGGGCTCGGTGTCCTTGGCGCCCTTGAAGGTGGCGATGATGTTGACCTTGGCCCCGGAGTAGATCTTGCCGGCCACGCCGGTCGCCGCGTCGATCATGATGGCGATCTCCTGCTCTCCGGGCTGGAGCTGCGGCTTGTCGACGAACATGTCCGCCTGAAGCAGTGAGCCCTTGCGCAGGGTGGTGAGCGTGATCTTGTCCTTGAGCTGCCCGAGGTCGGTGACGGCGGTGTCCGACAGCCAGCGCTTGGGGATCGCGACTTCCTCGAACTGGCCCGCCGACAGCGGGCTGTACGGCGCGATGTCGCCCTTGGCGCGGTAGGCGACGACCTCTGCCCCGACCTTGGAATTGACGTCGCCGATCACCACGAGGACCCCGCCGAACGCCGCGAGGGCGCACAGGACCGACAGGAGCAGCAGGATGACGCCGCGGCGCTGGCGTGAGTTCATGGGCCGGACTACCTCGCCGTTCTTCGTTCGTTCGGGCCGGTCAGTGTCTTGATCTGGGGGAGCCGGGAGAGCCGGAGTACGCCGGGGGCGCCGTCCGGCCCGCGTCCTCGATCGGCGGCGGTGCAGCCAGGGGCGCGGCGCAGAAGCCGCAGCGGTCGCCGATGAGCTCGAGGCCGCACCAGTGGCACTGCTCGCGCCGGACGGAGGCGACGAGCTGGTAGAGCACGGACGGGTCCGGGATGGCGGCGGCGAACTCGACGAGCTTGGCCGTGGCCCACCAGACGGGCGAGTCGGCCGGGAGCGGGTTCTCCATCACGCCCTGGACCTGCCAGGCGGGGGCGAGTTCGGCCGCCACCCAGTCGGAGGCGAGCTGGCCGCGGGCGAAGGTGAGGTGGGTGGCGAACCCGGGGCCGGGCGGCAGCCCGGCGCCCGCCGCGCCTCCGGAGCGCCCGCCTCCGCCGCGTCCGCCGTGTCCGCCGCGCCCGCCGCGCCCGCCGTGGGCCTTGCCGCCGGAGCCGCTCAGCCTGACCAGGTGCGGGGTCGGGTGGGCGAGTACGGCGAACTGCGCGTTCGGTGACCACGAGCGGGCATGGGCCTTGAGGCCGACGGCGACCCGGTCCAGTCTGGCGACCGAGCCCAGCAGGGCCCCCGCGTGGATGTAGTGGGACAGCAGCCGGGCCGCGGAGGCGATGACCCCGGGACTGAAGTCGCAGACGCTGAGCTGGCGCAGCTGACGTACCAGCAGGGCCGTGGCCAGCGGGGGCAGATCGAGGTCGAGGAGCGCGATCCGGTCGGTCTCCAGGATGGCCCGCACCGTGTGCAGCCGCTGGACGGTCGCCGTCGGCAGCCACGGCGGTACGAAGACCACGAGGTGGCCGTGACGCTCCAGCAGGGCGCTCGTCTCGGCGAGCGCGCCCGCCAGGTCGAGCTGTCCCGGCGGGTGCAGTACGACGGCCGGCGGTGTGTGCCGGTCAGGGGCCGGCAGCACCAGATCGGCGCTGGTGACGGCAATGGCGGTCGGCACGCGAATCCCCCTGTTCACCCCGTACGCCCCATACGTCGGCGCCGCCGTCGCGTACGCGCACCCCTGCGCGACCGCAAACGATCGGCGCCCTTCCCCCTTGCCCCAGCACCATATCCGCGTCGTCCCTGGCAGGGCAGGGCCTTGGGAATTCCCGTGCTGCAGGCACCTGTCACAGGTGGCGGGAAACCCGGACAACCGGGATCGGACGCCCGATCAATTCAAGCCACATTGCAAAGAGTCTTGACACGGAGATTGGTCTGGACCAACTTGGGGCCAACACTTCACCAACGCCGACGGGGTTTCCCCCACTTGCTCCCGGAGGCGTACCTCCGCCTGTTCCACCACCCCCTTCACATCCCCTTCTCCCCCCACGGAGACCACGTGAACCGCATACGCTCGCTCGCCCTCCTGGGCGCCGCCACCCTTGCCGCCGGCGGCCTGACCGCCCTCGCCACCGGCACCGCGCAGGCCGCCGACGTCAACGTCGCCCGCAACGGAGGCTTCGAGTCCGGGCTCGCCAACTGGACCTGCAGCTCCGGGAGCGGCGCCGTCGTGTCCTCGCCCGTGTACGCCGGGGCCGGCGCCCTGAAGGGCACCCCCGCGGGCCAGGACAACGCGCAGTGCAGTCAGACCGTCACGGTCAAGCCGAACTCGACGTACACGCTCAGCGAGCAGGTGCAGGGCTCGTACGCGTACCTCGGCGCGACCGGGACCGGCACGCAGGACGTGTCCACCTGGACCCCCGGCTCGGGCGGCGGCTGGCAGAAGCTGTCGACCACCTTCACCACCGGCCCCAACACCACCCAGGTCACCGTGTGGACGCACGGCTGGTACGGGCAGGCCGCCTACGTCGTCGACGACTTCAGCGTCTTCGGCCCGGACGGGGGCGGCGGCACCGACCCCGGCCCGTCCGTACCCGGCGCCCCGGCCGGGACCGCCGTTTCCGGCCAGAGCACGAACGGGCTCACCCTTTCGTGGAACGCGGTCAGCGGGGCGAGCGGCTATTACGTCTACCAGGACGGCGTCCGGGTCCAGACCGTGTCCGGCTCCCCCGCCCAGATCACCGGGCTCGCCGCCGCCACCTCGTACTCCTTCCAGGTGAGCGCGTACAACGCGGCCGGCGAGGGCCCGAAGTCGGCGGCGGTGACCGGCACGACGACCGGCGGCGGGAACCCGAACCCGAACCCCTCGGTCCCCAAGCACGCGCTGACCGGCTACTGGCAGAACTTCAACAACGGCGCGACCGTCCAGAAGATCTCCGACGTCTCGTCCCAGTACGACATCATCGCCGTCTCCTTCGCCGACGCCACGACCACGCCCGGGGCCATCACCTTCAACCTCGACTCGGCCGGCCTCGGCGGCTACACGGTCGCGCAGTTCAAGGCTGACATCGCCGCGAAGAAGGCGGCCGGCAAGTCGGTCATCCTCTCCATCGGCGGCGAGAGGGGCACCATCTCGGTGGGCGACTCGGCCTCCGCGAACAACCTGGCGAACTCGGCGTACGCGCTGATGCAGGAGTACGGCTTCAGCGGGATCGACATCGACCTGGAGAACGGCCTCAACCCGACCTACATGACGCAGGCGCTGCGCTCGCTGTCCGCCAAGGCCGGCTCCTCGCTCGTCATCACGATGGCTCCGCAGACCATCGACATGCAGTCGACGGCGGGCGGCTACTTCAAGACGGCGCTGAACATCAAGGACATCCTCACCGTCGTCAACATGCAGTACTACAACAGCGGCTCGATGAACGGCTGCGACGGCAAGGTCTACTCGCAGGGCTCGGTGGACTTCCTCACCGCGCTGGCCTGCATCCAGCTCGAGGGCGGCCTCGACCCCTCGCAGGTGGGCATCGGCGTACCGGCCTCGCCGAGCGGCGCGGGCAGCGGGTACGTCTCCCCGACCATCGTGAACAACGCCCTGGACTGCCTGGCCAGGGGCACGAACTGCGGCTCCTTCAAGCCCTCGAGGACCTACCCGGGGCTGCGCGGCGCGATGACCTGGTCGACCAACTGGGACGCCAAGGCGGGGAGCGCTTGGTCCAACTCGGTGGGGCCGAAGGTTCACAGCCTGCCCTAGGCGGTACGTGTGTGGGTGGCCGTCCCGGCAGATTTGGCCGGAATGCAGTCCTTGACCGGGACATGCCATAAGAGCACGCTGTGCGCGTCCGCACGGCTACCCCCACACTCCCACCCAGGAGAACGCATGCGGCTCCACACCCGACGCAGGGCCGCCGTCACGGCGGCCCTGCTCGCTCTCGCGCTCGGCGCACCCGCCTACGGCATGAGCGCTACGGCGGCCCCGCCGCCGACCCCCTCGACCGCCACCCAGGACGAGGCGATCACCCAGTACGAGATCAAGGGCCCGGCCACGGCGGCCGAGCGAACGGCCCTGCTCCGTACGGGCGTCTCGATCGACGAGGTCGACGCCCGCTCGGTCGTCGTCAGCGCCGACCCCATGCAGGCCAAGGAGCTGCGGGCGCTCGGATACAAGCTGACCGCGCTGCCCGGGCCGCCGGACCGCTCCGAGCGGGGCGTAGCGGCGAGCCCGATGGACTTCCCGTCCAAGGACTCGATGTACCACAACTACGCCGAGGCGAACACGGAGATCGACCAGCGCATCGCGCAGTACCCCTCGATCATGAGCAAGAAGGTGATCGGGAAGTCGTACCAGGGCCGGGACATCGTCGCCATCAAGATCAGCGACAACGTCGCGACCGACGAGAACGAGCCCGAGGTGCTCTTCACGCACCACCAGCACGCCCGTGAGCACCTGACCGTCGAGATGGCGCTCTACCTGCTCAAGGAGTTCGGTTCCAAGTACGGCACCGACACGCGGGTCACCAACATGGTCAACGGCCGTGAGATCTGGATCGTGCCGGACCTCAACCCGGACGGCGGCGAGTACGACATCGCGACCGGCTCCTACCGCTCCTGGCGCAAGAACCGGCAGCCGAACTCGGGCTCCTCGTACGTCGGTACCGACGAGAACCGGAACTGGAACTACAAGTGGGGCTGCTGCGGCGGCTCCAGTGGCAGCAAGAGCTCCGAGACCTACCGCGGTGCGGCCGCCGAGTCGGCCCCCGAGGTGAAGGTGGTCTCGGACTTCGTCCGCAGCCGCGTGGTCGGCGGCAAGCAGCAGATCACCGCCGCCATCGACTTCCACACGTACAGCGAGCTGGTGCTCTGGCCGTTCGGGTGGACGTACAACGACACGGCGCCGGGCCTGACGGCCGACGACCTCGCCGTGTACAAGACCATCGGCACGAGCATGGCCAACAGCAACGGCTACACGCCGGAGCAGTCGAGCGACCTGTACATCACGGACGGGACGATCGACGACTGGCTGTGGGGCAACCAGAAGATCTTCGCCTACACCTTCGAGATGTACCCGTCCGAGACGGGCGGCGGGGGCGGCTTCTACCCGCCGGACGAGGTGATCGACCGCGAGACGGCACGCAACCGCGACGCCGTCCTGCAACTGCTGGAGAACGCGGACTGCATGTACCGCTCGATCGGCAAGCAGTCGCAGTACTGCACGTGATCTGCGATCCGTGATCGGCGGCCGGTGATCCGACGGCCGCACCGCACCGGGGCGCCCCACCGCCAGGGGGGCGCCCCTTTCCGTCCGTGGGCTATCCGAGGACGGCGAGGGCGTCGATCTCGATGAGGAGGCCGGCGGGCAGGCCCACGTACACGGTGGTGCGGGCGGCCGGGGCCTCCTTGAGGCCCTGCTCCTCGAAGTAGGCGTTGTAGAGGGCGTTCATCTCGGCGAAGTGCCCGGTGTCGGTGAGGTACACCCGGATCATCATCACGTCGTCCCAGCCCGCGCCGCCGGCCTCCAGTACGGAGCGGACGTTCTCCAGCGTCTGGAGGGTCTGCTCGCGCAGCGTCGGCCCGGCGGGGGTGGGCGCCCGGCCCTCCACGTGCGGGAGGAAGCCGACCTGGCCGGCGACCTGGAGGATGTTCCCCTTGCGCACGCCGTGCGAGAACTTCGCGGGCGGGGTGGTGTGGGTGTCCGGCGTGATGGCGGTCTTCTCGGTCACGGGGTGTCCTCGCTGTTCTCTGGAGAGCCGGAGTACTCCCGGCTGACGGTGTCGGCGGTACGCAGGACCAGGGGCAGCAGTTCGAGCAGCCCCTCGGCGGGGACGACCACGCCGGGCGCGGAGACGGACAGCGCGGCGACGACCCGCCCGTCCGGCCCGCGCACGGGCGCGCCGACGCAGTTGACCGACTCCTCGTGCCCGCCCAGGTCGCAGGCCCAGCCCTGTTCCCGTACGAGGTCCAGCTCGCGCAGGAAGGCCTGCGCGTCGGGGGTGGAGCGGGCGGTGTAGCGGGGGTAGTCGATGCGCTCGGCGAGGCTGCGCCGCTCGGCCTCGGGGAGGTCGGCGAGCAGCAGCTTCGCGACGGCGGCGACCGTGAGCGGGACGGGCTTGCCGATGCGGGAGTACATCCGGACGGGGTAGCGGCTGTCGACCTTGTCGACGTAGACCACCTCGTCGTCCTGGTGGAGGGCGAGGTGCACGGTGTGCCCGGTGAGCCGGTTCAGCTCGACGAGGTGGGGGTGGGCGACGGCGCGGACGTCCAGGTTCTCCAGGGCCTGCCCGGCCAGCGCGAAGAGCTGCGCGCCGAGGCGGTAGCGGCCGTCGGGCTGGCGGTAGACGAAGCCGTGCTCGTGCAGGGTGCGCAGCAGGCGCAGGGCCGTGCTCTTGTGCACGCCGAGCTCCTCGGCCACCTCGCCGAGGCCCGCCGGCCCCTTCGCGAGCAGCGGCATGATCCGCAGCGCCCGCTCCACCGACTGACTCACGCCTTGCCCTTCCGTCAGCGGAACCCGAGACACACGGCGGGACGTTGACCCTTCACCACCAGGGATGTTAGACACCCTTAGGCACAGCACGCAACGAGCGTTGCAGAGTATGCAACGCGAGGAGGAATCCGCATGGGCACCGACGCAGTCCGCCGGCTCGCCGACGAGCCGGTCGACCACCGGTTCAAGGGGCTGCCGCCCGACGCCGAGCGCGCGAAGCTCACCGTGGGCCGGCTGGCCGCCGAGAAGCGGGACCTCTACACCGGCGGCTTCACCACCCCCGTCCTCACGCTCGACGCCGACGCGCTGGAGCACAACCTCACCGCCCTCGGCACCTACGCCGCCCGCCACGGCCTCGCCTTCGCCCCGCACGGCAAGACCTGCATGGCGCCGCAGCTCTTCCGGCGCCAGCTCGAACACGGCGCCTGGGGCATCACCGCCGCCGTCCCCCACCAGGCCCGCGTCTACCGCGCCTTCGGCATCCAGCGGATCTTCCTGGCCAATGAGCTCGTCGACCCGGCCGCCCTGCGCTGGGTGGCCGCCGAGCTCGCCGCCGACCCCGGCTTCCGCTTCGTCTGCTACGTCGACTCCGTGCGCGGGGTCCAGCTCATGGACCGGGCGCTGCAGGGGCAGGACCAGGTCGTCGACGTCGTCGTCGAGCTCGGCGCCGGCGAGGGCGCCCGTACCGGCGCGCGGACCGACGAGGACTGCCGGGCCGTCGCCGACGCCGTGGCCGGGGCCGCCACCCTGCGCCTCGTCGGCATCGCCGGGTACGAGGCCGAGGTCCCCGGCGCCGACCCGGACTCCGTCCACGCGTACCTGCGCCGGCTCACCGCGCTCGCCGTCGAGTTCGACCGGGCCGGGCGGTTCGCCGGGGCCGGGGAGATCGTCGTCAGCGCCGGCGGCTCCGCGTGGTTCGACGCCGTCGCGGACGTGTTCGGCGAGCTCCCCGAGCTGTCCCGGCCCACCCTGCGGCTGCTGCGCTCCGGCGCGTACGTCTCCCACGACCACGGCTGGTACACGCGCCTCACCCCCTTCAACCGGGTCCCGGAGGAGGGCGGCCTGCGCCCCGCCTTCCGGCTCTGGACACAGGTCGTCTCCCGTCCCTCCCCCACGCAGGCCTTCGTCAACGCCGGCAAGCGCGACGTCGCGTACGACCTCGGCCTGCCCGAGGCCGAGCTGGTGCGCGACGCCCTGACCGGCGAGGAGCGCCCCGCCACCGGTGTCCGCGTGGTCAAGCTGTCCGACCAGCACGCCTGGCTGGAGACCGATTCCGAGGACGCGGTGAACGTCGGCGACTGGGTGGCGCTCGGCATGTCCCACCCGTGCACGATCTTCGAGAAGTGGCCGCTGATCCCGGTCGTCGCGGCCGACGGCACGGTCACCGACTACGTCCGCACCTTCTTCTAGCCGCGCCGGTGGACCTGGTCATCCGTGGGGCCCGCGTCGTCGACGGGACGGGCGGGCCCTCGTACACCGCCGACGTGGGCGTCCACGAGGGCCGGATCGCCGAGATGGGCCGGATCCGCTCCGGCGGCCGGCACACCGTCGACGCGCACGGCCTCGCGCTGGCCCCCGGCTTCGTCGACATGCACGCCCACAGCGACCTCACCCTGCTCCGCGACCCGGACCACAGCGCGAAGGCCGCCCAGGGCGTGACCCTCGAGGTCCTCGGCCAGGACGGGCTCTCGTACGCGCCCGTCGACGATCGCACCCTGGCACAGGTGCGGGCCGCCATCACCGGCTGGAACGGCCCGGGCGACGACGTCGAGTTCACCTGGCGGGACGTGGCCGGCTACCTGGACCGGCTCGACCGCACCGGCATCGCCGTCAACGCCGCGTACCTCGTCCCGCAGGGCACCGTCCGCGCGTACGCCCTCGGCTGGGACGACCGCCCGGCCACCCCCGCCGAGCTCGACCGGATGCGCACGCTCGTCGCCGAGGGCCTCGCGCAGGGAGCCTTCGGCCTGTCCTCCGGGCTCACCTACACCCCCGGCATGTACGCGTCCGGAGCCGAACTGGCGGAGCTGTGCCGGGTGGTGGCCGCGTACGGCGGCTACTACTGCCCGCACCACCGCTCGTACGGGCGCGGTGCGCTCGACGCGTACGCCGAGATGGTCGAGCTGAGCCGGCAGGCCGGCTGCGCCCTCCATCTCGCGCACGCCACCATGAACTTCGCGGAGAACGAGGGCCGGGCGGGCGCACTCCTGGCCCTCCTCGACGACGCCCTCGCCGCCGGGGCCGACATCACCCTCGACTCGTACCCGTACACCCCGGGCTGCACCACCCTCGTCGCGCTCCTGCCCAGCTGGGCGAACGAGGGCGGGCCGGAGGCCGTCCTCGCCCGGCTGCGCGACGACGCCGAGGCCGAGCGGATCCGGTACGCGCTGGAGGTGACCGGGGCCGACGGCTGCCACGGCGTCCCCGTCGACTGGGCGACGATCGAGATCTCGGGGACGGCGGACCCCGCGCACGGGGCGTACGTCGGCACGCGCCTGCGGGACTGGGACGCCGCGCGGCGGCTGCTGGTGGAGGACCGGCTGGGACCGACGGTCCTCCAGCACGTCGGCCACGAGGAGAACGTCCGGGCGATCATGCGCCACCGGGTCCACACCGGCGGCTCCGACGGCATCCTCCAGGGCGCGAAACCGCATCCGCGGGCGTACGGCACGTTCCCGCACTATCTCGGGCGCTACGTGCGCGAGCTCGGCGTGCTCTCGCTGGAGGAGTGCGTGGCCCACCTGTCCGGCCGCCCGGCGGCCCGACTGCGCCTGCCCGACCGGGGGTTGGTGCGCACCGGCCACCGCGCCGATCTCGTCCTGTTCGACCCGGACACGGTCGCGGCCGGGTCGACGTACGAGAACCCGCGCGCGCTGCCGGCCGGTGTCCCGCACGTGCTGATCGACGGGCGGTTCGTGATGCGGGACGGGCGCAGGACGGACGTCCTGGCCGGCCGGGCGGTCCGCAGGACGCCGTACCGCGGGCGTTGAGGCCTCGAGGCCCTCGGGACCATCGGGTCCGCTGGGACCGGGACCGCCCAGCCGTTGGGACCGTTGGGGGTTCGGGCCGTCCGCCTACGATTGGCGGCATGCTCGCCTTCGTCCCCGCCGCGCTGTTCTTCGTCCTCTTCTGCGTGAGCGTGCGGGAGGACCGCCGGCGCTTCCGGAACGCGGTCCTGCTGGGCCTCACCCTGATGTTCGGGTCGATGGGCCTGCTGTTCCAGATACCTGAGCTGCCGTCACCGCTGGATGCGATCGCGGTCCTGCTGGTGCTGATCGTGCCGACGGTCGGCACGCTCGTACTCGGCGGCTACCTGATCCGCAACGGCCTGACGATGATCCGCAAGGAGGGCCGCAGCCCGACCAACATGCTGTCCATGGCGGCGGGCGTCGGGATCTTCGCGCTGATCGCGCTGGTCCTCGGGGTGGCCGGCCGGGGCTCGCGCGTGGTGGACACGATGGTGGCGGGCCTGGTCATGCTCGTCGGCTACGTCTCCTTCCTCTTCCTCTGCTTCCTCGCCTACGCCTTCCTCTACGGTCGGATCGCGGTCCGCGGAGACGTCGACTACGTGGTGATGCTGGGCTCCGGTCTCATCTGCGGCGAGCGGGTGCCGCCGCTGCTGGCGTCCCGGCTGGAGAAGGGCCGGCAGATCCACGCCGCCCAGGTGGCCCGGGGCGGCCGGGTGCCGCTGCTGCTGGTCTCGGGCGGGCAGGGGACGGACGAGAGGCTGTCGGAGGCACGGGCGATGGCCGACTGGCTGATCGCCCAGGGCGTCCCGGAGGAGCAGATACGGCTCGAGGACCGCTCCCGTACGACGAAGGAGAACCTCGCCTTCAGCCGCACGATCATGCTCGATGCGGACCCCGGCTACCGCTGCGTGGTCGTCACCAACAACTTCCACGCCTTCCGCGCCGCGATGACGGCCCGCAGGGCCGGGGTCAACGGGCAGGTGCTGGGTTCCCCGACGGCCACGTACTTCTGGCCGAGCGCCACCCTCCGCGAGTTCGTCGCGGTGTTCTGGGAGCACCGGGCGGTCAACCTGAGCATCTGCGCCTCGATAGTCGCCCTGACGGCCTTTGCGGCGGTCGCCTCGGCGTGACGAGCGGGGCCAGGGGCCCTGCAGGTGCGTTCATGGCGATGTCGCCGGAGGATGAGGGGATCGGGGGACATTCCGAGGAGGTAACCGATGGACAGTGAATCGGACCAGCAGCCCAAGCGGCCGGCCAAGCTCTTCAGCGGCGGGGAACGGCCGTACGACCCCGAGGACCTCGTGATGGTGCAAGGCATGGAGCCGACTCCGGAGCGGCTCGAGAAGGCGCGCCAGCTGATCGAGAAGGAGGGCCCGGCGGTCATCGAGCGCTACCTCCCGTAGCGCGGGCGGTAGCGCGGCACGAAAGCTGCTGGTGGCCCCGGTCCGGGGGCCGCGCCCCCGGACCGGGGCCACACGTCGGCCGCGCCGGCCGAGGCCGACCGCATCCAGAATCGGTGAAGGATCGTTAAGCCTCGCGGGGGCCCTGACTCGGAGGCACCGCCATGCAGACGCTCACCATCGACTGGGACCACCCCACCGACCCGAAGCCCGGCCGCGAACGGGACCACGTACGGGACTACGTGACCACCGGCGGACTCGACGGCCATCTCTGGCACGGGGTCCCCACGCTCCTGCTCACCACGGTCGACCGCGCCACGGGCCGGACCGCCCGGACCCCGCTGATCTACGTCGAGGACGCGGGCCGCCACATCGTGCTCGCGGCCGACTGGGGCGCCCCGGAGCACCCGGCCTGGTACCGGAACCTGGCCGCCCACCCGGAAGTCCGCCTCCAGGTCGGCCCGGCCGCCTTCCAGGCCACGGCCCGTACGGCCTGCCCGATCGAGCGGGACGTCTACTGGCCCGCCATGACGGCCCTGTGGCCCCTCTTCGACGACTACCGGACGGCGGCGGCCCCCCGCGAGATCCCCCTGGTCGTCCTGGAGGCGGCCCCGGGCCGCTGCGCCTGACGCCGGCCATCCGGATCACACCCCGCATCGGCCCCGCCCGGAAGGCGGACAGACAGCCGGCCGGGCCGCAGATCACCCGTGGTCGTAGACCGTCACGGGCACGTCCCGGGCGGACAGGGCCCAGGTGATCAGCGGTTCGATGCGGGGCCACTTGCCGCCGGCCAGGCCGCAGCCGATGCGGGGCATGTGGACCGAGGCGCCCCGTTCGAGCGCGTGCCCGGCGAGCGCCGCCAGGCAGCGCTCCACCGCGTCGTAGCGGATCGGGGGGCCGCCGCTGCCCGTGCGTATGCCGCGCTGGCCGACCATGTTGGCCACCCAGACGTCCGCCTTCACCTGGACCAGCTGGACCGCGCCCAGGGCGAAGTCGTTCCCGCTGCGGCCCCGGTGCCAGGCCCGGTACGCCTTCTCGGGCTCGGGCCAGCGCTTCGAGAGCGCCACCACGAAGCCCTTGCCCCAGCCGCCGATGTCGTTGCAGACGTGCGCGATGATCTTCGGCCCCTTGGCCTGCGGGCTGGTCGCGTCCCCCGCGATGATGCGCAGATGCTCCATGTTCCGCCCCTTTCCCCCACCCACGACGGTACGGGCCGCCACTGACAGTGCGGCGGTCTGCTCGTGCAGAGCACGGGCCGTCTGCTCGCGTCCCGTACGCGCACGCCTCGAACCGGTGAGCGTGACGAGCGCAACACCGCGGCTCCCCCGTCCCCGGCCCCCACCGATTCCGCAGGCCGGAACGCCGCGGTGCCGCCGTTTCCAAGGGCGGATCGGGCCGCCACCGTCCCATCATGCGAAACAGGACATATCCCTCCCCCGTTCCTGCCCCGAATACCTCGGCGGACCGCCCGTACGGCCCGTAAGCTCCCGTCATGCAGGTGATCCAGTCAACGAAACTCGCCAATGTCTGCTACGAGATCCGCGGCCCCGTCCTCGAAGAGGCGATGCGGCTCGAAGCAGCAGGTCATCGCATCCTCAAGCTCAACACCGGCAACCCCGCGGCCTTCGGCTTCGAGTGCCCGCCGGAGATCCTTGAGGACATGCTCCGCAACCTGGGCAACGCCCACGGGTACGGGGACGCGAAGGGGCTGCTCTCCGCGCGCCGCGCGGTCATGCAGCACTACCAGACCAAGGGCATCGAGCTGGACGTCGAGGACATCTACCTCGGCAACGGCGTCTCCGAGCTGATCCAGATGTCGATGCAGGCGCTGCTCGACGACGGCGACGAGGTGCTCGTCCCCGCGCCGGACTACCCGCTGTGGACCGCCTCCGTGTCGCTGGCCGGCGGCACCGCCGTGCACTACCGCTGCGACGAACAGTCCGACTGGATGCCGGACCTCGCCGACATCGAGCGCAAGATCACCGACCGCACCCGCGCGATGGTGATCATCAACCCGAACAACCCGACCGGCGCCGTCTACGACGACGAGATGCTGCGCGGCCTCACGGACATCGCACGCCGCCACAACCTGATCGTCTGCTCCGACGAGATCTACGACCGGATCCTCTACGACGGCGCCACGCACACGAACACCGCCGCGATCGCCCCGGACCTGCTGACCCTCACCTTCAACGGGCTCTCCAAGAACTACCGCGTCGCCGGCTTCCGGTCCGGCTGGATGGCGGTCTGCGGCCCCAAGAAGCACGCCGCGTCGTACATCGAGGGCCTGACGATCCTGGCCAACATGCGACTGTGCGCGAACATGCCCTCGCAGCACGCCGTCGCGACCGCCCTCGGCGGCCGGCAGTCGATCACGGACCTCGTCCTCCCGGGCGGGCGGCTGCTGGAGCAGCGCGACACGGCGTACGAGCTGCTGACGCAGATCCCCGGCATCACCTGCGTGAAGCCCAAGGGCGCGCTGTACCTCTTCCCGAAGCTCGACCCGGCCGTCTACAAGATCAAGGACGACCGCCAGCTGGTCCTCGACCTGCTGCGGGCCGAGAAGATCATGGTGGTGCACGGTACGGGCTTCAACTGGCCCGAGCCCGACCACTTCCGGATCGTGACGCTGCCGAACCCCAAGGATCTGGCGGACGCGGTGACCCGGATCGGCAAGTTCCTCGACGGATACGGCCAGCCCTAGCAGACATGACGTACTCGATCCCGGATCGAGCACAACTTTAGAACGGATCCAATGTAGGATGGCCTCCTGACCACGCAGGAGGCCCCCTCATGTACGAGCCGATCCGCACGAAGCCGGTCGTCCACCGTCTGGGCGGCCGCAACTCCGACGGCCACGCCGGCTATCCGCACAGCAGCCGCGCCGAAGCACTGGACACCCAGCTCGCCGGGCACCTGGCGGCCCTGCTGACCGTCACCGACGAGCTCGGGCTCGACGGCGCCGCCACCCGTATCGCCGCCCAGGTGACCCGGCTGCGCGGCGCCGAACCCGCCCGTGCGCCGCGCGCCGACATCGCCGGCGCCGCCGAGCTCACCGCCCTGCACCAGCGGGCCCACGACCTCGCCGGCCGCGCGCTGGTCGTCGCCGCGTCCCGCGCCGACACCACCGTCGCGATCCTCGCCGCCGAGCGCATGGACGCGCACGCCGCCGCCCTGGCCTCGCAGAACCTGGCCGGCAGCCTCTGACCGGCCCCGGTCCGGGGCCGCGGAGGCTCCGGACCGGGCGCCACCGCCCTGGCCGGGCGCGTTGTGTCCTGGCTCGGCCCGCAGGCCTGCTTCAGGCGTGCCGCTGCGCGGGGCTTATCCCCGCCCCACCCTTCTCCCGCTCACCGGGCTCCACCCAGACCCGCGCCTCAAGCGCCGGCGGGGCTGGAGGACCCGGGGCTCCACCCGGACGCGCCCTCAAACACCGGCGGGGCTGGAAGACCGGGGCTCCACCCGGACCCGCGCCTCAAGCGCCGGCGGGGCTCGAAGACCCGGGGCTCCGCCCCAAACCCCGCGCCTGGAACGCCGGCGGGGCTGGATGGTGTCGGCGGGGCCGGGTTACCCGGATGGCGTGAAGTCCGCGCCGGCGACTCCGCACCAGGGGGTCGTCGCCGGGGGCCAGAGGGGGCCCAGCGCCTCGGCGTGTTCCGTTGCCGCCGGGGCTACGCCCGGGAGTTTCACCAGGGCCTGGGCCGGGCGCTCGGCCGGGTCCGGATCGGCCTTTTCGCGGAACTCGACCGTGACCACGTACGCGCCGGTGCCCTCGGGGCGGCCCGTCACCTCCACCGTCGCCACCACGCGGCGGCTGCCGGGGTCGATCCGGCAGCCGGTGACCCGTACGTCCTCCACCGCCGGCCGCGGCGGCGCCGCGCCCGGCTCGCCGCTGGCCCAGACGTACAGGCCCAGCGGGGCGAACACCAGCAGGCCGGCCACGACCGTCAGGCCGACCGCCCAGCCCTGCCACTTCAACGCGCTCACGCCCATGGGACGATCCTCCCGGCCTGCCGCCCCGCCTGCCAGCACCGGCCGATCCACACAGCATTTCGAAGTGGGACCGCCTGGACACCTGACGTTCATTCGACTTCGCGCGGAATGTGGGTTTCCGCGAGCACTCTGCACCCGTGAGACGCATCCTAGGAATCGCCCTGGCGGTCCTCCTCCTCGGCGGCGTGGCCGCCGTCGCGCTCGCCGGAGGAGACAAGACCCCACCCACGGCACCGAAGACCGTGGTGAAAGGCGTCATCGGGTCCGAGAAGTCCGAATACTTCCGCGACCCCGACGTCGTCAATGCCCTCGCCGACAAGGGCTACACCGTGAAGACCGAAACGTCCGGCTCCTGGGCGATGGACCAACTCGCCCTCAAGGAGTTCGACTTCGCCTTCCCCAGCAGCAGCGAACCCGCCACGGAGATCGAGGCCGCGGCCGGCGTCAAGGGCGCCCAGACCACCAAGCCCTTCTTCTCCCCGCTCGTGGTCATCGCCCGCTCCAACGCCGCCAAGGTGCTCGCCGACAACAACCTCGCCAAGATGACCGGCAAGAACTCCGGGACCCTCCTCATGGGCCCCTACCTCAAGGCTGCCGGCGAGGACCGCAAGTGGCAGCAGCTGTCCGGCTCCGCCGCCTTCGCCGAGCTGACCGGCACCGTGTTCATCAAGACCACCGATCCCGCCACCTCCAACTCCGGTGCGCTCTTCCTGGCCGCCACCTCGAACGTCGCCAACGGCAACAGCGTGGTCTCCGACCAGGCCGCGATCGACCGCACCGCGCCCCTGATGCAGAAGCTGATCTCCGTCCAGGGCGCGCTGGAGCCGAGCACCGACGACCCGTTCCGGGCCTTCATCTCCGGCAGCGGCGAGCCGCTCATCCTCGCGTACGAGTCCCAGGTGGCCTCCCTGCTCCAGCAGAAGCCCGGAGCGGGGGCCGCCGACGGCATGGTCGTGCTCTACCCGGACACCACGGTCAACTCCCCGCACACCTTCGTGCCGATCAGCGAGAAGGCCAAGGAGCTCGGCTCCCTCCTCGCCACCGACCCGAAGCTGCGCGAGCTGGCCGTCCGGCACGGGTTCCGGCCGCAGAACGGCGTGCCCGAGTTCACCGCGGCCACCGCCGCACACGCCGCGTACCTCAACCCGGAACTGACCGGCATCCGCCAGGTCAGCGCACCGACCGTCAAGATCCTCATGGCGCTGGCCGCGCGCGCCAAGGGCTAGGGGGACCACCCGCATGACATTGACACCGCCTGAGGAGAGCCCGCTCGTCCTCACCGCCCCCGAGCCCGTCGCCCCCGTCAAGCGGGAGCAGGCCTCGGGCCTCGTACCGCTCCAGGAGGGGGTGCGCGAGGAGATGGCCCGCCGGGCCGGGGAGTACGTCGGTTCGCTCGCCGGGATCGACGCCCGCTCCCCCGAGTTCGCGAGCCGCATCGGCGAGATCTCCGGTCTCGGCGCCGCCGACATCCGCAGCGCCGCCCAGCAGTCCAACCGGATGCTCGAGCGGGCCGTACGGTCCCTCGGCTCCGACGGGGGCGGCGACGCCCAGGCCCGCGTCGCGGGCTCCCTGGTCGAGCTGCGCCGCACCGTGGAGGACCTCGACCCGCGGGACACGCCCGCCAAGGGCGTCAAGGCGTTCCTCGCGAAGCTGCCCGGCGGCAACAAGTTCCGCGACCACGTGGCCAAGTACGCCTCCTCGCAGGCCACCCTCAACAAGATCGTGGGCGCGCTGCGCGGCGGCCAGGACGAGCTGCGCCGCGACAACGCGGCCCTGCACACCGAGCGGGCGCGCCTGTGGGAGACCATGGGCAAGCTCCAGGAGTACGCCGTCCTCACCGAGGCACTCGACACGGCCGTCGAGCAGCGGATCACCGAGACCGAGCACGACGACCCGCCGGCGGCCGACGCGATGCGCGCCGACCTCCTCTTCCCGGTCCGGCAGAAGCACCAGGACCTGCTGACCCAGCTGGCGGTGTGCGCACAGGGCTACCTGGCGATGGACGTGGTCCGGCGCAACAACGACGAGCTGATCAAGGGCGTCGACCGGGCCGCCACCACCACCGTGTCCGCGCTGCGGATCGCCGTGATGCTGGCTTCGGCCCTCGACAGCCAGCGCAAGGTGATCGAGCAGGTCAACACGTTGCGTACGACCACCGAGGACCTGATCCGCGGCAACGCGGAGATGCTGTCCACGCAGAGCGGGGAGATCCAGCGGATCGCCGCCGATCCGGCGGTCGGCGCGGAGACGCTGCGTACGGCCTTCGCGCAGATCTACCGGACGCTGGATGCGATCGACACGTTCAAGGTGCAGGCCACCGAGAACATGGCCGCCACCGTCGAGTCCCTGACCGGCGAACTCCAGATCGCGTCGGCCCACCTGGCCCGTACGCGTACCTCCGGTGCCCTGGAAGGCGGAGAGCGATGAGCGTCCGTACCGCTTCGGTGCGCAGACGGCTCGCGGCGGCGGTCGCGTTGGCCGCGACCCTGCTGGGGGCCTCGGCCTGCACCTCCGACGGGCCCGCGAAGCCCGCCGGGTCGAAGTACCAGGAGGGCAGGCTGCGGGTGCTGGCCTCCAGTGAACTGGCCGACATGGAGCCGGTGCTGAAGGCCGCGAAGGCCGCGACCGGGGTCACGGTCGAGCTCACCTGGTCCGGCACCCTGGACGCGGCCGAACAGGTCGCCTCCGGCAAGGCCGATGGCAGGTACGACGCGATCTGGCTGTCCTCCAACGACTATCTGCGGCTGCGCCCCGAGGCCGCCGGGAAGCTCAGCAGCGAGACGCCGGTGATGTCCTCGCCGGTCGCGCTGGGCATACGGGCGGACGCGCTGGCCCGGCTCGGCTGGAAGCCGGAGGAGGTCACCTGGTCGGCGGTGCACGAGGCCGTCACCGCCGGGAAGCTGTCGTACGGGATGACCGACCCGGTGCGCTCCAACTCCGGGTTCTCCGCGCTGATCTCGGTGGCCTCCGGGCTGTCGGGCGCACAGGCGGCGCTGACCGACGCGGACGTGAAGACGGCCGGGCCCAAGCTGAAGGAGTTCTTCGCCGGGCAGAAGCTGACCTCGGGCTCCTCCGGCTGGCTCGCCACCGCGTACACCAAGCGCGGGGACGTGGACGCGCTGGTGAACTACGAGTCCGTGCTGCTGTCCATGAACCGGGACGCGAAGACGGACCTGACGGTGATCCGGCCGCGCGACGGGGTGGTCACCGCCCACTACCCGCTGACCCTGCTGACCTCGGCCCCGGCCGGGGCCCGCGAGTCGGGGCGGGCCCTGACCGACTATCTGAGCGGCGCCGAGGCGCAGAAGGCGATCACCGAGAAGACGTTCCGCCGGCCGGTCGCGGCCGGGGTGCAGCCCGCGGCCGGGCTGAACGCGGAGAAGCGGCGCGAGCTGCCGTTCCCGGGTACCCGGTCGGTCGCCGACGGGCTGCTGGCCTCGTACGAGAACGAGCTGCGCCGGCCCTCGCGCACGGTGTACGTGCTGGACACCTCGGGCTCGATGGCCGAGGAGGACCGCATCGGGCGGCTGCGGTCGGCGCTCACCGAGCTGACGGGGACGGGCGGTTCGGGGCCCGGGCAGCGGTTCCGGGACCGTGAGGAGGTGACACTGCTGCCCTTCGGCGACAAGGTGAAGGAGGTGCTGACGCACGTCGTCGAGCCGGGCAATCCCGGGCCCGCGCTGGACGCGATCCGGGGCGATGTGAAATCGCTCCGGCCGGAGGGGGGTACGGCCGTGTACGGCAGTCTGAAGGCCGCGTACGAGCACCTGGGGAAGGGCAACGCGGACGCGTTCACCTCGATCGTGCTGATGACGGACGGGCAGAGCGGCGACAAGGCGAAGGACTTCGACTCCTTCTACGCCGGGCTGCCGGACGCGCAGAAGCACACTCCGGTCTTCGCGGTGCTGTTCGGGGACTCGGACCGCAAGGAGCTCACCCACATCACCGAACTGACCGGCGGGCGGCTCTTCGACGCCACCGGCGGCAACGGTTCGCTGGACGGAGCCTTCGAGGAGATCCGTGGCTACCAATAGGGCGCTCGGCACACGTCTCCTCACCTACCTGGAGTCGAAGAAGAACCTGGCGGGCAGCGCCTGCGGGATGGTCGGGCTGGGCCTGACCCTCGCCGGGGCCGCCGGCACGTACTGGCCGGTGGTCGTGGCCGGGCTGTACGGCGCGGGCGCGCTGATCGCCCCGCCGCAGCGGCCGGCGCCGCCGGAGCCCGAGGGGCCCACCGAGCAGCTGAACGGCGTACGGGAGCAGTTCGGCCGGCTGCGGGAGTACGTGGCCGAGGTGGAGCTGCCGGCTCCGGCCGAAGGGCGGCTCGCCGAGCTGATGGAGCTGTACGGGGCGCTGCTGGAGCCGGGGTGGGTGGCCGACGTCCTGGCCACCGATCCGGAGTCCGTGCACGCGCTGTCGCGGGCGATCGAGCTGGACGTGCCGGAGTGCGTGGACACGTACAACCGGACGCGCTGGTGGACCCGGCTCACCCCGGGCGGGGAATCGCCGGAACGCCACCTGGAGCGGCAGCTGTCGCTGCTGTACGAGGAGGCGGAACGCGTGACGGCGGACCTCCGCGAAGCAGAGGCCCGCCGTCAGCAGACGCACACGACCTACCTGGAGGAGCGCGGACAACGCTCCTGACAGGTATGACTTTTGGCCGGTGCTGCGGTGGGAACCGCTTGGTCGGGGGCTCCCACAGCGGTGGGCGCCGCTTGGTCGGGGGCTCCCACGTTCATTGGCCCTTCTTCAGGGCGCGGCCTGGCTCAGCCCAGGCGCTCGACGAGCGCGTGGTACTGGTCCCACAGCTCCTTGGGAGTGTGGTCGCCGTAGGTGTTCAGGTGCTCGGGGACCAGGGAGGCCTCGTCCCGCCACACCTCCTTGTCGACGGTGAGGAGGAAGTCGAGGTCGGCCTCGGGGAGGTCCAGGCCGTCCAGGTCGAGGGAGTCCTTGGTCGGCAGGATGCCGATGGGGGTCTCGACGCCGGCGGCCTTGCCGTCGAGGCGCTCGACGATCCACTTCAGGACGCGGCTGTTCTCGCCGAAGCCCGGCCACACGAACTTGCCCGCGTCGTTCTTGCGGAACCAGTTCACGTAGTAGATCTTCGGGAGCTTGGACTGGTCCTTGTCCTTGGCGACGTCGACCCAGTGACCCATGTAGTCGCCCATGTTGTAGCCGCAGAACGGCAGCATGGCGAACGGGTCGCGGCGCAGCTCGCCGACCTTGCCCTCGGCGGCGGCGGTCTTCTCGGAGGCGATGTTCGAGCCGATGAAGACGCCGTGGTTCCAGTCGAAGGACTCGGTGACCAGCGGGACGGCGGAGGCGCGGCGGCCGCCGAAGAGGATCGCGGAGACCGGGACGCCCTTGGGGTCCTCCCACTCGGGGGCGATCGTCGGGCACTGCGAGGCCGGCACGGCGAAGCGGGCGTTGGGGTGGGCCGCCGGGGTCTCGGACTCCGGGGTCCAGCGGTTGCCCTTCCAGTCGATGAGCTCGGCCGGGGGCTCCTCGGTCATGCCCTCCCACCAGACGTCGGAGCCGTCCGGGGTGAGCGCGACGTTGGTGAAGACGGTGTTCGCGTACATCGTCTTCATGGCGTTGGCGTTGGTGTGCTCGCCGGTGCCGGGCGCGACGCCGAAGAAGCCGGCCTCGGGGTTGATCGCGTACAGGCGACCGTCCTCGCCGAAGCGCATCCAGGCGATGTCGTCGCCGATGGTCTCGACCGTCCAGCCGGGGATCGTGGGCTCCAGCATGGCCAGGTTCGTCTTGCCGCAGGCGCTCGGGAACGCGGCGGCGACGTACTTCGCCTCACCCTGCGGCGGGGTGAGCTTGAGGATCAGCATGTGCTCGGCGAGCCAGCCCTCGTCGCGGGCCATGACGGAGGCGATGCGCAGCGCGTAGCACTTCTTGCCGAGCAGGGCGTTGCCGCCGTAGCCCGAGCCGTACGACCAGATCTCGCGGGTCTCCGGGAAGTGCGAGATGTACTTGGTGGTGTTGCAGGGCCACGGCACGTCGGCCTGGCCCTCGGCGAGCGGAGCGCCGAGGGTGTGGACGGCCTTGACGAAGAACCCGTCGGTGCCGAGCTCGTCGAGGACGGGCTTGCCCATGCGGGTCATGGTGCGCATGGCGACGGCGACGTAGGCGGAGTCGGTGATCTCGACGCCGATCGCGGAGAGCTCGGAGCCGAGGGGGCCCATGCAGAAGGGGACGACGTACATCGTCCGACCCTTCATGGAGCCGCGGAAGATACCTTCCTGCCCGGCGGAGCCCCCCTCACCGGTGAAAAGGGCCTTCATCTCCGCGGGGGCCTTCCAGTGGTTGGTCGGGCCCGCGTCCTCCTCCTTCTCGGAGCAGATGAAGGTCCGGTCCTCGACGCGCGCGACGTCGGACGGGTCGGAGGCGGCGTAGTACGAGTTGGGTCGCTTGCCCTCGTCCAGCTTCTTGAACGTGCCCTTGGCGACGAGCTCCGCGCACAGGCGCTCGTACTCGGCCTCGGAGCCGTCGCACCAGACGACCCGGTCGGGCTGGGTGATCGCTGCGATCTCGTCCACCCAGGAGATCAGCTCCTGGTGGGTCGTCGGGACGGTGGTGGGAGCCGCGTTGTCGCGCGCCACGATTGCTCCTTGTTGAGGGGTGTGTTTGGTGTTTGCCCCGTGGGGGCTGCGACCCGGATGCTTCGCGCTCCGCTCATCCGGTGCCGACCGCACTCATCTGATCATCCGGTGCGTGTGCGCATATGTCCAGGGGGCCTCTCACGTGAGCATCGCCACTCCCGTCAATCTTCCGTAAAGCGCACTAACGGAAACCTACGGACCCGTAGGTAGCATGGCGGCCATGACTTCTGACGCCGCCGCCGCTCCGGCCGCACCGGAAGCCAAGCCGCTGATGCGCGGCTGGCTGCACACCGGGATGTTCCCTGCCGTCGTCGTCGCGGGCCTGGCACTGATGGCCTTCACCGAGTCGACCCGGGCCAGGGTGGCGTGCGGGGTGTACGTCCTCACGGCCTGCCTGCTGTTCGGCGTCAGCGCGGTGTACCACCGCGGCACCTGGGGTCCCCGGGGTGAGGCCATCCTGCGGCGTCTCGACCACGCCAACATTTTTCTGATCATCGCAGGGACCTATACCCCGCTGACCGTGCTCCTGCTCCCGCCCTCCACCGGACGGACGCTCCTGTGGGCGGTCTGGATCGCGGCCGCGGCCGGCATCGCCTTCCGTGTCTTCTGGGTCGGCGCCCCGCGCTGGCTCTACACCCCCTGCTACATAGCGATGGGCTGGGCGGCGGTCTTCTTCCTCCCCGACTTCATGCGCACCGGCGGCATCGCCGTCCTGGTCCTGGTGATCGCCGGCGGGCTCCTCTACAGCGCGGGCGGCGTGATCTACGGCATCAAGCGCCCGAACCCCTCCCCCCGGTTCTTCGGCTTCCACGAGGTCTTCCACTCCCTGACGCTGGCCGCCTTCGTGGCCCACTACGTCGGCATCTCGCTGGCCGCGTACCAGCACTAGGCCGTCTCTTCCGGATCCTGCGGAGCCCCGTCGCGGTGTGCGGCGGGGCTCCTTCCGGTCAGGGGCCGGCTACGTGCAGGCGTAGCCGTCCCCGTCCGGGTCCAGGCGCAGCGGGTCGCTGCCGTTGACCTTCATGCGCTTGGGGTACTGGTGGGAGGCCAGCCAGTCGCAGCGGGCCTTCGTCGTCGCCTTCACCTCCGCCGGGAAGTTCGTCGGGACGCACTGGCTGACCGTGCCGTAGTGCCGGTCACAGCCGGCCACGCTCGGGGCCACGGGCACTGAGTCCCGCTTGCCCGGGTTCTGCTTCGGGGCCGCCTGCGGCGCGTCCGCGAAGTCGTGGACGTGCGGCGACGGGGCCTCCGCCGTGGCCGCGAGCGCCGACGGGCCGCCCAGGTGCACCCAGGTCGCCACCGACGGGATGCCGTTCGCGTCGACCCCGAAGAGCATGTACCAGCCCGGCGGTGCCAGGTTCGGGTTGCTGGTGACGTTCAGGTCGACGGTGGTGTTGTTGACCACCGTCATCGGCAGGTCCACGAACCGCTGGTTCGGGTCCGAGGAGTGCGTGACCGCCGCCGGACGGATCAGCTCCGCCTTGGCGATCGGCCGGTCGACGGTGATCCGCTGCGTGTCCCCGTACACCCACTGCGTGTCGATCACCGAGGTGAGCTTCGGGCGTGCGCCCTTGAACAGGTACGGCGGGGTGTAGATCGACACGTTGTTGTTGTACGTGCCGTTGCCCGGATTGTCGCCGACCGTCATGACCCGCCCGTCGGGCAGCAGGAAGGCGCCCGAGTGGTACGTCCGCGGGATCGGGTCGGCCGGCAGCCCGGCCTTGTAGGTGTTGGTCACCGGGTCGAAGAACGAGGCCTCGTACACCGGGTCGGCCCGGTCGTGCAGCCCGCCGCCGGTCTCCAGCACCTTGCCGTCCGGCAGCAGCACCGCCGACACGTACATCTTGCCCTCGGCCCCGGTCTGCGCCCGCTTGACCCCGCCCACGTCGACGAGGCCCTGCGGCAGGTCCGGCCCGGCGGTGTAGGCGGGGCTCGCCGCCTTCAGGTCGATCAGCTCGGTGAGCCGGTTCGCCGCCGGGTTCGACTCGTTGTTGCCGCCGCCGACGGTCAGGACCCGCTGGTCCTGCGCGGGCGGCAGCAGCACGCTCGCCGACTCGTCGCGCTCGTCCTTCTTGCGCAGCCCGGGCACGTCCGTGATCGTGTTGGCGTTGTAGTCGTAGATCGACGCGCCGCTGCCCTGCGTACCGTTGCCGAAGGTGTGGCTGCCCGAGTAGAAGAGCCGCCCGTCCTGCATCAGGATCATCGACGGGTACAGGCCCCAGTACGACCAGGTCTGGTTGACCTCGTTCATCGGGAGCCACTTGCCCTGCGCCGCCGAGAACTTCTCCGCGGTCACATTGCCCGTCGAGTCCTCCTTCAGACCGCCGAAGGAGATCACGTCACCGTTGCCGAGGATCGTCGCCGACGGGTACCAGTGCCCGCCGTTCATGTCGTTGGTCTTCGTGTACGCCTCGGTCGCCGGGTCGAAGACGTAACTGTCCTTCAGCCCCTGGTAGCCGATCTTGCCGTCGGCGGACGGGTACCCCTTGTTGCCGCTCATCACGAGCACCCGGCCGTCCGACAGCTGCACGTGCCCCGAGCAGAACATGTCCACCGGCGTCGGGATCGTCTTGAAGGAGCCGTTCGCGGGGTCGTACACGGCCGAGGTGAACGTGCCGGCGTTGAACTGGGCGATGTCGTTGCCCGAGCCCGCGATCAGCAGGACCTTCCCGTTCTTCAGGACCACGGCGTGCATCGAGCGCACCGGGTTCTTGGCCGGGATCACCTCCCACTTGCCCTTGGCGCACTGCTCGGCCGTGCCCGTGCACCCCGGCTGCGGCGGGGCCGCGCCGACCTCCTCCAGCGCGTAGTCGTCGGTGGTGAGCGTGCCCACCCCGTAGACCGAAAGCCCCCACGTGATCTTGTCGGTGCCGGGCGGGACGGCGGGCGTACGGACCTCCGTACGCGCCCAGCCGGCGCTGACCGGCGGATTCTGCAGGTCGGTCCAGTACTGCCAGCCCGCGGTGGTGTCGTGACGGAACACGGTCACCGACACGTCCGGGGTGTTCGACTTGTACCAGGCGGACAGGTCGTACTGCCTGCCCGGCACGACGGTCGGCGCGCAGGTGGCGTTCTCGGTGACCAGCGCCTTGCGGTCACCGCTGAGGCGGCGGGTCAGCGAGACCTTCATGGCCTTGGTGCCGCTGTGCGCGTCGGCGACGGTGGCGTAGGTGAAGTCGTTGTCTCCCCAGCCGGACTTCTCCCAGCAGGAGGGCATGTCGTCGCCGGGTGCGCCGGCGGTCTCGAAACCGGAATTGGTGAGCAGATTGGGCGGTCCGGCCGTGGCCTGCTGCGGTGCGGTGAGCAGCAGGCCCGCGGTCATCGCCCCGACGGCGACCAGGGCGGCGCGCCGCCCGGCCTTCCGCCGGATGTTCGCTGGCATGGACAAGTTCCCTTCTGTTCTCGTGCTGTGCTTGCGGCTCAACTCCTGGTGGTACGTGCGGCACGCGTACGCGTGCGCGTACGCGTCTTGCGCGGCAGGTAGACGAGGGCCTCGGTGGCCGCGAACCGCAGGACGAAGGTCGTGACCAGGGCGAGGGCCGTGGCGGACAGCACCGCCATGCCGAACCTGCCGACGAACAGGGCGATCAGCGGGATGCGCAGCAGCAGGTCGGCATTGGCCAGCACGGCGAAGCGGCCGATGCGGTCCGCCCAGTGGCGGTGGCGCCGCCGGTCGCGGAAGAGCAGGGTCTCGATGAGGACGAAGTTCCAGAGCACCCCGGCCTGGTTGGCGGCGATCTCGGCCGGCAGGTAGTGCATCCCGGAGTGCGTGAGCAGCCACAGCACGAACAGGTTCGGGACGAAGCCGGAGAGCCCGATCAGCCCGAATCCGATCATCCGGGCCAGCGGGGTCGCCGAGCGCAGCGCGGCCAGGTGGGCCAGGAACCGCATCCCCTCGCGGGCGCTCGACTTGGACTCGCCGGCGTAGCGGTCCTGGAAGACGAACGGCACCTCGGCGACCTTGGCGGGGCGGCAGCGCACCGCCAGTTCCAGCAGGATCTTGTAGCCGAGGGGCTTGAGGGCGTCCGCGGTGACGACCGCGCGGCGCATGGCGAAGAAGCCGCTCATGGGGTCGCTGATCCCGCGCAGGGCGCGCGGGAAGAGCCCTTTGGCGAGCCAGGTGGCGCCGCGCGAGACGGCGATGCGGTAGCTCCCGGCGAGCCCGGCCCGGCTGCCGCCCGGGATGTAGCGGGAGGCGACCACGAGGTCGGCGCCGGTGCGTTCGCCCTCGCCGACGAGCTCGGGCACCAGGTGCGGCGGGTGCTGGAGGTCGGCGTCCATGACGACGATCCAGTCGGAGGCCGCACGCTTCACCCCTTCGACGACGGCGCCGCCGAGGCCTCCGGCCGCGCTCTCGCGGTGCAGGACGGAGACCGGGAAGGGCAGGTCGAGGGCGGCCTTCTCGATGACGGCCGGGGTGTCGTCCGTGGAGTCGTCCACGAACAGGACCTCGCAGGGCAGGTGGGCGGGGAGCGAGTCGGCGAGCCGGCTCAGCAACTCGCCGATGTTCCCAGCCTCGTTGAAGGTCGGGATGATGAGGGTGACGCTGCCCGCCGTCACCTCCCCCTCCTCCGGAATGGAAACTTCCGGATCACTCAGGGCATGCGGGGTCCACAGGTCCTCGCTCATGGCGGATCAGCTCCCGTCGACTCGGTCGGTCCTGCGGATCTCGATGCGGTCCTCGCCGGAGCCGAAGACGGCCACCGCGGTCGAATGCTCCAGCGCGGCCTTCACGTTGGGCAGGTCCACCGCGTCCCGGCGGACGGTGGGCGAGGAGACCACGTAGTCGATGTCCCGCCAGCCGCGCGGCAGCGCCTTGGTGACGGCCGGGTCGAGATCGGCCTTGTAGAACCAGATGGCGCCGAGACCGGGTTCGAACCCGTGGTGGACGGCGTCCAGCCAGAGCGCGTCGTCGACCAGGACCCGGGTGCGCCCCGGGTCGGGGACCTCCCGGCCGAGCCAGGCGGCGGCCTGCCGGTACGGGGCGTTCGCGTCGGCCGTGAGCGCGGTCCGGTTGCCGTCGTACCAGCGCGGCAGGACGTACACCGCGGCGGCCGCGGCGAGTACGCCGATCAGCACCCGGCGCCCGTACGTCAGGGACCGGCGCTCCCCCGGCGTCCGGCGGCGGCGCAGCACGGCGTGCGTGACGCTGGCCGCGCCCCCGGCGAGGACCAGCGCGAGGAACGGCAGCGCCTGGATCACGTACATCGCCGGCAGGTAGCCGGAGGGCCGCATCGCGACGGCGGCGAGGATGACGGCGGCGAGCGCCGGGCCGGCGAGCGCGCGGGCGGTGACCGACCACTTGAGGGTGGCGAGCAGCAGGAGCGCGCCGGCCAGCCCGCCGAGCGGCAGGACGGTGTCGTAGTACAGCCAGGACCGGAACACGCCGTTCGAACCGGAGCCGGGGGTGAGGATGAAGCCCGAGCCCGGGCGGCTCATCTGGTACGTGATGCCGTCGATCAGCGAGACGTGTCCCGCGCCGGGCAGCAGTTCGCTGTTGAGCAGCGCGTACAGGGGGTACGAGAGCCCGATGAGCGCGCAGGCCGTGATGGCCCCCGTGACGGCGAACTTGCGGGTGTCGCGGTGGCTGTGGCGCCACATGGTCACCAGCAGCGCCGGCAGCACCACCAGCATCGTCTCCTTGGTCAGGACGGCGGTGGCGGCCGCGAGTCCGGACCCGAAGTGGTGCCACAGGTGGCGGCTGGGGGACGCGGCCAGGCAGAAGGCCAGCAGCATCCACATCACGGCGAGGTTGTCGAGGAAGATCTCCCGCTGGAGCACGACGGAGAGCGGGGAGAGGCCGAAGAGGGCCATCGCCAGTCCGGCCGCCCAGCGCGGCAGCCACAGCCGGCGCGCGAGGACGTAGATCAGCACGGAGCTGACGGCGCTGACGCCGACCATCGAGAAGCGCATCGGCGCGACGGTCATCCAGTCGGGCACGAACAGGGAGGGCAGGTACGTCAGGCCGGCTATCTGTATCCAGCCCAGCGGCGGATGGTCGTACCAGTACGTGTAGTGCGCGAGGCCGTCTCCCTGCTGGACGGCCCACGCCTGGGCGAGGTACGTGCCCTCGTCGTCGCTCAGGGTCGGGAAGTTCGTGATGTTCCAGCCCTGGACGAGGACGACCGCGAGCAGGACGGCCCCGCAGAGCAGCAGGTCGGGGCGGGAGGAACGGAAGCGGACGAGGGGGTGGGCCGGGGCGGGCGGCCGGACCCCGAGACCGCCGCGGCTGCCGGGGCTGCCAGGGCTGCTCGGACCGCGCTGGGCGGGGACGCGGGGCTCGGCGACGGTCGTGGCGGCGACGGTCGTGGCGGCACCGGGCTGGGGATCAGTGGCCGTGGGCAGGGTGGCGGTCACTGGCGGCTGTCCTCTCGGATCGCGGTGGACGCGCCGGCGGTGGAGACCCCGGCGGTGGCGCTGATCGGAGCGAGGTGGGCGCCGGTGTGGCTGGTCAGCTCCCACTCGTTGCGGCCGCGCTGCTCGCGCCAGACCGCACGGATCGCGGCGCCCGCCAGCATCACCTGGTAGAACGGGCCGCCGACGACGAGCTTGAGGTAGTGCACGAAACGGACGCGCAGGCCGTACTGGCGGCCGAAGTCGTGCAGGCCGACGATCTCGAAGACGAACGTCACCATCGCCGTGATCATCGGCAGGAAGGTGATGATCGCGACGCCGACCGGCACGTCGAGGAAGACCGCGACGGCGAAGTTGACCGGGATGATCACCCCGGACGCGGCCTGCATGAACGGCGTCATCAGCGTGTAGCGGGCCAGCCAGCGCTGGCCGCGGCCGGGCAGCTGCTGCCAGTCCTTCTTCCGGTAGACCTGGAGGAAGCCCTGGTTCCAGCGGGTGCGCTGCTTGAGCAGGCTCATCAGCGAGCCGGGCGTCTCCTCGCGGGTGACCATGTCGGAGTCGTAGGCGACGACCACCTTCTTGCCGACCGAGGAGAGGCGTACGCCCAGGTCGCAGTCCTCGGCCAGGCAGTTCTGGTCCCAGCCGCCGGCCTCGCGGAGCACCTCGGTGCGGACGAAGACGGTGTTGCCGCCGAGCGGGATGAACCCCTTCTCGGCGTGCAGGTGCAGCCGGGAGCGGAACCAGAAGAAGTACTCCAGGCAGTTGCGCAGGCTGTACCAGCTCGAGTGGAAGTTGATGAGCTGGACCCCGCCCTGGACCACGTCGGCCGCGGTCGAGCGGAAGGCGTGGTCGACGTGGGCGAGCAGCTCGGGGTGGACCTGGTCCTCGGCGTCGAAGACCCCGACGATGTCGCCCCGGCAGTGCGGCAGGGCCGTGTTGAGGGCCTTCGGCTTGTTCTTGGTCTCGTGGTGGTCGACGACGACCCGTACCCGCTCGGGCGCCCCGGCAGCGGCGGCCTCGGCGACGGCGGCGGTCTCCGGGTCGTCGTGCCCGACGATGACGATGATCTCGTAGTCGGTGTGGCTCGATTCGAGCAGCCGCTCGATCGTGTGCTGCAGGACCGCCTGCTCGTGCCGGGCCGGCAGGAGGAGCGAGAAGGCCAGCCGGCCCTCGCCGTCGGGGCGGTCGAACCGGGTGGAGGCGAGCGTCTCGGGCGTTCGCCACGCGTGCATCTGCCACCACAGCGTGAACGCGGCCATCCAGAAAAGCGCAAACGAAATCACGGAAATGATGACAGAGGTGTACAAAACGTCCCCCACAGACATGCCGCGACACCAGGCGGCGATCGGCAAACCCCCCAGGGGATCAAGGCGGGCCCCCCGGCCCGCCTGCCCCTGCTTCCCCCTCGGGCGCACCCCCCAGTGCGCTGTTCCGGCGACTCCCCAGCTACTCCCGAAGACATGAGACTAGGCAGCAAAAATGAAACTCAGGCGCTGCAGAGATAAAAAATACGTTTCGGAACTCGCCTACAGGTAACCGGAGTTGACGGCACTCCGGCAGATTCAGGCACGAACCGCACCCAACTGATCGGCAAGCTCGACCGGGTCTGTCGTAGGCCGCGCGCAGACGAAATGTCGACACACATACGCCGTGGGAAGGTCGTGTACGAGTGTGCGCTCGGCCAGGAGGGGGAACTCGCCCCCGCTGCCGTCGGCCGTCCGCGGCAGACCGACCGCCACCACAGCCCCGGGAGCCGTCCCCAGCAACGCCGTCCGGTGCAGCCCGGCCAGAGCCGGATCCTCCGGATGACCGACCACGGCCACCTCGCGCGGACCGTCGAGCAACGCCTCCGCCACGGCGAGTCCGTGCCCGATGAACCGCGGAACGCGCGGACCCAGCGCGTGCACCACCCCGAGCGCCCGCTCGGCCGCCGTGCGGTGCGCCTGCGAGCCGGTGTGCGCCGCGTACGAGAGGAGCGCACCGGCCGCGGCCGTCCAGCCGGACGGGGCCGCGGTGTCGGTCGGGTCCTGGGGCCGGCGGATGAGCTGCTCGGCGTCGTGCGCGGTGTCGTAGAGGGAGCCGTCCTCGGCGGTGAACCGGTCCAGGACCAGGTCGACGAGGAACCCGGCGAACTCGAGCCAGACCCCCTCGCCGGTCACGGATGCCAGCGCGAGGAAACCCTCGGCGACGTCGCCGTAGTCCTCCAGCACCCCGGCGTTGACGCCGACGCGCCCGTCCTTGCTGGTCCGGGCCAGCCGCGCCCGGCCGTCCATGTGCACCCGGACGAGGAGGTCCGCGGCCTCGGTCGCCCGCTCGACCAGGTCCGGCCGGTCGAAGTACGCCCCGCATTCGGCGAGCGCCGCGATCGCCAGGCCGTTCCAGGCGGCGACGACCTTGTCGTCCCGCCCGGGCGCGGGCCGCTCGGCGCGGGCCGCGAGCAACCGCTCCCTGATCCCGGCGATCGCCCGGGCGTCCACGACGGGCCCGTCCTGCGGCAGCTGGAGCACGGACGCGCCGTGCTCGAAGGTGCCCTCGTCCGTCACCCCGAAGTACGCGGCGGCCAGCGCCCCGTCGTCCTCGCCGAGCACCGCGGCCAGCTGGGCGGGCGTCCAGGCGTAGTACGCGCCCTCCGCGTGCTTGCCGGTCAGCGGATCCTCGCTGTCCGCGTCGAGCGCGGAGGCGAAGCCGCCCTCGGCGGTGCGCAGCTCGCGCACCATGAAGTCGGCGGTCTCGAGCGCGACGCGCCGCGCGAGGTCCGAACCGGTGGCCCGCCAGAGGTGCGCGTAGACCCGGCACAGCAGGGCATTGTCGTAAAGCATCTTTTCGAAGTGGGGCACGACCCACTCCCGGTCGACGGAGTACCGCGCGAACCCGCCTCCGAGCTGGTCGTAGATCCCGCCGCGGGCCATGGCCTCACAGGTGTCGGCGGCCATCTGCAGCGCCCCCTCGCCGCCGGTGCGCGCGTGGTGGCGCAGCAGGAACTCCAGCACCATGGACGGCGGGAACTTCGGCGCCCCGCCGAATCCGCCGCGGACGGCGTCGTACTCCCGCGTCAGCCCGAGCAGCGCCTGCGCCAGCTCCTCGGGGCCAGGGGTGCCGGCCTTGCCGTAGTCCAACTGCCGCCCGGCAAGGTCCCGTACGATCCGCTGCGCGACCTCGGCCACCTCTTCGGGCCGCCCGACCCATGCGGTCCGCACGCCCTCGAGCACCTGCATGAAGGAGGGCATCCCGTGCCGGGGCTCGGGCGGGAAGTAGGTCCCGAAGTAGAAGGGCTCGGCATCGGGGGTGAGGAACACGGTCATGGGCCACCCACCCTGCCCGGTGGCAGCCTGCACGGCCTCCATGTAGACGGCGTCGACGTCGGGCCGCTCCTCGCGGTCCACCTTGATGTTGACGAAGTGCTCGTTCATGTAGGCGGCGGCCAGCTCGTCCTCGAACGACTCGTGCGCCATGACATGGCACCAGTGACAGGACGCATAGCCCACGCTCAAGAGGATGGGTACGTCCCGCCGCTTCGCTTCTGTCATCGCCGCCTCTCCCCACGGCCACCAGTCCACTGGATTGGAGGCGTGCTGGAGCAGATAAGGCGACTGGGAGTCGGCCAGTCGATTCATGTCGGCATCGTCGCACGATCCGGAGCGTCCGGCCCTGCAATCGAGGGCCAGACCCGGGAGTAATTAGATTCATACGGAACGTAACGAAGAAGACGCATGCCCCGCCCCGGCGGAGGAGACGGGCCCGAGCGATCTCGACCCTGTGGGGCAGGCCCGCCGGCCTGGCGCCACCCGAGGATCTCCTCCGACGCAACGACAAGAACGCGGCTCACCACGGAGCGGTCATCGTCCACCGCCGCACCGACAATGACTTGTCGGCCCCGAAGCTGGGCAGCGTACGCCTCGACCGAAATTCGAGGCGTACGCTGCCCCGCTTCGACTTTCAGCAGAGGCTTTCGGGACCTGCGGCGCGGATATATCCACCGAGGGATACCCGGCGCACGGGTCATCTTGGTCGACCAGGACCGAGTCCAGCGCACGGACCGCGACTGGGATGAATTCGCGGACGCCCTGGATCTCGGCACAAGTCGGCGCTTCCACACCCCCGATGGGTCTCACCGAGGAGAGCGAGACAATCAAGACCGGCGTCATGGCGGTGGTCAACAAGGCGGAGTCCCTGAAGAAGAGGCGCCGCATTCGCGACTGACACCAGGACCGAATCCTTGACGGCCTCCCGCACAGCGGGCCGCGGCCCTTCGGCCGGGAAGAGGACCTTAAAGACCCTGCGACCCGACGAGGCGATGTTCCTGGCCCGGTCGACCGATGAACGGATCGAGGGCGGGGCCATGCTCCTGGCGAATCTGGACGAAGAAAAACCAACCGCGGCAGCGGGCCGACAGGTTGGCCCAGCCGGAAGGGCAGTGGAGCACGGCCAAGATCAGTAGCGGCTGTTCTGCCGACCGGCTCCGAAGACGGAGAAGGAGGTAAAGGCGCTGCGACGCGAACGGCACAGTTCGAGTCGGCCTCCGAGGCCGAAAGAAAAACACCGGGCGACGTAATCGAAAACGGCCGGCCGGAGGATACGGCCTCGAACAAAAGCGGAAAGCATTGTTCGAGGCATTCGCCGCAATCCAGGTGCGGCCGGGGCGGAAGGGAAACAAGACGCCCGAACCCCGAGAGACTTACTCCCATCTGGAACAAATAACCCGAGGGAGAAGTCCAGGGCTGAAATTCGCAGATTTAAGGGCCGGGGCATTCGCGAATGCCCCGGCCCTCTGCGGCTTGCCCGTCAAGCAGCGGCAGGCCGTGACCGGGGGAGGACGGTCCGCCCCCTGGCGCGGCCCGTCGCGCTCTCGACCACGACCCCGGGCGGCCCCGTCACGCCCACATCGCCCATCCGCACACCAATCACCAAGAAGCACATTTCCGGACTAGCCGTACTGACGAGCAGAACCTCGCCAATCGGTCGATACCTCACATAACGAGGAGCCCCGACTCCATGGCCCGAACGACCGCAAGGGTCCGATTTGGGCAGTTGAGCTTGGCCAAAATGATGCCGACGGTGCGTTTGACTCCATGCTCAGAGATACTCAGCGATCGAGCGACTTGCCGGTTGCTTAACCCCTCGGCAATGAGGCGCAGCACCTGGTGCTCACGTGCCGTCAGCGCAATCATCGACGCGCGCTTCGAGGTGGCGTCATCACCGGCTTGGTCGGGCGCCGTCAAGGATCTCCGCGCCAGGGTCGCCGACACATGAAATCGTCCGGCCTTCACGTCGACGAGCGCTTCACGCAGGGTCTCGGGGCGGAGATCTGCCCAGTCCAGGAAACCGTTTGCGTGATCGACCCAGGATTGTTCAACAACGTCTGCCGAATCCACCAGGATCAGTACGTCTATGTTCTGGATGTGCAGCTTTTCAGCGATCTCGCCGGGCACAGAACCCAAAGCATTGCTGTCCGAAATGACCAGCTGGCCGTTGCAGAATGTCGAGAGATCTTCGATATCCGTGATGGATCGCACTGCCAACTGGATGCCGAGCGAACGAAGCATTCCCTCGATACTGTACCGACGAATGTCGTCTTCGATTATCAGCGCTATCTCGGTCTGCAACAGGGATCGTCCAGCTTGCGGGGAAAATCGTCCGCCAGACATATCAGGTGCCAAATAATCTACCTGGCTGGTGTAGTTTTCGTGATTTCCGCTGCTCGAAACAGGCTGCCAAGTCAACCTGTTCTTCACACTGCTCATATCAGCGGTCCCCCATTACCCATATCAGCGATCCCCCGTTCTCTCGCGTTTGAATCTGGAAGGTTTCGACGCTAGATAGATGAGGATGGCACGTAGTGACGGGAACTGTCCACCACGCTCGATCGCCAAGGCACCTGTGAAGTGAAATCTTCACAAGCCCGCGGAACTGTTTGCCGCGTTCGATGACCCCGATCTGATCGCGCATGCCGGGTCTATCCCGACTATCCGGTTGGCCGAGCGGTGCGCTCTGCCCGCCCTGGTGGCCGAGAAGGTGAAACGCGTCGGCGTGGCCAACGGCGCCGGGACGGCCGCCGGCGTGAAGGCGCTGCCGATCGTGGGTGGGACGGTGGCTGGGGCGGACGGCAGGGCCCGGCGGGCGGGGCTGCTGCGACTGCCGGCCGAGCGCGACAGCGACTGTGGGCGGTCACGCAATTCCCCAGCCGTGTGGTCACGTAATTCCCCAGGGTCGGGGGCCTCGGGCTCCGCTGGCGCGCGGACGGCACAGACGTTATGGTCGATAGGTAGAACGACCGGTCTTCCTACCTCTGGGGAAGCGGTTCTCGGCCTACCGGTCGAGGCCGGCTCCAGGCGCAGAACTGCCGGTGGGTCGCCGATGCACGTCACACAGAGATCAAAGGGCGCTATGAAACCAATCCGCGTCCCGGCCCGGCCGGGTCCCCGCACGGAGCCGCGGCTTCGCGTGCTCCGGCTGGGGTCAGCTCCCGGATCGGATGAGCCGGACTGCGTTCAGCAGGGTCTGCTGCGCGGCCGTCGAGTCGTCCAGGTAGCCGGCGGCCATCGCGCCGTCGTACATCATCAGCAGCGCCCCGGCGGCCGACTCCGGGTCGGCGTGGCCGAGCTGGGTGAGCAGGTCCTCGAAGAGGGTGCGGATCCAGTTCCGGTGGGTCGTGACCAGGGCGCGGACGGGATGGTCGGCGTCGGGGTACTCGGCGGCCGCGTTCAGGAACGGCGATCCGCGAAAGCCGCGCTCGTGGGCGTGCTCGGCGATCGCCTCGAAGATGAGGTCGATCGCTTCGGCGGGCGGGTGCGCGACGGCCAGCGGTTCGGCCACCGCCTTGTAGTAGGCGTCCTTGGTCAGCAGATAGGCCACGACCAGGTCGTCCTTGGCGGCGAAGTGCCGGTAGAACGTCGCCTTGGTCACCCCGGCCTCGGCGATCAGCCGCTCCACGCCGATCGCGCGTACGCCCTCGTAGTAGAAGAGCCGCGACGCGGCCCGGACCAGGCGTTCGCGAGGCGGCAGCTCCCGGTCGATCGTGGCCGCCTGACGCGCGGCGTTGGTCGTTGTCTTCTGCCCAGTGCTGCTCACTTCCCCATTGTGCCCTCGGCCCGGCCTTGAGCGGCCTCCACCCCTGCACGGCCCACAGCAGTAGGGCCATTCACCGCTCTGTCCCGTACGGCCCGAGGAACGCGGCCGTTCATCGAAAGGCTTGAACCATGACTCGTCGTCTTGAAGGAACCGTCGCCCTGGTCACCGGAGCCTCCAGCGGCATCGGCCACGCCACCGCACTGGAGCTGGCCCGCCAGGGCGCCTCGGTGGCCCTGGTCGGACGGCGCGAGGACCGGCTCACCGCCCTCGCCGCGGAAATCTCCCAGGCGGGCGGAAAGGCCCTGGCCGTGCCCGCCGACATCACCACCGCCCCGGCCGCCGCGGAAGCCGTCGAGCGGACCGTCGAGGGGCTGGGCCGTCTGGACACCGTGGTCAACAACGCCGGGCTCATGCTGCTCGGCCCCACCCCGGGCGCGGACCTGAACGACTGGCAGCGCATGGTCGGCATCAACCTCATGGGCCTGATGTACACCTCCCACGCGGCCATCCCGCACCTGGTCAAGGCCGCCGCCGACGGCCCGCGCCAGGTCGCCGACATCGTCAACATCAGCTCGCTGAACGGCCGCACGGCCTTCGCCATGTCCGCCGTGTACAGCGCCACCAAGTTCGGCGTCGGCGGCTTCAGCGAGGCGCTGCGCCAGGAACTGGGCAAGCAGCACGTCCGCGTCTCCGTCGTCGAGCCGGGCAGCGTCGACACCGAGCTGCGCACCCACAACTCGGAGATGGTCCAGCAACTGATCGTCGCGGGGCTCGGCAACATCGAGCGGTTGCAGGGCGAGGACATCGCCGACGCCATCGGCTACATCGTCACCCGCCCCCGGCACGTGGCCGTGAACGAGCTGCTCGTACGCCCCACCGAGCAGGGCTGACCACCGTGCCCGCGGCCAACCCCGAGACGGGCAAGGGACCTTGACGGCGGCCACCGCTGTCGCGGCAGCAGCCACCACCGTCGTCCGTGGCTGCCTGGGCGGCCGCAACGGTCCGGCGCCCGCTACCGCTCACTCATCGCGCGCAAGTACGGCATCCTCGGCCGCCTCATGATTCTCGACAGCCGACTGCGCCGAGGAGCGGACGCAACGGTGGGTGTCCGTGTGCGGCTCACCCCGCAGGAGTCACGCATCGTCATCGGGGGGGTCTGAACATCGCCGGCTTGGACCGGGCCGCATGATGCCGGGTGCGGCCAGGAGCGGTGCGGCGGCGAGCAGCCCCGTGCGCGCGGGCCGGTGTCCATACCGCGCCGGGTGCGCCCGCGGCGGCGACGCGGGCGCCGAGCCGTCAGGCGGGCTGGACGGTGATCGTGCAGAGGCGCTTGGTGGCCCGGGTCAGGGCCACGTACAAGTCCCTTTCCCCACCGGGGCGGGTCGTGATGATTTCCTCGGGGTTCATGACGACGACCCCGTCGAATTCCAGGCCGCGTGCTTCGGACGCCGGCACGATGCGTGCGTGGTGAGCGATGCCCTGGGCCGTCAGCTCGCTCACCCTGGTGTCCGGGCAGATCACTCCCAGGAGCTCGCCCGGGTGCGCGGTGCTCTGGGCGCGGAGTTCCTGAACGACGGCGGTGACCAGCCCGTCCGGAGGTGTGGTCACGGTGCGGGGGCTCTCACCGCTTCGCAGTGACCGTGTGGGCTTCTGGTCCGGAGCGATCCGAGTGAGCAGGTCCCGGACGCTCTCCAGAATCTCCTGCGTGGTGCGGTAGCTGACGGTCAGGTTGTGCAGTTTGAACCGCAGTCCGACGTGGGGGCTCAGTGCTTCCTTCCAGTCGCGTGCGGTCGCGACCGGGCCCGCCTGGGCGAAGTCACCCACCAGCGTCATCGCCCTTGACGGGCAGCGGCGGACGATCATCCGCCACTGCATGGCGGTCAGTTCCTGCGCCTCGTCGACGACGACGTGCCCGTACGTCCGCTCGGGGGGGCCGTCGACCAGGCTCGCCGCCTCGTCCAGCAACGGCACATCGGCATCGGTCCACGGGTCGTCCGGACCGCGCAGCAGAAGGGACCGCTCCTGCGCGGCCAGGCGGGGCAGGTGCTCGGCGAGAGCGTCGGCGTTCGTCAGGAGCGCCTTCACGAGGTCACCGGGTACCAGCTGCGGCCACAACGCCTCGACCGCTCGGTCGACGCCGGCGTCGTCGAGGAGATCGGCTCGGATGGCGTCCAGGTCCAGCTCGTGGACCGGACCCGAGTCGGGTGCGCCTTCGACACGGCGCTGGGCGACTCCCGTGAACCGGTCGAGGTTGAGGCCCGTCATCCGTTCGGTATCGGCGTCGATCTGTTCCAGGATGTCGCCCATGTCTCGTTGCATCGCGTCGGTGACGGCGTCGACCAAGAGCTCCTTGAACACCTGGCGCGCGGGGTTGTGCCCCGGTAGGGCTGCCACGGCGGCGTCGCGTGCCGTGGCGACCTCCTCGCCGGAGAGGTGGACCAGTTCCTGTCCGACCCGCACGGTGAAGTCACCGGCGGGGGCTTGGTGGACGCGCAGCAGGCCGGCCAGGGCGTCGGCGAGGTCGGAGCTGCCCTTGAGACGCGCCGTGTCGAACGGGCCCACCCCGTCCGGGGACACCCCGGCCAGTTCCCGGCAGGTCGCCAGAACGACGTCGTTCTCCCCGAGCGAGGGAAGGACCTGGGAGATGTAGTCGAGGAACCGGGCGTTCGGGCCCACCACCAGGACGCCCTCCTCCGCGGCGCGCGGGAACGCGTACAGGACGTAGGCCGCCCGGTGCAGGGCGACCACCGTCTTGCCGGTGCCGGGCCCGCCCTGTACCACGGTCACCCCGCGGTGGGCGGAGCGGACGATCTCGTCCTGCTCGGTCTGCAGCGTCGCGACGGCCGCGTGCATCCTGCCCGTACGCCGTGCCGACAGGGCTTCGGTCAACGGGCCGTCCCCCACGACGTCCTCGTCCGTCGGGGCGGTCCCGTCCAGCAGTTCGTCGCTCACCGAGATGACCGTGCGCTCCTCGAGGCGCAGGTGCCGGCGCCGCCGCAGGTCCATCGGGTGGACCGGTGTCGCCTCGTAGAAGGGCCGCGCCGCGTTCGCGCGCCAGTCCACGAGGAGAGGCAGGTCATCCTCCTCCGTCTGCAGTCCGATCCGCCCGATGCGCAGGGCAGTGCCGTCCGTCCAGTCGATGCGCCCGAAGACCAGCCCCTTTTCGGCGCCCTCCAGCCGGCCGATCTCCTTGGCCAGACGCTCGGCGGCGATTTCTCTCTCGTATGCCTCACCGGCGCTTTCCGCCGGGGCCTTCAGCACACTCGCGCGCTGTACTCGCGCCGCGGAAATCCGCTCGGTGAGCAGCTCGTACAAGGAGGACACGTAGTCCCGCTCCGATTCGACCGCACGCAAAGCGGGATCATTCATTTTCGCCAACAGAGGGCTCCTTCGATGTTTTGCAGACGGCCCGTCACACGGTGGATCGAGGCTCGGCGCTGCGCGCCTCTTCGCGGTCCGGCTGCGGTGTCGGGGCCTTCTTCTTCCCGGCAGCAGGCAAGGTGATCAGCAGCACGGCTGCTCCGAGGAGTGCGATGGCCGCGATCCAGCCCGCGCCGACGTGCATGGCATGGATGAACGCATCGTCGGCAGCCTGAGCAAGAGAGGGCTGGTGGATGGTGGCGGCGACGTGGCGGGCCTGTTCGGCGGAGACTCGCGCCTGCTCCTGCACCGGACCGGATGCACCCTCCAGCGAAGGTTCGATCGCACTTCGGTACATGATCGACATGATCGTGCCGCCCACTGCGATCCCGATCACGCTGCCGGTCTGTCGCACGGTGTTGGTGACGGCCGATCCCGCACCGGCCTGTTCCAGCGGCAGGTCGCTGATCAACGCAGCCGTAACGGGGCCGATCACCATGCCGACCGAGAGGCCCTGCACCAACAGCAGGATCTCGATCCAGACGAGCGGGGTCTGGAGCCCGAGGAACCCGTACCCACCCATGGTCAGCGCAGCCACGGTGAGCGCCGGCACGGCGACCAGGCGAAGCGGCAGACGGCGAACCAGGCGCGAGGCAAGGGGCGCCCCCGCGAGCGCGCCGAGTGCGGTCGGGATGTTGGCCAGACCCGCCTTCATCGGCGTAAATCCGAGCGCGCCCTGCAGGTAGAACGCGTTATAGAAGGTGATGGCGGCCACGCCGAAGAGCAGCAGTCCGAGCGCCACGTTGCCGCCGCCGAACGCGCGTTGCGCGAACACTCGCGGATCAAAGCTGGGCACCTTGAGGCGCAGTTCGACGAGTACGAAAACGGCCAGCAGAACCAGACCGGCGACGATCGGCGCCCAAACGTCGGTACGACTCCACTCCGCCACCTGCCCCGCCCGGATCAGCCCGTAGGCCAATGCCACGAGCCCACTGATCGACAGCAACATTCCAGCGGGGTCCAGTGGCCGCGGAGTGGGGCTGCGGAAATTCGGAACCAGCACGGCAAGCCCGACGAATGCCAATGCCGCGACCGGAACATTGATCAGAAAGACCGAGCCCCACCAGAAGTGATCGAGCAGGAATCCGGCCAGCACCGGGCCGGCAGCCATTCCGACACCGGCCGAGGTCGAGAAAATGCCGATCGCGGCAGCCCGCGCGGGGCCGGTGAAGGTCCACATGAGGATGGCCATCATGGCGGGCGTGATCAGCGCGCTGCCCACGCCCATCGCGGCTCGAGCTGCAATCAGCTGGGCCGCACCGCTTGCGTACGCCGCCCACAGCGAGGACGCGGCGAAGATCACCAGCCCACTGGAGAACACGGTCCGGTGGCCGAACCGATCGCCCAGTGCGCCAGCAGTGAACATCAATGTGGCGAAGGCCAGGGTGTACGCACCGGTCGCCCATTGCAGCTGACCGGGATCGGCTCCCAGTCCACGGACCGGGTCCGCAAGGGTCTCCAGCGTGGTACTCAGGACGGTGTTTTCTATCCAGATCAGCAGCGAACACAGCATGAGAATGGAAAGAATTAACTGCTGCCTGGGCTTCGGCAATGCGGGAGGCACGGTCATGAACACCTTCGGATATCGATGGGCGGAGACTTGGCCGATGGGAATATAGGCAACCTCCACAACGCTGTCAAGCTGGGATTTTCTCGCCAAAACCGTTGCGACCGGACGGACTGTATGCCTCTGCTGGATTTGCAGACCGAGCAGATTTGTGCCTCTGGCGGATTTGTGAGTTGAGGATTTCACTTCCGGATGGTTGCGACTGAGCGGATTTCATGTCTCCAGAGCTTTCGCACCGTGTCGCCCGTGGCGTCTCGGGCAAGCATGCCGCGTTCGCGCAGTTTGTCCAGCACGGTCGTACGGTTGCGCGTCCGGCACCGGGCGCCGCGGGACACCGCCGGAGCAGCGGAACTCGATCGGCCTTCCTCAACCCGGGCAGCGGCATGCTCTTGGGAAAATCGACCGATTCTCCAGGAAGGCTCCGGTTCGGGCTTGGCCCGCCGCATGACCGGCGTCAGCGTCCCGCTGGGGGTTCGTGACCACAGGGGTGCGGAATTGACTGACGCCGATCATGCGGATCGTGGGGAATTCGGGGAATTACGGTTCGGATATCAGTGGCCGCTGAGCGAATCGAGCCAGCGCCGCAGGTGCACGGCGGTCTCTGCCACCTGTTCCTCGATGATCGAGAAGTGATCTGCCTCGATGTACTCGGCCGGTCCACGGTGCTGCCAGTCGGGGACGGGGTCGACGTCCCCGAAGCTGCTCAGCGTCACGGTGGCCCGCAGATTCAGCGTCGGTGCGGCGATCGGCTCGGCCTCGCGCTCGGGGTATATCCGCACGTAGCCGCCCATGGAGACCAGGCCCTGGTCGTCGACGGGGGTCAGTGCGTTGTCCCGGGACAGGATCTGCCCCAGCGCGTTGGTGAGCACGAGGCGGTTGAGTTCGTGCTCTTCCGGGGAGTAGGTGTCGATCATCGCGACGCCCGCGAGCTCAGCGCCGTCGTCCTCGAGCCGCCGGGCGACCGCATGGGCGATCGCACCACCGGCCGAATAGCCGATGAGCGCCACCGGGCCTCGCTCGAGTTCCGACGCGACGGCCGCGGCGAGGCTCCCGATCGCCGCCGCCCATGTCGCCGGCAGGTCGTCGCCCGCCCGCATACCGGGCAGCCGCAACGCACTGACCTGCCGCTCGCCGCCCAGTTCGCGAGCCAGCCGGGCGAACTGGTGCGGGCCCGATCCCGCCAGGAACGAGGGGATGCACATCAGTGCCGGTGCCGCGGCGCCGCGCGCCAGGAGCTGCGACGCAGCCGGGCGCTGTACTGCGGCCTCGTCGGCGGAGTAGGTGGTCATCAGGGCCGAGCTCGCGATCAGCAGGGGCATCGCCCCTGCCAGATCACCGCGGCGATGCGCCGCCGACACCAGGTCGGTGATCGTGCCGCGCACGCCGGCCGGTGCCTGCTCGACCACGCCGGTGTCGGATTCCTCGATCCGCGATCCCACCAGCTTCGCCACATCGGCGGCGGTCGGGTGGTCGAAGACCAGCGTCGACGGCAACGTCAGCCCGGTCAGCTGTGCGAGCCGGTTCCGGAATTCGACGGCACCGAGGGAGTCGAAACCGAGCTCGGTGAACGGCGCGTGCGGGTCGATCGCGTCGCCGGACAGGTGGCCGAGGACCGCCGAGGCGACGTTGCGCACCTCTCGCAGGATCACACCGTCACGGTCGGCGTCGGGCAGTGCGGCCAGCTGCCGCGCCAGGCTGACACCGGTGCTCGCGGCGGCCTGGGGAACCCGGACCATGCCGCGCAGGACCGCGGGCAGTGTGCCGCCGCGCGCCAGGTCGGTGAGCGCCGCCGTGTCCAGCAGTGCCGTCACCGGTGTCGCCCGATCGGTCGCGAGTGCGTTGTCGAACAGCGCCGTCCCGGACTCCGGGTCGATCGGGACCAGGCCCAGCCTGGCCCGGATCTGGCGGGCGTACTGCTCGGCGCCGTCCCCGCTGAGTACCCCTGCCATGCCGACGGTCCACAGTCCCCAGGCCAGCGAGTGCGCGGGCAGGCCCGCGCTGCGCCGCACGCGTGCCAGCGCGTCCAGCGCGCTGTTCGCGGCGGCGTAGTTGCCCTGTCCTTGCCCGCCGAGCAACGGCGCAGCGGACGAGAACAGTACGAACGCCGACAGATCCAGGTCGCGGGTCAGCTCGTGCAGGTGCAGTGCCGCGTCGACCTTCGGTGCCAGCACCCGTGTCGTCTGCGCGGCGGTGAGGGTGTCGATCGTGCCGTCGTCCAGAACGCCCGCCGCGTGGATGACGGCGGTCAGCGGGGCGTCGGTGTCGATGTCGGCCAGCAGGGCTTGGACGGCGGTGCGTTCGGTGACGTCGCACGCCACGACCCGGACGTGGGCGCCGAGGCCGGTCAGCTCGGCGACCAGTTCGGCGGCGCCGTCCGCGGCGGCACCGCGCCGCGACGTCAGCAGCAGTCGTCGTGCGCCGTGCGCTGCGACCAGGTGCCGGGCGACGATCGCGCCGATGCCGCCGGTGCCGCCGGTGATGAGCACCGTGCCGTGGTCGAACGACAGTGGCGCGCCCGGTTCGGTGGCGGACAGCGGCTGCAGTCGCGGTGCCAGGAGCCGCCCCCCTCGAACGGCCACGTGCGGTTCGTCCTGGGCCACGGCATCGGCGAGCGACGTGATCGGCAGGGCGTCGCTGTCGTGGTCGATGAGCAGGAACCGGCCCGGGTGCTCGGACTGTGCGCTGCGCACCAGGCCCGCCACGGCGGCTCCGACCAGATCGGGTTCCTCGCCGGGCAGTCCGGCGGCCGCGTGCGTCACGATCGCGAGCCGGCCGGGGTGCTCGGCGCCTATCCAGCCCTGCAGCAGTGCGAGCGTCGCCAGCACGCCGGCGTGTACGTCCGCCGCGCCGGCACCGGTTCCGCGGGGCGCCGACCACACCACCGTGTCGGGAACATCCCGCAGCACGGCGAGTTCCGCGAGATCGGCACAGCGTGTCGGGGGCTCGGGGGCCTCGATGGTCCCCGGGTCGCCGAGCACGACGACGCGTCCGGCGTCCGCCTTGGAGGCGGCAGGCACGGCGACCCACTCGAGGTCGAACAGCGGTGCCGCGCCGCGCAGCCGGGCCAGCTCCCGCTGCTCGATCGGGCGGGTCCGCACCGACTCCATGCTCAGCACGAGGGCACCGGTCGCGTCGACCGCCTCCACGCACAAGGTGTCCGGTGCGGTGCGGGCGATGCGGACGCGCAAGGCACCCACGCCGGACTGTGCCAGCTGAACGCCGTCGAAGGCGAAAGGCAGTGGCACCCGGCCGTCGGGCCCGCCCTCGGCGAGAGGATCGACAGCCGCGTGGAACACCGCGTCCAGCAGTGCCGGATGCAGTCCGAAGGCGGTGGCGCGCGCTGCGGTGGCGGTGTCGAGCGCCAGGTCGGCGAACACCTCCTCCCCGCGCGACCACGCGGCGCGAACACCCTGGAACACCGGGCCGTACCCCAAGCCGAGGTCGCCGAGTGCGCGGTACACCTGCTGCCCGTCGACCGGATCGCCCGCAACCGGAGGCCACACCTGGGACCAGCCCGGCGCCGCGGTCGGCGCGGCGGGCGTGAGCAGGCCGCGGGCGTGCAGCACCCAGGCGTCGGCGGCGCGGGCGTGGACGGCCACGGTCCGGTTCCCGTCGGCGTCGGGTTCACCCACAGCGAGCTGAATGTCCGCGGCACCGTCGGGCGTGAGAACCAGCGGCGCCGCGAGCACCAGTTCCGCCAGGCGCGGCACGCCGAGCCGGGCACCGGCGGCCAGAGCCAGTTCCACGAATCCGGCGCCCGGCATCAAGACCGCGCCGAAGACGGCGTGGTCGGCGAGCCATGGGTGCGTGCGCAGCGAGAGCCTGCCGGTGAACAGCCACTCGTCCTTGCCGGCGAGCTGTACCTGGGCGTGCAGCAGCGGGTGGTCGACGGAGTCGGCACCGGCGAGCGGCGCAGCGGCCTCCGCGGGCAGCAGCCAGAATCGTTCGTGCTGGAAGGGATAGGTGGGCAACGTGATCCGTGCCTGCGGTCGGGCTCCGAAGTAGGCCGCCCACCGCACCGGCCGGCCCGCACAGTGCGCGGTTGCCAGCGCGGCGACCAGCTGCTCGGGTTCGGCGACCGTGCGACGGGATCCCGCGACCACCGACGTGCGCGCTGCGAGGTCTGCCGGCAGAGCGGCGCGGGTCATGGTCGTCAGCACCGCGTCCGGGCCCAGCTCGACGAACAGGCGTACACCCGAATCGAGCAGTGACTGCACCGCCGGGGCGAAGCGCACTGCCTCGCGCACCTGCCGTACCCAGTACTCGGGCGTACCCAGCGCATCGCCGGCGAAGGCGCCGGAGACCGTGGAGCACAGAGGTATGCGCGGCTCGTGGTACGTCAGGCCCGCGGCGGTCTCCGCGAACTCGGTCAGCATCGGATCCATCAAGGCGGAGTGGAACGCGTGGCTCACCCGCAGCCTGCTGGTCTTGACGCCCTCGCCCACCAGCCTCGACTCCAGCGCCGATATCGCCTCGGTGCTTCCGGAGAAGACCACCGCGTCGGGAGCGTTCACAGCGGCCAGCGAGACCGCGCCGGCGGCCGGATCGGCATGACCCGCCGCCAGCAGCTCCACGGCCCGCCCCTCCGGCACCCCGGCGGCCAGCATGCTCCCGCCCGCCGGCAGCGCCCCCATCAACCGGCCCCGGGCCGCGACGAGACGGCACGCGTCCGGCAACGACCACACACCGGCCACGTACGCCGCGGCCAGCTCGCCGATCGAATGCCCGGCCACCACGTCCGGCGTCACGCCCAACGACTCGACGAGGCGGTACATCGCCACCTCGAACGCGAACAACGCGGGCTGGGCGTACTCGGTGCGGTCCAGCAGGGTCCCGGCGGTCGCGCCGCTCCCGGCGGCCGGCGCGTCGGGCCCGCTCGCCTCCTGCCCGGTGCCGGTGTGCTGCGCGCCGAACATCACGTCCCGCAGCGAATGCCCCAGGTGTGCGTCGAATTGCGCGCACACCTCGTCGAGCGCGTCGGCGAAGGCCGGGAACGCCCGGTACAGCCCGGCGCCCATCCCGATCCGCTGCGCGCCCTGACCGGTGAACAGGAACGCTGTCGTGCCCGTCCGGCCGGCGATGCCCGGTCCCGGCTCGTCGGCTGCCAGGCGCGCCAGGGCCGCCAGCAGCGTCTCCCGGTCCGGGCCCACGACGGCGGCGCGCTGCTCGAGCTGCGCGCGGTGCAGCGCCAGCGTCACCGCGACGTCGGTCAGGTCGAGCTCCGGACGTTCGTGCAGCGCGTCGTGCAGACGGCGCGCCTGGCTCCGCAGCGCGTCGGGCGTCCGCGCGGACAGCAGCAACGGCAAGGCCGCCGGGCGCGGTGGACCGGCCGGCCGCGGCGGGACCGCGGGCGCCTCTTCGAGGATCACGTGCGCGTTGGTCCCGCTGATCCCGAACGACGACACTCCCGCCCGGCGCGGACGGTCCCCGGCCGGCCACGGCTCGGCCTCGGTCAGGATCTGCACCGCGCCCGCCGACCACTCCACGTGCGGCGACGGCGCGTCGACGTGCAAGGTGGGCGGCAACACCTCGTGCCGCAGCGCCTGCACCATCTTGATCACACCGCCGACACCGGCAGCCGCCTGCGTGTGCCCGATGTTCGACTTCAACGACCCGATCCGCAGCGGCTCGGCGCGATCCTGTCCGTAGGCGTTGATCAGCGCCTGCGCCTCGATCGGGTCACCCAGCGTGGTGCCGGTGCCGTGCGCCTCCACCGCGTCCACCTCGGCCGCGGTCACCCCCGCGTTGACCAGTGCCTGCGCGATCACCCGCTCCTGGGAGGGACCGTTCGGCGCGGTCAGGCCGTTGCTCGCGCCGTCCTGGTTGATCGCGCTGCCGCGGATCACGGCCAGCACCGGGCGCCCGTTGCGCTGCGCGTCGGACAACCGCTCCAGGGCGAGCACGCCGACGCCCTCGGCCCACGAGACACCGTCCGCGGCGCTCGAGAACGCCTTGCTGCGCCCGTCCGGTGACAGCGCGCGCTGCCGGGAGAACTCCAGGAACAGCAGCGGGGTCGACATGACCGTCACCCCGCTGGCCAGGACCAGCGACGTCTCCCCGGCGCGCAGTGCCTGCACCGCCAGGTGCAGGGCCACCAGCGACGACGAGCACGCCGTGTCCACCGTCACCGCGGGTCCTTCCAGACCGAGGGCGTAGGAGACCCGGCCGGAGACGACGCTGCCGGCCGCTCCGGTCGCCAGATAGCCTTCCGCGGCGCCGTCGGCGGCCTCGCGGGCGTTGTAGCCGTAGTCCTGGTACATGACGCCCGCGTACACCCCGGTATCGCTGCCCCGCAGTGAGGTCGGATCGATACCGGCGTCCTCGAGCGCTTCCCAGGACGCCTCGAGCAGCAGCCGCTGCTGCGGGTCCATCGCCGCTGCCTCACGGGGTCCGATGCCGAAGAAGGCAGCATCGAAATCACCTGCGGCGTGCAGGAATCCGCCTTCCCGGGTGTAGATCTTGCCCGGCTTGCCGGGCTCGGTGTCGTACAGGTTCTCCAGGTCCCAGCCGCGGTCGCCCGGGACCGGGGTGATCGCGTCGACGCGCCCGTCGATCAGTTCCCAGAGCTGGTCGGGATTCTCGACGCCGCCGGGATACCGGCAGCTCATGCCGACGATCGCGATCGGCTCGTCGGCCCCGGCCCCGGCCCTGGCACTGGTCGAGGCGCGGCGCGGTCGCGCCGGCTCCGAACCGTCGACCCTGGTTCGCAGGAAGCCCGCGACAGCGGCGGCGGTCGGATAGTCGAACACCAGCGTGGACGGAAGCTGAACACCTGTGGCGGCGGTCACCCGGTTGCGGAACTCGACTCCGCCGAGCGAGTCGAAGCCCAGATCTGTGAACGGTGTCTCGGGGTCGATGGCGTCGGCCGACTCGTGGCCGAGGACCGCGGCGGCGATCGCGCGGACCTCGTTGCGGATCAGCGCCTCCCACTGATCGGCGGGGGCGTCGAGCAACCGCTGGCGCAACGGGCTGTCGGCGACCTGGCCGCGCGGCGGTACGTGGATCAGGCCGCGCAGCAGCGCGGGCAGCGTGCCGAGCCGGCCCAGCGCGGTGAGGGCGGGTGTGTCGAGCAGCGCGGTCATCAGCATCGGTTCGCCGGTGGTCAACGCGTTGTCGAACATCTGCATGCCGGTGTCCGGCTCGATCGGGGACAGACCGAGACGCGTGCGGATCTGACGCACCAGGTGTTCGGCACCCGGGTCGTTCAATGCCTCGGCCATGCCGCGCTTCCACAGCCCCCAGGCCAGCGAATGCGCGGGCAGACCGGCGCTGCGGCGCGCCTGGGCGAGCGCGTCCATCGCCGCGTTCGCGGCCGCGTAGTTGCCCTGGCCCTGCCCGCCGAGCAGCGGCCCGGCGGAGGAGAACAGCACGAACGCCGACAGGTCCATGTCGCGGGTGAGCTCGTGCAGGTGCCAGGCGGCATCGACCTTCGGGGCGAGCACCCGGTCCACCTGCTCGGCGGTGAGGGTTTCGATGGTGCCGTCGTCGACCACGCCCGCGGTGTGCACGACAGCGGTCACCGGTTCGTGCGCCGGTACGGATTCCAGCAGCGCCGCGACCGCGGCGCGATCGCTGACGTCGCACGCGGCAACGCGTACGTCGGCGCCCAGCGCGGTCAGCTCGGTGACCAGCTCCTCGACACCCGGCGCGTCGAAGCCGCGGCGCGAGGCGAGCAACAGGCTGCGCACCCCGTGCCGGGTGACCAGGTGGCGTGCGGTGACGGCGCCCAGTCCGCCTGCGCCGCCGGTGATCAGGACCGTGCCGTCACCGAAGTGCCCGCCGGCCGGTTCGAGGGTGGTCGCACGGATCAGCCGCGGTGCCAGCGTGGCGCCGCCGCGGACCGCGAGCTGTGGTTCGTCCGCGGCGACCGCGGCGGCGATCCGCCGGTGCAGGTCCGCGAGGTCGTCGTCGTCGAGGTCGACCTGCACGAGGCGCCCCGGGTATTCCGATTGCGCACTGCGTACCAGGCCGCGGACGGCCGCTGCCGCGGGGTCCGGCGTCTCACCGGGCAGACCTGCCCCGTTGCGGGTCAGCACGATCAGCGTCGAGTCGGCGCAGCCCGGTTCGGTGAGCCAGTCGCGCAGCACCGCGAGGGCGTGGTGCACGGCGGTGCGGATCGCCGCGGGGACGTCGTCGCCGTCCGCCGACGCCGTTTCGGGCGACCAGACGACAGCCGCGCCGGTGTGGCCCCCGGCCGTCGCGAACGCCGCGACGTCCTCGAACGTCTCGGCGCAGCCTGCGACGGGTCGGCCCAGTGCGACCAGCTGCCGGTCCGGCACCGCAGGCGCCGTCACCGGCGTCCAGTCGACGGCGTAGAGCGGGCTGCGGGCACCGGCGAGAGCGGTCGCGTCCGCGGGGCGGGCGAGCACGGCGTCGATCGACAGCACCGCGGCGCCGGTGGCGTCGCAGGCGTCGATGCGTACCTTCTCGGAACCCGAACGGATGATGCGGGCGCGGACCGCGGTGGCGCCGTGCCGGAACACACGGACGCCGTTGAAGGAGAACGGAAGCGGCAGCCTGCCGTCGGGGAGGTCGTCGGCGAGCACGTCGATGGCAGCGTGGAAGGTCGCGTCCAGGAGCGCCGGGTGCACCCCGAAGCCCGCCGCCCGGCCCGCTGCCGCCTCGTCCAGGGACACCTCGGCGAACACGTCGTCACCACTGGTCCAGGCGGCGCGCACGTCCTGGAAGCTCGGGCCGTAGCCGAATCCCAGGTCGGCGAGCCGGTCGTACAGACGCGTTCCGTCGGCCGGCGTGCCGTCGGCCGGCGGCCAGTCGGGGTCGGTCCAGGCCGGCGTCACGCCGTCGGCGGGGGCGAGGGTGCCGGTGGCGTGCAGCGTCCAGTCCGGCTCGCCCGGGTCGGACCCCGTGGTGCCGGTGACGGCACGCGAGTGGATCGACAGGCGCCGACGGCCGGTGTGGTCGGGCTCGGTCACCGAGACCTGCACGTCCACGGCAGCGGCACCCTCGAACAGCAGCGGCGTCTCCAGGACGAGTTCGTCCACGACGGGCAGTTCCAGGCGGCGCCCCGCGGCCAGCGCGAGATCCACGAACCCGGTGCCGGGCAGAAGCACCGCCCCGAAGGCCGTGTGGTCGGCGATCCACGGCTGGTCGGTGGTGGAGAGCCTGCCGCTGAACAGCCATTCGTCGCGACCGGCGAGCGGCGCGGCGACGCGCAGCATCGGATGGTCGAGCGTGGAGAGACCGGCGCGGCCCATGTCACCGAGCGCGTCGTCGTCGGGCTGCACCCAGTAACGGCGCTGCTGGAAAGCGTAGACGGGCAGGTCGAGGTGGGTGGCCGGCCTTCCTGGTGACAGCAGCGCCCAGTCGACGGTCATGCCCGAGCAGTGGGCGGCGGCGAGCAATCGCAGGAACTGGCCGACCTCGTCGACGCCGCGCCGTGACCCCGCCGCGACCAGCGAGCGGGACGCCACCTCGTCGGTCAGTGTCTGGCGGGTCAGCGCCGCCAGCACCGCGTCCGGACCCACCTCGACGAACCGGCGCACGCCCGCGTCGACGAGTGACTGCACCGCCGGGGCGAACCGCACGGCCTCGCGCACCTGCCGCACCCAGTACTGCGGCGTCAGCAGCTCGGGGCCGGCCGGCTCCCCGGACACCGTGGAGCACACACCCATGCGTGGCGTCCGGTACGCCACCGATCCGGCGACCTGCTCGTACTCGGCAAGCATCGGCTCCATCAACGCCGAGTGGAAGGCGTGACTGACCGTCAGGCGGGTCGTCTTCACACCTTCGCCCGCCAGCTGGTCCTCCAGCGCGACGATCGCCGCCGTCTCGCCCGAGAACACCACCGCCGCGGGCGCGTTCACGGCCGCCAACGAGACCGTCCCGGCCGCGAGCAGTTCCCGCGCCCGCTCCTCCGACACCGCGGCGGCGAGCATCGCCCCGTCGGTCGGCAGCGCGCCCATCAGCCGACCGCGGGCGGCAACGAGCCGGCACGCGTCGGCCAGCGACCACACCTCGGCCACATAGGCCGCGGCCAGCTCACCGATCGAATGCCCGACCACCACGTCCGGGGTCACGCCGAACGACTCCAGGAGGCGGTACAGCGCCACCTCGAACGCGAACAGCGCAGGCTGCGTGAGTTCCGTCCGGTCGAGCAGGGCCTTGCGCTCGGTGTCGCCGACGCCGTTCCCGGCACCACCGGTCCCGCCGGACATGACCTCGCGCAGCGATACCCCCAGCAGGGCGTCGAATTCCGCGCACACCTCGTCGAGGGCGGCGGCGAACACGGGGAACGCGGCGGCCAGCCCCGCGCCCATACCGAGACGTTGCGCGCCCTGACCGGTGAACAGGAAGGCCGTCTCGCCGGTGGCGGCGACACCCGACACCACGTGCGGGGACGCCGAACCCGCGGCCAGGGCCGTGAGGCCGGCGAGCAGACCGGCCCGGTCGGCGCCGAGCACCGCGCCGCGCCGGCCCAGCTGAGCGCGTGCGGTGGTCAGGACGGCGGCGACATCGGCGTCATCCGCCTCGGGGTGGTCGGCGAGCCAGGCCAGCAGCCGGCTCGCCTGTGCCTGCAGCGCGGTCTCCGACTTGGCCGAGAGCAACCACGGTGCCGGCAGCGCCGGTCGGCCCGGCTCCGGCTGTCGTACGGCAGCGTCCGGTCCTGCCACCGGTTCGGCAGCAGGCTCGCGCGGCGCCTCTTCGAGGATCACGTGAGCGTTGGTCCCGCTGATCCCGAAGGACGACACGCCCGTACGACGCGGACGATCGAGCTCCGGCCACTGCCGGGCCTGCGTCAGCAGTTTCACCGTGCCCGCCGACCAGTCGACCTCGGGGGTCGGCTCGTCCACGTGCAGGGTCGAGGGCATGACCCCCTTGCGCATCGCCATGACCATCTTGATCACGCCCGCGGCACCCGCCGCGGCCTGCGTGTGACCGATGTTCGACTTGAGGGAACCCAGCCACAACGGGTTGTCGTCCCCGCGGGCCTGGCCGTAGGCGGACAGCAGCGCCTGCGCCTCGATCGGATCACCCAGCCGCGTACCCGTACCGTGCGCCTCCACCGCGTCCACCTCGGACGCCGACAGCCGCGCGTTGGCCAGCGCGGCCCGGATGACCCGCTCCTGCGAAGGCCCGTTCGGCGCGGTCAGCTGGCTGCTCGCACCGTCCTGGTTCACCGCGGAACCACGGATCACCGCCAGCACCCGGTGCCCGTTGCGCTCCGCGTCCGACAGCCGCTCCAGCACCAGCACGCCCACGCCCTCGGCCCAGCCCGTGCCGTCCGCCGACGACGAGAACGCCTTGCACCGCCCGTCCGGCGACAGCCCGCGCTGCCGGGAGAACTCCACGAACGTGCCCGGTGTCGCCATCACCGTCACACCACCGGCGAGCGCCATCGAGCACTCACCCTGACGCAGCGACTGAGCGGCGAGGTGGAGCGCGACGAGCGAGGAGGAACACGCGGTGTCGACCGTCACCGCAGGCCCCTCCAGGCCGAAGGTGTAGGACAGACGACCCGACGCGACGCTGCCCGCGCTTCCGGTCAGCAGGTAGCCCTCGAAGACCTCGGGCGCCTGGGGGATCCGGGAGCCGTAGTCGTCGTACATGACGCCCATGTACACCCCGGTACGGGTGCCCCTCAGCGCGGTCGGGGCGATGCCCGCGTGTTCGAAGGCCTCCCAGCCCGTCTCCAGCAGCAAGCGCTGCTGGGGATCCATCGCCGCCGCCTCGCGAGGACTGATGCCGAAGAACTCGGCGTCGAACCGGTCCGCCTCGTGCAGGAAGCCGCCTTCGCGGGCGTACGAGGTCCCGAGGTGGTCGGGGTCCGGGTGGTACAGGTTTTCCAGGTTCCAGCCGCGGCCCTCCGGGAAGGGACCGACCGCGTCGCGTTCGGCGCTCAGCAGCTCCCACAGGTCATCCGGGGAGGCGATACCGCCCGGGAGTCGGCACGCCATGCCCACGATCGCGATCGGCTCGTGTGCGCGCTCCTCCAGATCCTGCACACGCTGACGGCTCTCCCGCAGGTCGACCGTTGCCCGCTTGAGGTAGTCGCGAAGTTTCTGCTCGTTGTTCATGTCTACCTGCCGAGTTCGTTGTCGAGTGCTGCGAAGAGTTCGTCGTCGGTCGCCAGGTCGAGGTCGGCGCCGTCGGTGGCGCCGTCCATCGCCCGGAGCAGACCGCGGAGTCGCGCGGTGTACGCTCCTGCCGGTCCGTCGCTGTCCGCCGCTCCGGCGGCCCAGAGGGCAACCTCAAGTGCGTCCATGGCCGCCTGGACCGGGTCCGCCACTTCGCCGACCAGCTCGCCCCGCAGGTACTCGGCGACGGCTTGGGTGGTCGGGTGGTCGAAGACGAGCGTGTTGGACAACCGCAGTCCGGTGAGGGTGTTCAGCCTGTTGCGCAGTTCGACCGCGGTGAGGGAGTCGAAGCCCAGGTCCAGCAGTCCGCGCTGGACGTCGATCGTCCGCGGGGCCGGGTGGGCCAGGACGATGCCGACCTGTTCCCTGGCGAGGTCGAGCAGCAGCTGCTGCTGCGCTTCCACGTCCAGGCCCGCGAGCCGCTGCGCCAGCGGGATCTCCGCCGGAGCGGAGGCACCCCGGCCGGCTCGGCGCTCGGTGCGCACCAGGCCCCGGTACAGCTCGGGCAGTGCGTCCCCGAGGCTCCGCAGTACCGCGAGGTCGAGTGCCACCGGTGCGAGCACCGGTCGAGTCCCCGCCTCGCCGTCGGCTCGAGGCGCCCTGGCTCCGGCCAGGGCCGTGTCGAGGGCCGCGAGTGCCCGGTCGGTCTGCATCGGCAGGATCCCGTTGCGTGCGAGCCTGGCCCGGTCGGCACGGTCGAGGTCGCTCGCCATCCCGTCCTGCCACATGCCCCAGGCGAGGGACACGGCGGGCAGGCCCTCGGCGCGCCGGTGTTCGGCGAGCGCGTCCAGGAAGGTGTTGCCGGCGGCGTAGTTGGCCTGTCCGGCGTTGCCCACCAGGCCGGCGACGGAAGAGAAGAGGACGAAGTCCGTCAGCTCCAGTCCGGCGGTCAGCTCGTGCAGGTTCCAGGCGGCTTCCACCTTCGGCCGCAGGACCCGGGAGAGGCTCTCCGGGCTCAAGGCCTCCAGCGTGGCGTCCTCGACGACTCCGGCCGCGTGCACGACCGCGGTGAGCGGGTGCTCGTCCGGGATCGAGGCGAGCAGAGCGGCCAGCGCGTCGCGGTCGGCCGCGTCGCACGCCGCGACCCGTACGTCCGCGCCGAGCGCCGTCAGTTCGGCGACCAGGTCCTCCGCCCCGCCCCGCCGGCTGGTGAGCAGCAGGCGACGGGCGCCGCGGCCGGTCACCAGGTGCCGGGCGACCTGGGCTCCGAGTGCACCCGTGCCACCGGTGATCAGCACCGTACGCTCCGGGTCGAACGCGGCGTCGGCGTCCGGGGTCCGGACCTGGTACGGGACCTTGGCGAGCCGGGTCACGTAGGCCTGTCCCTCGTGCAGTTCGAGCTGCGGCCGGGGATCGGCCAGGGCCGCGGCAAGCAGCTCGCGGCCGGCCGGCAGGCCGTCCGTGATCACGTGCTGGAAGCGTCCCGGGTGTTCCGACTCGGCGGTCCGCATCAGCCCGGACAGTGCGCTGTGCGCCAGTTCCCCGGTGCTGAGCACGGCGAGCCGCGCTCCGGCCGGCACGTCGGTGGCGAGCCACTGCCGCAGTACCGCCAGCACCTCCTCCGTGACCCGGCCGGTCTCCTGCACAGTGGCCGGGCGTACCGGAAGGACGACCACGTCGGGTGCGGCCGCGCCGTCCGCCGTCGAGGCGGCCAGGTCGGCCAGGTCGGCGTGGTGCTCGGCGGCCCCGCCGAGGCCGGCCCAGCCGAGGTCGGCCTCGCCGAGGACCACGATGGTCGTGTCGCCACCGGCGGGGAGTTCCACACCGGCCCGCTCCACCGCGTATACGTGCTGGTCGGAGGCGCGGGTCAGCGAGGTCCCCGCCGGCAGGGCCCGCAGGGCGAGCGATGCGACGGTGGCGACCGGTGCGCCCGTCTCGTCGGCGACGGCGACCGCGACCGTTCCGTCCGGGCCGGCCGACAGCTTGACCCGCAGGGTGCCGGTCCGGGACCCGGTCAGCTGGACACCGCCGAAGGAGAAGGGCAGCCGTAGTTCGGCCGACTCCTCCAGGAGCAGTGCGTGCAGCGCGGCGTCGAACAGTGCCGGGTGCAGGGCGAATCCATCGGGGTCGACGGACATCCGTACCTCGGCGTAGAGGTCCTCACCCGAACGCCATGCCGCCCGGAGGCCCTGGAAGGCGGGGCCGTAGTCGTAGCCCCGGTCGGCGAGGCGGTCGTACAGGTCCTCGACCGGCTGGGGCTCGGCGCCGGACGGAGGCCAGGACACGAGGTCGGGTTCGGGGCCGGCGGGAACGGCGGCCACCACGGTTCCGGTGGCGTGCCGGTTCCAGACGTCGCCTTCCTGGTCCCCGCGCGAGTGGACGGCGACGGGCCTGCGGCCTTCTCCGTCGGGGCCGCCGACGGTGATCTGGATCCGGAGCGCACCCTCGTCGGGAAGGACCAGGGGTGCCTGGAGGGCGAGTTCCTCCAGGCGCTCGCAGCCGAGTGCGGCGCCCGCGTGGAGCGCGAGCTCCACCAGGGCCGTGCCCGGGACCAGCAGGGTCCCGGCGACGGCATGGTCGGCGAACCAGGGGTGGCTGCGGGCCGAGATCCGGCCGGTGAACAGGACGCCGTCGGAGTCGGCGAGCGGAACCGCGGCCCCGAGCAGCGGGTGCCGTGCGGAGTCGAGTCCGGCCGAGGTGACGTCGCCGCCGGGCCCCTCCGTGAGCCAGTAGCGCTGGCGCTGGAAGGGGTAGGTCGGCAGGTCCGCGGCCGGTCCGGCGTTCTCGCCGAACAGTGCGCGCCAGTCCACCGGCACGCCCCGTACGTGGGCGTGGGCCACGGCGGTGACGGCGGTGTGCGGCTCGTGGCGCCCGCCGCGCAGCACCGGGACCAGGAGCGATCCCGCGTCGAGGAAGTCCTGCGCCATCGCGCTGAGCACGCCGTCCGGGCCGAGCTCCAGGAAGGTCCGTACGCCTTCGGCCTCCAGGGCGCGGGCCGCGTCCAGGAAGCGCACGGGCCGGCGGACGTGCCGGACCCAGTACTCCGGCGTGGTCAGTTCCTCGGCGCCGACCGGCTGCCCGGTCAGGGTGGAGACGATCGGGATGGTGGGCGCGGCGAACGTGAGCCCCTTCGCGACCGTCTGGAATTCGTCCAGCATCGCGTCCATGTGCGGGGAGTGGAAGGCGTGGCTGACGCGCAGTCGCCTGGTCTTGCGTCCCCGGGCGGAGAGTTCGGCTCCGACGGCCTCCACGGCTTCCGCGTCGCCCGAGAGCACCACGGAGGCGGGGCCGTTGACGGCGGCGACGGCCAGCAGGTCCTCCCGTCCGGCGAGCAGCGGCAGCACCTCCTGCTCCTCGGCCTGCACGGCGAGCATCGCGCCGCCACCGGGCAGTGCCTGCATCAGCCGGCCGCGGGCCGCGACGAGCTGCGCCGCGTCCGCCAGGGACAGGACGCCGGCGACGTGCGCGGCGGCCAGCTCACCGATGGAGTGGCCCGCGAGGAAGTCCGGCCGTACGCCCCAGCCCTCGAGGAGCCGGAAGAGCGCGACCTCGGTTGCGAACAGGGCGGCCTGCGTGAAGCCGGTCTGGTCCAGCGGCGCCGGGTCCTCACCGAAGAGGACGTCGAGCAGCGGCGCTTCCAGCCACTGGTCGAGCTCTGCGCACACGGCGTCCAGGGCCTCGGCGTAGGCGGGGTAGGCGGTGTACAGCTCCCGGCCCATGCCGAGTCGCTGACTGCCCTGACCGGTGAAGAGGAAGGCCGTACGGCCGCTCACGGGTGTGCCCCGCACGGTCAGTTCCGCGAATCCGTCGACCGCTTCGGTGGCGGTGGAGGCCACCACCACGGCGCGGTGCGGCAGTCCGGCCCGTCCGACGGCCAGGGTCCGGCCCGTCGATGCCAGGTCCTGCTGCCCGGTGCCGGCGAGGGCCGCGCCCACCTGGCCGGCCTGCGCCAGCAGGGCCGCGTCGGTGCGCGCGGCCAGCAGCAGCGGCACGACCGGCATCGGCTCGGCCGGCGGGACCGTCCCCTCGGCCGGCGGCTGCTCCACGATGACGTGGGCGTTGGTACCGCTGATGCCGAAGGAGGACACGCCCGCCCGGCGCGGCCGCCCGGACTCGGGCCACGCCACCGCCTCGGTGAGCAGTTCCACCTCGCCGGCGGACCAGTCCACTTGTGGGGTGGGCTCGTCGATGTGGAGGCTCTTGGGGAGCACCCCGTGCTGCATCGCCATGACCATCTTGATGACGCCGGCCACACCGGCGGCGGCCTGGGAGTGTCCGATGTTGGACTTCATGGAGCCCATCAGGAGGGGGGACGGACGCTCCTGCCCGTAGGCGGCGAGTACGGCCTGGGCCTCGATCGGGTCGCCCAGCGTGGTGCCGGTGCCGTGGGCCTCCAGCGCGTCGACGTCCGCGGCGGTCAGGCCCGCGTTGGTCAGCGCTTGGCGGATCACCCGCTCCTGGGAGGGGCCGTTGGGGGCGGTGAGGCCGTTGCTCGCGCCGTCCTGGTTGACGGCGGTTCCGCGGATCACGCCGAGGATCCGGCGGCCGTTGCGCCGGGCGTCGGAGAGCCGCTCCAGCAGGAGGATCCCGGCGCCTTCGGCCCAGGCCGCCCCGTCCGCCTGCGCGGAGAAGGACTTGCACCGGCCGTCCGGTGCCAGGCCGCGCTGCCGGCTGAACTCGACGAACAGGGTGGGCGCGGCCAGTACGGTCACACCGCCGGCCAGGGCCAGCCCGCATTCGCCGTTGCGCAGCGCCTGGGCGGCGAGGTGGACGGAGACGAGCGAGGAGGAGCAGGCGGTGTCGACGGTGATCGCCGGTCCCTGCAGGCCGAAGGTGTAGGCGACGCGGCCGGAGGCGACACTGACCGTGCTGCCGACCGCCAGGTAGCCCTCCAGGGCCTCGGGGGCGTCCTTCAGGCGTGCCGCGTAGTCGTTGGCCATGACACCGGCGAACACACCGGTCTGGCTGCCCTTGAGGGACGTCGGGTCGATGCCCGCGCGCTCGAAGGCCTCCCAGCAGATTTCCAGCAGCAGGCGCTGCTGCGGGTCGATGGCGGTGGCCTCCCGGGCACTGACCCCGAAGAGCTCGGGGTCGAACTGCGGGGCGTCGTAGAGGAATCCGCCGTGGCGGGTGTACGAGGTGCCCACGTGGTCGGGGTCCGTGTCGTACAGGCCGTCCAGGTCCCAGCCGCGGTCGTCCGGGAACGGGCCGATGGCGTCCCGCTCGTCGGACAGCAGCGCCCACAGCTCCTCCGGGGAGCTGACCTCGCCCGGGTAGCGGCAGGCCATCGCGACGATCGCGATCGGCTCGTCGGAGGCGCCGGCGACCGGTTCGGCCACGGCCACCGCGGCGGCCGAGCCGAGCAGTTCGGTCCGCAGGAAGCCGGCCAGCTCGACCGTGTTCGGGTAGTCGAACACCACCGTCGCGGGCAGCTTCAGGCCTGCGGCCGCGTTCAGCCGGTTGCGCAGTTCCACTGCCTTGAGCGAGTCGAAGCCCAGCTCGTTGAAGGCCCGGCCGGGCGGGACCTGGGCGGCGTCGGTGTGCCCCAGTACGGAGGCCACCACGCCGCGGACCAGTTCCAGCAGCGCGCGCTCCTGGTCCTGGGGGGCCAGGGGCGCCAGGCGTTCCTGGAGGGAGTTCCCGCCCGCCCCCTCGCCGACGGCGGCGCGCCGCGCCGGACGCACCAGGCCGTGGAAGAGCGCGGGCAGGGTGCCGTCCTCGCTCTGCCCCCGCAGTCCGGTGTGGTCCAGCAGCGCCGGAACGAGCACCGGCCGACGGGTCGCGAGGGCCGCGTCGAACAGCGCCAGCCCCTGCTCGCTGCCGATGGGAGCGATGCCGCCCCGGGCCATGCGGGCGAGGTCGGCGTCGGTCAGGTGACCGGTCATCCCGCTGCCCTCGGCCCACAGACCCCAGGCCAGCGACGTACCGGGCAGGCCCAGGGCCTGGCGGTGCTGCGCGAGGGCGTCCAGATAGGTGTTGGCGGCGGCGTAGTTGGCCTGTCCCGCGGTGCCGACCGTACCGGCCAGCGAGGAGAACAGGACGAACGCGTCCAGCTCCAGGCCGGCCGTCAGCTCGTGCAGGTGCCGGGCGGCGTCGACCTTGGGGCGCAGCACGGTGTCGAGCTGCTCGGCCTTGAGGGCGTGCAGCGTGCCGTCGTCGAGGACGCCGGCGGTGTGCAGGACCGCGCTGAGCGGGTGCTCCGAGGGGATCGCGTCCAGCATCGCGGCGACCGCCGTGCGGTCGGCCGTGTCACAGGCGACCACGGACACGTCGGCTCCGCGGGCCGCGAGTTCGGCCTCCAGCTCCGGCATGCCCGCCGCGTCCCGGCCGCGGCGGCTCGCCAGCAGCAGGTGCCGTACACCGTGTTCGGCGACGAGGTGGCGGGCGAACAGCCGGCCCAGGGTGCCGGTGGCACCCGTGATGAGCACGGTGCCCTCGGGGTTCAGGGCGGGCACGGTGTCGTCCGTCGTGGGCGACTTGACCAGCCGCGGCACGAGCAGTGCCCCGTCCCGCACACTCACCTGCGCGTCCGGTACGGCCAGCGCACGGCCGAGCTCGGCCTCGGAGAGGTCCCGGTCCGTCAGGTCCAGCAGGCCGAACCGGTCGGGGTTCTCGGCCATGGCGGTACGCACCAGCCCCCAGACGGGAGCCGAGCCGAGTCCGGCCTCCGTGCGGGCGGTGGTCGCGTCACGGGTCACGAAGACCAGGCGCGAGTCGGCGAACCGCTCCTCGGCGAGCCACTCCTGGGCCAGCCGCAGGGCCCGGTGCGCCACGGCGCCGGGGCCGTCCTCGCCGGGGAAGGGGGCCACGACGAGCGGCGGGGTCCCGACGATGCCGGCGAGGTCCGAGTAGCTGCCCAGCGGGGCGGGCAGCCCACACCAGCCGCTGCCGGAGTCGTCGAGGACGGCCCATCCGGCGGCCGGGGCCGCCTCCGGGGCGGTCGTCCACTCCACCTGGAGCAGCGGCTGGCGGGGGGTCCCCGGGCCGGCCAGCCGCGCGGGGTCCACGGCCCGCAGGCTGAGCGTCTTCACCGACGCGATCGGCGTACCGCCGGCGTCGGCGAGGGACAGGGCGGCGCCCGAGCCTTCCGGGGTGATCCGTACGCGCAGCACGCTGGCGTTCACCGCGTGCAGCCGAACGCCGGTCCAGGCGAACGGCAGCGCCAGGCGGCCGTCCTCCGCGAGCGCCAGCGGGTGCAGGGCGGCGTCGAGGAGGGCCGGGTGGATCCCGAACTCGCCCGGGGGGACGTCCTTCGGGAGCGCGACCTCGGCGAACGTCTCCCGGCCGGCGCGCCACAGCGCCCGCAGGCCCTGGAAGGTGGGCCCGTACTGGAAGCCCCGCTCGGCGAGCGTGTCGTACGCCGCCGTCAGGTCGACCGGCTCGGCGCCGGCCGGGGGCCAGGCGGTGTCGGCCGGTACGCCCGCACGTCCTTGCGCGTGACCCAGTACGCCGGTGGCGTGCAGGGTCCACGGGTGGACCGCGGTGTCGTCGGACTCGGGCTCCGGGCGGGAGTGGACCGACAGCGCGCGCCGGCCCTCCTCGTCCGCAGCGTCGACCACGACCTGGAGCTGCACTCCGCCGCGGCCGGCCAGCACCAGCGGTGCCTGGAGGGTCAGCTCGTCGAGCTGGTCGAGGCCGGTGTGGTCACCCGCCCGGATGGCGAGGTCCACGAAGGCGGTACCGGGGAGCAGCACGGTGCCGGCCACGGCGTGGTCCGCCAGCCAGGGCTGCGTGTTCAGGGCGATCCTGCTGCTCAGGACCAGCTTGTCCTCGTCGGCCATCCAGAGCGCGGCGCCGATGAGGGGGTGCCGCTCGGCGGCCATGCCGAGCCCGCCCGCGTCCCCGGCGAGCGCCGGGCCCTCCAGCCAGTGGCGCCGGCGCTGGAAGGGGTAGGTCGGCAGGTCGACGGCCGCGCCGGGTCCGCCGACCACGGCAGCCCAGTCGAGCGGGGCGCCCGAGACGTGGGCCTGCGCCGCGGAGGCGAGGAAGTCATCGAGTCCACCCTCGTCACGGTGGAGCGAGGGCACGGTGACTGCGCTGTCGTACGACGTGTCGTCGATCGTCTCCTGGAGCGCGATGGTCAGCACCGGGTGGGCGCTGGCCTCGATGAAGACGCGGTGGCCCTGGTCGAGCAGGGTCCGGGTGGCCTCCTCCAGCTGGACGGTCTGGCGGAGGTTGCGGAACCAGTACGAGCCGTCGAGCTCCGTGCCGTCCAGCGGCTGCCCGGTGACGGTGGAGAGGAAGGGCACCTCGACGGCGCGCGGGGTGAGCGAGGACAGGGCGTCGAGAAGCTCGTCCCGCAGGCTTTCGACGTGCGCGGAGTGGGAGGCGTAGTCGACCGGGATGCGCTTGGCGCGCATCTTGTTGGCCTTGCAGTGGGCGACCATCTCCTCAAGAGCGGTCACCTCTCCGGCGACCACCACGGAACGCGGGCCGTTGTGCGCGGCGATGTCGATGGCGCCGTCCCAACGGGTGACGAGCTCGCGGACCTCGTCGGCGGGCAGGGCCACCGAGACCATCCCGCCCGTACCCGCCAGCTTCACGATCGCCCGGCTGCGCAACGCCACGACCTTCGCCGCGTCGTCCAGCGACAGCGCCCCCGACACCACGGCCGCCGCGATCTCGCCCTGCGAGTGACCGATCACCGCGTCCGGCTCGATGCCCACCGAACGCCACAACGCGGCCAGGGACACCATCACCGCCCACAGCGCGGGCTGCACCACGTCCACCCGGTCGAAACCGGGCGCGCCCTGCGCACCGCGCAGGACGTCCAGCAGCGACCAGTCCGTGAACGGCGCCAGCGCCCGCTCGCACTCCACCAGCCGGGCGGCGAACACCGGGGAGGAGTCGAAGAGTTCCAGAGCCATGCCCTGCCACTGCGAACCCTGCCCCGGGAACACGAACACCGTCTTGCCCGAGCCCGTGACCGCGCCCTGCACCAGGTTCGCCGCGGAACCGCCCGAGGCCAGCGCCCCGAGGCCCGCCAACAGCTCATCCCGGCCGGCGCCCGACACCGTCGCCCGGAAGGGGAGGTGCGGGACCCGGGTCGCGAGAGCCGAAGCCACCCGCGCCGGGTCGACGTTCTCCGAGGCCAGCAGCTCGCGCACCTGGCCGGCACGCGCCGCCAGGGCCGCCTCGCTCTTCGCCGACACCACCAGCGGAAGCCCCGCCACCACCGGCTCAGCGGCCACGACCGGCTCCGGGCCCTGCTCCAGGACCACGTGCGCGTTCGTACCACTGATACCGAACGAGGACACGGCCGCGCGGCGCGGACGCGCCACCTGCGGCCACGCCCGACGCTCGGTGACCAGCTCCACCGCACCCGTCGTCCAGTCGACGTGCGGCGTCGGCTCGTCCACGTGCAGCGTCGCCGGAAGCTCCCCGTTGCGCATCGCCATCAGCATCTTGATGATGCCCGCGACACCCGCGGCAGCCTGCGTGTGACCGATGTTCGACTTGATCGATCCCAGCCGCAGCGGCTCTTCGCGGTCCTGGCCGTAGGTGGCCAGCAGCGCGTTGGCCTCGATCGGGTCACCGAGCCGGGTACCGGTGCCGTGCGCCTCGACCGCGTCCACCTCGTGCGGAGCGAGGCGGGCGTTGGCGAGGGCCTGGCGGATGACGCGTTCCTGCGAGGGCCCGTTGGGGGCGGTGAGACCGTTGCTCGCACCGTCCTGGTTGACCGCGGAACCGCGGATCACACCAAGGATGTTGTGCCCGAGCCGCCGGGCGTCCGACAGTCGCTCCAGCACCAGCATGCCCGCGCCCTCGGCCCAGCCCGTGCCGTCCGCCGAAGCCGCGAACGACTTGCAGGTCCCGTCCGGCGACAGACCGCGCTGACGCGAGAACTCGACGAAGGTCGTCGGCGTGGACATCACGGTGACACCGCCGGCGAGTGCCATCGAGCACTCGCCCTGGCGCAGCGCCTGAGCGGCCAGGTGCACCGCTACCAGCGACGAGGAACACGCCGTGTCCAGCGTCACCGCCGGTCCCTCGAAACCGAACGTGTAGGCCACCCGGCCCGACAGGACACTCCCGATCGTGCCCGTCAGCAAGTGCCCCTCGAAGCCCTCCGGAGCACTCCCCAGCCGCGACCCGTAGTCGTTGTACATCACGCCCGCGTAGACACCGGTCGAGGAACCGCGCAGCGAGGCGGGGTCGACTCCGGCACGCTCCAGCGCCTCCCACGCGACCTCCAGCAGCACACGCTGCTGCGGGTCGGTCGCGATCGCCTCGCGCGGGCTCAGACCGAAGAACTCGGCGTCGAACTCGGCTGCCTCGTAGAGGAATCCGCCCTTGCGCGTGTACGACTTGCCGATCTTCTCGGGGTCCGGGTCGAAGAGGCCTTCCACGTCCCAGCCGCGGTCGGACGGGAACTCGTCGATCGCGTCCCGGCCCTGCGCCACGAGCCGCCACAGGTCCTCCGGCGAGGTGACCCCGCCCGGGTAGCGGCACCCCATGCCGACCACGGCGATCGGCTCGTCCAGTCCCGGGGCGTGGGCGGCCACCGACGGGACGACGGCCGTTCCGGCCGCGTCGAGCCGGTCGAGCATGAAGTCCGCCACCGCCTGGGGCGACGGGTGGTCGAACACGAGGGTGGTGGGCAGTCGCAGCCCGGTCACCGAGTTGAGCCGGTTGCGCAGTTCGACACCCATGAGGGAGTCGAAGCCGGTCTCCTTGAATGCCTTGGCCGGGTCGATGCCGGCGTTGGCCCCGTGCCCGAGAACCAGCCCCACGGTCTCCCGTACGGTCTGGAGTACGGCCTGCGCCCGCTCCTGCGCGGACAGCGCGATCAGCCGCTGGACCCACGACGAGTCGGCGCTGCGGGCGGCGCCGGCCGCCTGCCGGCGGCGGACGCGGACCAGGCCGGTGAACAGCTCGGGGAGCGCGTTCTCCTCGGCCCGGGCGCGCAGGGCGCCCAGGTCGAGTTCGGCGGGGACCAGCAGCGGCTCCGCCGAGGCGAGCGCCGCGTCGAACAGGTCGAGACCCAGTTCCGGGGTCAGCGGGACGATTCCGCTCCGCTTCCACCGCGCGACGTCGGCGTCGGCGAGGGTTCCGGCCATGCCGTCGGCGCTGTCCCACAGGCTCCACGCGAGGGAGGTGGCGGGCAGGTTCTGGGCGCGGCGGTGCTGCGCGAGGGCGTCGAGGAAGGTGTTCGCGGCCGCGTAGTTGGCCTGGCCGGCGTTGCCCATGAGACCCGCGATGGACGAGAACATGACGAACGAGGCGAGGCCGAGGGACTCGGTGAGGCGGTGGAGGTTCCAGGCCGCGTCCACCTTCGGACGCATCACCCGCTCCAGCTGACCGGCCGACAGCGACGCGACCGTCGCATCGTCCAGGACACCCGCCGTATGCACCACGGCAGTCAGCGGACGCTCGAGCGCGACCTCGTCCAGCAGACCCGCGAGCGCGTCGGGGTCCGACACGTCGCACGCCGCGGTCCGGGCCCGCGCACCCAGCTCCGCCAGCTCCGCCACGAACTCGGCAGCACCCGGGGTCTCGCCACCACGACGCGACACCAACAGCAGGTGCCGCGCGCCGTGATGCGTCACCAGCCGGCGCGCCACCAGACGGCCCAGCGTACCCAGAGCGCCGGTCACCAGGACCGTACCCTCCGGGTCCAGGCCCTCCACCGCACCCGCCACGGCGCCCTCGGCACGCGTCAGACGCGGCACGAACAACTCGCCGCCCCGCACCGCCACCTCAGGCTCACCCGAAGCCAGCACGGCAGGCAGCAGCTGCGGACCACCCTCGTCCACGTGGACGAGGACCAGCCGGTCGGGCTGCTCGGTCTGCGCAGTACGGATCAGGCCCACGAGCGGGGCCGTGTGCAGCGCGCCGTCCGGCACGACGAGGACGAGGCGGCTCTCCGCGAACTGCGGGGCGGCCAGCCACTCCCGCACCGCCTCCAGCCCGCGCGCCGCCGTGGCGTGGGTCTGGTCGAGTACGTCACCGGTGGTGGCGACGACGAGCTCCTGCTCGCCGATCACCACGAACTCCGGTACGGCAGATCCGGCGTCGACCGCGGCGCTGAGCGCGGCGAGGTCGGCGTAGGGCGCCTCGCCCAGCCGGACCCAACGCTGGTCGGCGACCGGCTCGGCCGCCGGGACGGCCTCCCAGGCCACCCGGTACAGGGACTCCACGGCCGGGCCGGCAACGGCGAGCTGATCGCGGGCGATCGGCCGCAGGGCGACCGACTCGATCGCCGCCACCGGAGCGCCGGCGCCGTCGGCGAGAGCGAGTCGGGCCGTGTCCTGGCCGGTACGGGTCCAGCGGACGCGCAGTACCGTGGCACCGACCGCGTGCAGCACGAAGCCCGAGAACGAGAACGGCAGACGGATCGTGCTGTCGTCCGGTGCCGAGGCCGAGGCCTCCAGCACGAGCGGGTGCAGAACCGCGTCGAGGACGGCGGGGTGCACGCCGAAGCGCGCGGCTTCGGTGTGGAGCTGGTCGGGCAGGACGACCTCGGCGAAGAGGTCGTCGCCGGCGCGCCAGGCGGCGCGCAGGCCGTGGAAGGCCGGCCCGTAGCCGTAGCCCAGGTCGTCGAGGCGGTCGTAGACGCCGTCCAGCGGGATGGGGGTGCCGTCGGCCGGGGGCCACTGGTCCAGGGGAACGCCCGGCGAGGGGACGGAGGACGTGAGCAGGCCGGCCGCGTGGGCGGTCCACTGCTCCTCACCGGTCCGCGAGTACACGGTGAACCGACGATCGCCGCGCGCGTCGGCCCGGTCGACGGTCAGGCGCAGCTGGGCGCCCGTCCTCTCCGAGAGGATCAGGGGTGCCTGGAGGGTGAGTTCCTCGACGGTGGCGTAACCCAGCTGCTCGGCCGCGGTGCCCGCGAGCTCCAGGAACACCGTCCCCGGAACCAGGACCGTCCCGCCGATCGCGTGATCAGCCAGCCACGGATGCGAGGACAGCGACACCGAAGCCGAGAACTGCACCGCATCACCATCAGGCTCCGTGATCATCGCAGCCAGCAGCGGATGATCCACGGCCGTCAGACCCAGACCCGCCGCATCACCGGAACGCGGGGCGTCCAGCCAGAAGCGCTCACGCTGGAACGCGTACGTCGGCAGCTCCACCACACCGGAACCCGGCAGGAACCCCTCCCAGTCCACATCCACGCCGTGTGCGTGCACAGCGGCCAGGGCGGCGAGGAGGGAGCGCTTCTCGGCACGGTCCTTGCGCAGCGCCGGAACCACGACGATGCCCTCGGTGTCGGCCAGGCACTCGCCCGTCAGACCCGCAAGCGTCCCGTCGGGACCGAGCTCCACGAACGCCGTCACACCAAGACCGGCCAGCGTGGCGATGCCGTCGGCGAAACGGACCGCCGAACGGGCCTGAACGGCCCAGTACTCGGCGGTGAACTCCTCGACCACCTCACCGGTGACGTTCGAAACGACCGGGATCCGGGGAGCCGAATGGGTGAGGGTCCGGGCGACCTCGGTGAGCTCCGCCAGCATTGCGTCCAGGTGCGCGGAGTGGAAAGCGTGGCTCACCTTCAGCCGCGTCGCCTTCACGCCCTCCCCGCGAGCCAGCTCCAGGACTTCGAGCACTGCCGTCTCGTCACCCGAGATCACGGTGCTTGCAGGGCTGTTGAACCCGGCCACGTCCACACCGGAACGACCCTCGAGCCACCCGGCGACGCGCGCTTCGCCCGCGTTCAGGGCAGCCATCGCCCCGCCCTCGGCAACACCCTCCATCAGACGCGCCCGCGCACACACCAGACGCGCGGCGTCCTCGAGCGACAGCACACCCGCCACGTGGGCCGCCGCCAGCTCACCCACCGAATGACCCACCAGATAGTCCGGGGTCACCCCGTAATGGGACAGCAGACGGAACAGGGCCACCTCGACCGCGAACAACGCCGGCTGGGTGAACACCGTCCGCTGGAGCAGCTCCGGCCCACCCTCGATCACCCCGGCGAGCGAACGGTCCAGGTGGACGTCCAACGCCCCGACGACCTCGTCGAACGCAGCCGCGAACACCGGCTCCGCCGCGTACAGCTCACGGCCCATACCGACACGCTGACTGCCCTGCCCGGAGAACAGGAACGCCACCGAACCCGCCGCCGCCGGAACGGCCTCGCCCGGGGTCAGCGCCCGCAGAGCCTCCAGGAGCTCCTCACGGGTCTCCCCCACGACCACCGCACGGTGATCGAAACGAGCACGCGAGGCGGCCAGCGAACGGCCCACCGCCGCGACGTCCAGCTCCGGCCGCTCCGCCAGGAACGACACCAGCCGGTCCGCCTGCTCCGACAGAGCGGCCCCCGACTTGCCCGACACCACCCACGGCACCGGACCCGGCACCGACCGCTCCTCCACGGGAGCTTCGCTCTGCGCGACCTGCTCGACGATGAGGTGTGCGTTGGTACCGCTGATGCCGAAGGCCGAGATGCCCGCCCGGCGCGGCCGGGAGAGCTCCGGCCACTCCTGGGCCCGCGTCAGCAGCTCCACCGCGCCGGCCGACCAATCGACGTGCGAGGTCGGCTCGTCCACGTGCAGCGTCGCCGGGAGAACCCCGTGACGCATGGCCATGACCATCTTGATCACGCCCGCGACACCCGCCGCGGCCTGCGTGTGACCGATGTTCGACTTCAGCGAGCCCAGCCGAAGCGGCTCCTCGCGGCCCTGGCCGTAGGTGGCCAGCAGCGCCTGCGCCTCGATCGGGTCGCCGAGCTTGGTGCCCGTGCCGTGCGCCTCCACCGCGTCCACCTCGGACGCCGACAGGCGGGCGTTGGCCAGCGCGGCGCGGATGACCCGCTCCTGCGAAGGCCCGTTCGGGGCCGTCAGGCCGTTGCTCGCACCGTCCTGGTTCACGGCGGAACCACGGATCACCGCGAGCACCTGGTGCCCGTTGCGCTCCGCGTCCGACAGCCGCTCCAGCACCAGCAGACCCACGCCCTCGGCCCAGCCCGTACCGTCCGCCGCCGAGGAGAACGCCTTGCAGCGCCCGTCCGGCGACAGCCCGCGCTGCCGGGAGAACTCCACGAACATGCCGGGCGTGGCCATGACGGACACGCCGCCGGCGATGGCCACGGAGGACTCGCCCTGGCGCAGCGACTGCGCGGCGAGGTGGAGCGCGACGAGCGAGGACGAGCAGGCGGTGTCGACCGTCACCGCCGGGCCCTCCAGCCCGAAGGTGTAGGCCAGCCGGCCCGAGGCCACACTGGCGCTGTTGCCCGTCAGCAGGTAGCCGTCGTACCCGCCGGACGGCTCGTGCAGCCGCGGCCCGTACTCCATTGCCGTCGCGCCCACGTAGACACCGGTACGGGTGCCGCGCAGCGCGGCGGGGTCGATGCCCGCCTGCTCGAAGGCCTCCCAGGCCGTCTCCAGCAGCAGCCGCTGCTGGGGCTCCATGGCCGCCGCCTCGCGGGGACTGATGCCGAAGAACTCGGCATCGAACCGGTCCGCGTCGTACAGGAAACCACCCTGGGTGGCGTAGGTCTGGCCGGGGCTGTCCGGATCGGGGGTGAAGAGCGCATCAAGGTCCCAGCCCCGGTTGGCCGGGAATCCGCCGACCGCGTCGGCCTCGCTGCTGACCAGACGCCACAGGTCCTCCGCAGAGGCGACCCCTCCCGGCAGCCGGCACGCCATGCCCACGATCGCGATCGGCTCGTCGGGGGCCACGGCCTCGTACGCGTCGTCCTCCTGGTCCTGGTCCAGGTCCAGGCCGCGGAGCTGACCACTGAGGTGTTCGGCGAGTACGGCCGGGGTCGGGTAGTTGAAGAGGAGGCCGGGGGGCAGCGAGAGCCCGGTTGCCCTGTTCAGCGCGTTCCGGAGCTCGACGGCCGAGAGGGAGTCGAAGCCCAGGTCGTTGAAGGTCGTGTCGATGTCCACGTCGCGCGCCGATCCGTGGCCGAGCACCGCTGCCACGTGCGCGAGCACCAGCTCCAGCTCATCGCCGCGCCGCGCGGACCGCTTCGGGGCGCTCCGCCTTGCCGCGACGGTCCGGCCCCGGACCGGCCCGGTCGCCGTACCCTCCAGCCAGAAGGGCTCACGCTGGAAGGCGTACGTGGGCAGGTCCACCAGGCCCGGACCCGGCAGGAACCGCTCCCACTCCACCTCCACGCCGTTGGCGTGCGCCTCTGCGACCGAGGCCAGGAAACGAGCCCGTCCACCGTCGCCGCGCCGCAGCGATCCGACGACAACGGTGCCGCCTACGCCGGCCTCGTCGGCCGTGTCGCTGAGGGCCGAGGTGAGCACCGGGTGCGCACTGACCTCGATGAAGACGCGGTGCCCGTCGTCGAGCAGAGCACGGGTGGCCTCTTCCAGCTGGACGGTCCGGCGGAGGTTGCGGAACCAGTACCCGCCGTCGAGCTCCTCGCCGTTCAGCGGCTGCCCGGTGACGGTGGAGAAGAACGTGATGTCACCGGTACGCGGCGTGACGCCGGCCAGCAGCTCCCGCAGCTCGTCCTCCAGCAGGTCGACGTGGGCGGAGTGGGAGGCGTAGTCGACCGGAATGGTGCGGGCACGGTATCCCTTGGCCTCGCTCTGAGCGACGAGGTCGGCCAGGGCCTCCGGGTCGCCGGAGACGACCGTGCTCGCGGGGCCGTTGTGTGCGGCGATGTCGATCGCGCCGCCCCAGTGGGCGACGAGCTCGCGGACCTCGTCGGCCGGCAGCGCGACCGACACCATCCCGCCCGTACCAGCCAGCTTCACGATGGCCCGGCTGCGCAGCGCGACGATCTTCGCCGCGTCCTCGAGCGACAGCGCACCGGCAACCACGGCCGCCGCGATCTCACCCTGCGAGTGACCGACCACCGCATCCGGCTCGAAGCCCGCCGAACGCCACAACGCGGCCAGGGACACCATCACCGCCCACAGCGCGGGCTGCACCACGTCCACCCGGTCGAAGTCCGGCGCGCCCTCAGCGCCGCGCAGGACGTCCAGCAGCGACCAGTCCGCGAACGGCGCCAGCGCCTGCTCGCACTCCACCAGCCGGGCGGCGAACACCGGGGAGGAGTCGAAGAGTTCCAGAGCCATGCCCTGCCACTGCGAACCCTGACCCGGGAAGACGAACACCGTCTTGCCCGCACCGCCCGGCAGCGCACGGCCCGACACCACACCAGCCGCAGGCATGCCCTCAGCCAGCGCCCGAACGCCCGCCAGAAGCTCCTCGCGAGTCTCCCCCACGACCACCGCACGGTGATCGAAACGAGCACGCGACACCGCGAGCGACCGACCCACCGCCGCGACGTCCAGCTCCGGCCGCCCCTCCAGGAACGACAGCAGCCGCTCCGCCTGACCGGCCACGGCCTCGGCCGACTTGCCCGACACCACCCACGGCACCGCACCCGAGCCGGACTCGGCGCCGGGCAACTCCTCTTCCGCTGCCGGCTCGGTGCGCCCGTCCGAAAGCACGACGTGGCAGTTCGTACCGCCCATGCCGAACGAGCTGACACCCGCGTAGAGCGGCTCGTCCGGCCGCGGCCATGCCCCGAGGCTGCGCTGCACGGCGAGCTTCCACTCGTCGAACGGAATGTCCGGGTTGGGGGTTTCGAAGTTCAGGCTCGGCACGAGCTCGCGGTGACGGATGCAGAGCGCCGCCTTCAGCAGGCCGACGATGCCGGCGGCACCCTCGAGGTGTCCGACGTTGGTCTTCACCGATCCGACCCGCAGCTCGGCTCCGTCCACGCGGCCGTCACCGAGCACCGCGCCCAGGGCCGACGCCTCGATCGGGTCGCCCACCTTGGTTCCCGTGCCGTGCAGTTCGACGTACTGCACCTGCTCCGCGGACACCTTGGCACGCTCGTACGCCTGCCGCAGGACATCCTGCTGGCCGGCCGGACTCGGCGCGGCGAGACCCTCGGTCGTCCCGTCGTTGTTCATCGCGCTGCCGTGCAGCACGCAGTAGACCGGGTCGCCGTCCGCCATGGCGGCGTGCAGCGGCTTGAGCACCACGAACGCGCCGCCCTCACCGCGTACGTATCCGTTCGCCCTGGCGTCGAAGGTGAAGCTGAGGCCGTCGGGTGAAAGTGCGCCGAACCGCTCCGCGCCGATGGTGCTGTCCGGCACCAGATTGAGGTTGACACCGCCGGCGATGGCCATGGCGGACTCGCCGCGGCGCAGGCTCTCGACGGCCAGGTGCACGGCGACCAGCGAGGAGGACTGGCCGGTGTCCACGGCCGCACTCGGTCCGTGCAGCCCCAGGGTGTAGGAGATCCGGTTGGCGACGACGCCGCGGTTGAGACCGGTCAGGGTGTGACGGGTGATGGCTTCGACCCCGTGCTGACGCGTGAGGGCGGCATAGTCGTCGGCAATGACGCCGACGAAGACACCGGTCCGGCTGTCGGCGAGGTCGGACGGGACGATCCTGGCGTCCTCCAGTGCCTCCCAGGCGAGCTCGAGCATCAGCCGCTGCTGCGGGTCCATCGACGACGCCTCACGCGGACTGATACCGAAGAAGCCCGCGTCGAAGCCGCTGACGTCCTCGAGATAACCCCCCGGCCGAGAGGGCAGTCCGGGGCGGCCGGCCGGGGGCGCGCCGATCGCACTGCGGCCGTCGCGCAGCAGCTGCCACAGTTGCGCGGGGTTCTCCGCGTGCGGCAGTCGGCAGGACATACCGACGATGGCGATGGCCTCGGTCGATGTCGACGTGTCAGCTTGGAATTCACCCATGGTCGGTCGCCCTACCTATTGTTACGTACGATGCCTGAGCGGAGGCGTAGCACTCGCAGCGGTGCCGCGAGTGCTACGCCCATGTGAATCTGTTTCGTTTGCAGCTACGAGCTGGTGGTCGACTCGTATTGCGAGACGAGCACCCGCTTGAGAACTTTTCCGCTGGACCCCATCGGGAGAGCGTCGGTGAACTCGACTCGGCGAGGGTACTTATAAGCGGCGAAACGCTGTTTGCCCCATTCGATGAGCTCTTCGCCCGATCCAGAGGTGACGTCCTCCGGCCGGGCAGGCACGACAATCGCCCAGACCTCCTCACCAAGCACAGGGTGCGGAACACCGATCACCGCCACCTGCGCCACGTCCGGGTGCCCGAGGAGGGTCTCCTCGATTTCGCGCGGATAGACGTTGTAGCCACCACGCAGAATCAAGTCCTTCTTACGGCCCACGACCGAAAGGTAGCCGTCGCCGTCCAGCCTGCCGAGATCACCGGTGAGGAACCAGCCGTCGATCAGAACCTCGGCGGTGACATCCGGGCGACCCAGATATCCGGCCATGACATTCGGACCGCGCACCACGATCTCGCCCACCTCACCGACGGGCAGGAGATCGATCCTGTCGGCATTCGGCCGGGCTATACCGACGGTGATGCCGGTGATCGGAACACCGACAGTTCCGGGCCGAAAAGTCAGGCCGGGATAGTGGTAGGCAACGCTGCAGGAGGTCTCGGTCATCCCGTAGCCCTCGTACACAGGACATCCGAACGTGCTTCGGACGTCCTCGAGGGTCTTGACCGGAAGCGCCGATCCCCCGCTGTACACGCGGTCGAGCCGAGGAACCGGCTCTCCCTGGGCCACCGCGTCGAGCAACTTGAAATACATGGTCGGCACGCCCATGAACACCGTGCACCGGTGTTCCGTCATCAACGCGAGGGCCTCCCGTCCGGAGAACCTCGGCATCATGACGATGGATATACCGGCGCGGAATCCGGTCAGCATGCCGCAGATCTGACCGAAGCCGTGCGACAGCGGAAGGCACCCGAGCAGTACGTCGTCGCTCCGGAACATGTACGGAGTGGCGACCATCCTCTCGACGTTGTACAGGATGTTCCGGTGGGTGAGCATCACACCCTTCGGCTCACCCGTCGTACCGGACGTGTAGAACACGACCGCGACGTCGTCGGGTTCCCGCACCGCGCAATCGTCGATCGGCGCCGTGTCCTGTGCCGCGTCCTCCAGGTCGACCGTGCCCGCGGGGCCCGGGCCGACCGTGAGGAGCACCGTGCCGAGCGGCTCCGCCGCCTCGCTCGCCCGGGCGAGCAAGGGGGCGGCGCACACCAGGAAACGGGCGTCGGCATCGGTCAGTACGTGCTCGATCTCCGACGCGGTCAGCATGACGTTCAGCGGGATCGCGACGGCGCCGGCCGCCAGCACGCCGAAGTACACAGCCGGGAACTGCGGGGTGTCGGCCAGGAGCATGGCGACCCGGTCTCCTGGCCGTACCCCGTTGGCTCGCAGCACGGAGGCGTAGCGGCGCGCCTGTTCCCACAGCCACCCGTAGGTGAAGTGCTCGGACTCGTAGATCACGGCCGAATGTTCGGGTCGCCGCGCCGCCGTGTCGGCCAGCACGCCGGCAACTGACATGGTCATTACGACAGGAGTCCGTCTTCCGCGGCGGTGCGGGCGCCGCCACCGCGGAGCGCGGACGTGGACCAGTCCCGGGCGCTGGCGGTCGGAATGTCCAGTTCCTTCCAGATCCCATGAAGGGCGTCGGCGAAGTTCTCGACGTCCTTCTGGTCGTGCACGGCGGACGGAGCGATCCTCAGGATCTCCTCGCCCGCGGGCACGCTGGGGGCGTTGATGGACTGGACGTAGATCCCGTGCCGCTCGAACAGCAGCTGGGACGCCCGCTTGCACAGATCGTCATCACCGACGAAGGCCGCAACGATATGGGAGTCCGTCGAAATGAACGGGATGTCGGCCGAGATCAGCAGGCTGTGCAGAAGCTGCGCATTCTCCGAGAGAAGCTTTCGCTCGATGTCGGAGGACCGCAGGTACTGGACCGACGCCAGCGCACCGGCCGCGACCGCCGGCGGCAGCGAGGTGGTGAAGACGAACGAGCGCGAGAAGGTCCGCACCGCGTCCACGAGGGCCGCCGGTCCCGCAATGTAGCCGCCGACCGTTCCGTAACCCTTTGCCAGGGTACCCATCACCACCGTGAACCGGTCGGCGATGCCTTCCCGCGCGGCTATGCCGGCGCCCTGCGGGCCGTACATGCCGACCGCGTGGACCTCGTCGATGAAGGTCGTGGCACCGTACTTGTCCGCAATGTCGGCAATCTCGGCGAGCGGCGCAACGTTGCCCGACATGGAATAAACGGATTCCACGACGATAAGCTTCGGGGAGTCCGCGGGAGCGGCCGCGATCAATTCTTCCAGGTGGGCGACGTCATTGTGCCTGAAGACGTGCTTCTTCGCGCCGCTGTGCCGCAGACCGTCGATGATCGAGGCGTGGTTCTTCGCGTCGGAAAATACGATGGTGTCCTGCGGGAGCCCCGCCAGTACGGAGAGGGACCCCTCGTTGGCCGTGTATCCCGACGTGAAGAGGAGAGCGGATTCCTTGCCGTGCAGATCCGCCAGCTCGTTCTCGAGAAGGACATGGTAGTGGTTGGTTCCACCGATGTTCCGGGAACCTCCGGAGCCTACGCCATGGGCATCGATCGCGGCGTGCATGGCCTCGACGATCTGGCGATTCTGACCCATTCCCAGATAGTCGTTGCTGCACCAGACGCTTACTTCCGAATCCACCCCGTCGCGCCGCGCACTGGCCAGGGGGTAATGGCCGGAACGGCGGCCGATCTCCAGGAACTCACGCTTGCTTTCAGCAAGATCGTCAGCGGTGTTCCCACTCAGGTATGATGCCAGGTGAACGTTCATTCACTCGCCTTCTCGACGTAGCGGTTGGATTGACCTGCGAACCGAAAGGTCTGCGCTAGGAATACTGCGACTTCAGGAGCGCCTTGTCGGGCTTGCCGTTGCTGTTCATCGGCAGTTCGCTCAGGACATGTATCTTCTCGGGCACGTGAATCGGGGACAGCTTCTCGGAAATGCTCGCGCGGATTTCCTCCACTTCGACCACCTCGGCCGGATCGCATTCGATTGCGGCGTGGATGTGATCGCTCCCGTCCTCGTCCTGCACGCCGTAGACGGCGGCGTGCCGGACACCCGGGTGGGCAAGGATTTCCGCCTCGAGAACGATGGGGTGAACCTTGACGCCACCGACCTTGACGACGTGGGCCACCCGGCCCAGGAGAGTCAAATAGCCCCGCTCGTCGAGACGACCGATATCTCCGGTGAAATACCATCCGTCACGAAGAACTCGTGCAGTCAGTTCCGGTTCACAGTTATAGGCGTCCATCATCTGAGGCGAGCGGACGCGAACCTCACCGGTTTCCCCGACCGCCAGTTGCACACCCGAATCCGAGTTGCAGACAGCAAGTTCCACCCCAGGGAAGGGCCGACCGACAGTGGCCGCGAGATCCGGGTCGCCGTGCTCCTCAGGCGTCAGGATCGTGATCCGACCACACTCGCTCGCGGCATAACCCTGCGCCAGAGCGGGGCCGAAGATCCGAAAAGCCTGTGCAATTCTGGCGGGCGCCGCGGGGCTGCCGCCGTAGACGATCCGCTTCAGCGAAGAAAGGCCCGCAGCTTCCAAGGCATCCCTGTCGCCGATTCCTCGCTCAAGCAAATGATCGAGGACGTGGAACACGTGATTTGTCGCCATGAACGTCCACGAGATCTCCTTTTCTGCGGAGACGTTGTCCACGAACTTCTCGGCGTCGAAGGCCTCATGGACATAGAGCGCTCCGCCCATGGCGAAGACCGCGTCTGCCATCGGGGCGACGCCATGACTCAGAGGGGTCGATATCAGGATCGACGCACAGTCGTACTCACGACCGACATCCATCCATGCACGCACGGTGGCTTCCCACGCCCGGCCCGACAACCGGATTCCCTTGGGCCGTCCCGTGCTGCCACTCGTGAAGTTGATGAAGGCCAGCGCATTCGGGTCCCATGAAACGGCGTCCAGGGCATCGGCAACATCGGCCCGGCCGGCCTCATCGCCTTCCCCGTACTGAAGGCGCGTCACCGGGATCCCACTACCATCAGCAAGCTCTGCCGCGCGCTCCGAACCTTCGGCATCGGCATAGATGGTCATGGCTTCGGTCTCACGCAGGATCTGGATCTGGTGATCCAGCGGGAGGACCGTTGCCCTGGTACCAGGGTTAGTGGTTCGCAAATAGCACACGGCGCCGCCGAGCAGGTGCGTCGCGTACCGCACGGTGAGCGTCTCAGGGCTGTTGGGTGCGACCAGGACCGCTACCACATCCCCCTTGCCCACTCCGCGGTTGCGCAGCGCAAGGAACGTTTCAGTCACGGACCGGATCAGATCGCCACCGGAGAAGGCTTCGCCACGCCAATGGAAGAAATCTCGATCCGGCGCGGCTGCGAGCAGCGAGAGGATCTCCGAGACATAACTTTGACTTGCGCGCCACCAAGGCTCGGGCAGGCTCATGGGACTTCCTTTTATTTTGCCAACTATAACGACGTTTCTAATTGGGCGATTCAATCTTCGCCGCGCAACGAAGTAAGCGGTAGATCGTTCGACTGGCTATAACGGAGTGCCGGAAGGCATCACGATCTGGGTAGCCGATCGGCGCACCGCGCGGGCCACCCAGGGGGCGGCGGGGTCGTGGGGGAACGCCTCGGGGCCCGTGCGGCGCCCCGTGTCCGGAGGGCAGGCCTTCTGGACCGCGCCCTTCATGCCGAACAGCGCCCTACCTGAGCAGGGGCGCCAGGTCGCGGGTCCAGGCGTCGCGGGCCTGGGGCCAGGTGGGGGTGCAGCCTCGGGTGCGGTCGGCCAGGTCGGGGTGGCGCTCGGGGGCCGCACCGTGGAGCAGACAGAGGTGGGCGGCGGCCCGGGCGGCGGGCGGTGCGTGCTCGTCACGGCCGGCTTCGGGGTCCGGGGGTGTGCGGGCGTAGGCCTCGGCGGCGGCGCGGAGCGCCCGTTCGCCGTCCGGGCCCTGACGGATCAGCATCAGCGCGGCGAAGCGGTCGGCGGCGTCCTCCTCGGCGCGGTCCCCACCGACCGGCAGGTCGAGCGCGTCGACGAGGGCGTGGCCGGCCTCGTGGTACAGCGTCTCGGTCATCACGTCGGCCGCTTCCCCGTCCGTCGTGACGAGCTCCCGTTCCTCCGTCAGGTCGTCGTAGCAGAGCTCGATCCGCCGGGTGTCGGGGTCGTAGCCGGATCCTTCCCCTGCGCAGGAGCGGGCGAGGACCGTGACCGTGTACGGGAGGTCGAGGTAGGCGTTGAGGGCGTCGGCCGCCCGCTCCGGCAGTCGCCGCTCGCGCAGGAAGCGGGCGTGGGCGGCATCGGCCTGCGCCGGCTCCTCGTACCGCGGTACGAATCCGCGCGGCGCGGCCCCGGGCTGCGCGTCGCAGCCCGCGGAGGCGAGCAGTACGGACACGCACAGTACGAGGGTCTTCCACCGTCGGCTCATCCGCCCAGGCTAGAACGTACATATATGCGTGCGAGCGACCGAAGTTGGACCAACTCCCTCTGATCTAGCTCAAGTTCCCTCGCGCTCGCGGCAGTCCCGGCGGACACTTGGGGCACGTTGCCGGAGCTCTCTTGAGGGGGATGCCGATGCGGGACAGCCATCGCGGTGAGGCCGAGCGGCTGTTGGAGCGGGCCGTGGACGAGGAGGCCCAGCGGGCTGCCGGGACGGGGCAACCGGTCGACAGTGCGGCGCTGCTGGCGCGCGGCCTGGAGGCGCTGGACGCGCTCGCGGCGAGCGCCGGCGAAGAGTACGAGGCGTACGTACGGGCCCTGGACGAGGCGGCGGCCGGGGACGAGTCCCTCGGCGAGGCCTTCCGGCGCGGGAACACCTCGACCGCCCTGCTCGTGACGGCGGTTGCGGCGGCCGCGGCCGTCGGGGCCGACCTGTCGCTCGGCGTGGCGGCGGGCACCGCGCTGGCCGCCGGGGCCGTCACCGGCATCGCCGGGGCGGCGGCCACGGTCGCCAAGGTGACCGCCCTGCACCTGCCCGCCGCGAACCGCCGCGCCGGGGTGCGCGGCCGCCCCGGCGGGCCGGAGCAGCTGAGGCTCCAGTGGCTGACGGCGCTGGAGGTGCGCGGGATCCGCCCGTTCCTGGAGCAGCAGCGAGCGGTGGCCGCCGCGGCGCGGGTGCCCCGGCAGCCCTCCCGGCCGGCTGCTGCCTCGCTGCGCGGGACCGACCGCAGTGCGGAGGCCCGGCGGCGCAGCGTGCTGGAGCAGTCGTTCGGCCAACTCCCGCAGTCCGGAGAGCTGTTCACGGGACGCCGCGCGGAGCTGACGCGGATCGCGCAGTGGGTGCAGGCGGCCCGGGCCAGTACGGAGACCCGCCCGGTGGTCGTGGTGCTGCACGGCGAGCCGGGCGTGGGCCGCACGGCCCTGGCGCTGCGGGCCGCGGACGCGCTGCGGGACCAGTTCCGCGGCGCCTGCGTGGTGGACCTGCGGGGCGGCTCGCTCAGCGGTGAGGCGCCGCTGTCGACCCGGGAGGCGCTGCTGCACCTGCTGAACCGGCTGGGCGCACCGCGCGAGCAGCTGCTGTTCCGCGAGGGGTCCTCGGCGGAGCAGCAGGTACGGCGTCTGGGCGAGCTGTACCACCAGCACCTCCAGGGGCTGCCGGTGACGGTGCTGCTGGACGACGCCGTGGATGCGGGGCAGGTGCGGATGCTGGTGCCGGAGCGGTCGGAGAGCCTGGTGCTGGTGACGGCGCGGGAGCCGCTGGAGCTGCCGGACCTGGCGGCCTGGGTGCACCAGCTGCCGGTGGAGCGGCTGGCGGAGCCGGCGGGCGCGGAGCTGGTGCGCGCCGGGGCGGAGGCGGCCGGCGGGGCCCCGTACGAGGAGCAGACCGTGCGGGGGCTGCTCGCCCTCGGCGGCGGGCTCCCGCTGGCCCTGCGCGTCCTGGCCCCGCTGGGTGCGGCGGAGGCTGCGGAGCCGGACGGCCCCGCCGGTACGGGTGACGCCGCCGCCGGTACGGGCGACACCGCGGGTACGGGTGACACCGCGGGCGCCGATGCGCTGGAGGGCGCCCTCGGCCTGGCCTACGTACGCCTGCCCGAGGAGCGGCGCCGGCTGCTGCGGCGGCTCACGCTGGCCGGGCGGGCCTCGCTCGGCCCGTCGGCCGCGGCGGCGCTGATCGACGCGGACCAGGCGGCCGCCGGGCGGCTGCTGCGCGAGCTGGCGCAGGCGGGCCTGCTGGACGCCGTGCGCGGGGAGCGGTTCCGGATGCACGACTCGGTGCGCTCGTACGCGGCGGCGCGGCTCGCGGCGGACGAGGACCGGGCCGAGGCCTCTGCGGCGCACGGGCGGCTGATCCGGAACTACGCACAGCTCGCGGACTCGGTGATCCGGATGGTCGACGGGAAGACGTCGACCCGGGCGAACCACTTCGGCGGGCACGGCTTCGCCTCGCTGGACGCGGCGCTGCGCTGGCTGGACGACGAGTCCAGCTTCATCACGGCCGCGCTGCGGCACTCGGAGGACGTGGACCAGCAGGCGGTGCTGGACCTGCTGGGCGCGCTGTGCGACTTCTGCCTGCTGCGCGGGGACCTGTACCGGCTCGGCGAGATCAACGAGCTGACGCAGGCGGTGGAGGCCGCCCGGCAGGGCGAGCCCGGCCAGGGGCGGATGGTCCGCTCGGTGCAGTGGCGCACGGGTATCGCGGCGCGCCAGCTCGGCGAGCTGGACAAGGCCCGCACCACGCTGACCTCGGTGGTCGACCAGTACATCGAGGCGCAGCAGGACGCGGGCGCGGGTATGGCGCTGATCTCGCTCGGCATCACCCTGCACCACCAGGGGCAGCTGCCGGAGGCCGCGGCCCGTATCCGGGAGGCGCTGGTGCTGCAGGAGCCGGACAAGCTGGCCGGCGACCGGGCGTGGGGGCTGCACGCCCTGGCGGCGGTGGAGCGGGACCGGGCGCACCTGGCGGAGGCGATGCAGCTGCTGGAGCAGTCGCTGGCTCTGCACCGGGAGAGCGAGAGCGTGCACGGTGAGGCGTGGGCGCACTTCCAGCTGGGGCAGGTGTACCTCCGGCTCGGGGACGTCCCGCGGGCGGAGGCGGAGCTGAAGCTCGCCCTCGAGCTGTACGGGCGTACGCGCGACGAACGCGGTCAGGCCTGGGCGCTGACCCAGCTGGGCCGGGCCCGGGTGGTGGACGGGGATCCGGGGCCGGCGGTGGAGCGGCTGCGCGAGGCGCTGGCCCGGCACCGGGAGCAGGAGGACGCGCGCGGGGAGGCGTGGACTCTGTACTACCTCGGGCAGGCGCTGGAGGAGGGCGGCGAGCGCGACCAGTCGGTACGGGAGCTGGAGCGGGCCCGGACGATGTTCTCGCGGATGCGGGACGTGTACGGGCTGGCCCACGCCCGGCACCACTCGGGCCGGGTGACGCGCGACCAGCGGGCGGCGCAGACGGGGAACCTGAAGAACTCCGGGTTCGCGCGGCAGCTGCTGGTGGACGCGCGGGCGGACTTCCGGCGGATCGGGCTGGCGCACGGGGAGGCGTGGACCTGCCTGGAGCTGGCGGTGGTGGACGCGGGCAACGGCCGGGCGTCGCAGGCGCTGGGCCTGTGCGAGGAGGCGGCCCGGCTGTTCATCTCGTACGGGGACCGGCGCGGGGAGGACTGGGCCCGGTTCCTGCGCTGCACGCTGCTGCCGTACGCGCTCCCGGGCGCGGGCGTGGACGAGGCCCGGGCCGAGCTGGCCCGGCTGGCCGCGTCGCCGCATCCGATGCGGGACGGGCGCCTGGAGGACAGCCTGGACACCTATGCGGTGGTGCTGGGGCGGGGCGTGGACCCGGCGGAGGGCTGGCAGGCGTGGCGCCTCGCACTGGTCCCGAACCTGCACTCGCGGGAGATCATGGGCGTCCCGATGCCGCCGGCCTCGCCGGCCGTATGACCGCATGACCGCATGACTGCATCACCGCCCGGGTCGCACGGCCGGCCGCAGGCACGCACAGTCGCCGCCCCTCCCGCTGCGCGGGTGGGGCGGCGGCGCATCGTCCGGAGGACGGCTCCTTACGGGGCCCGGTCCGCGGCGGGGGCTGCGGCTGCCGCGCCCGCCTCCGGGGCCTCCTGGAAGTCGACCTTGCCCATGTGGCGGCTCATCGACTTCATCAGGCCCCACACCGCGAGGGCGAGGGCCGCGAACACGATGAAGCCCAGGACTCCGGGCGTCACCTTGTTCTTGTCGAAGGTGTCACCCGCCAGCGGAAGGAGCTCGGTCAGTGCTGCCTGCGTAGCGTTCATGGCTACGCATTCTCCCGGATGCCCGCGAAGAGGTCGGACTCGGGGAGGGAAGTGTCGACGAGCGACTTCGCGAGCTCGTACTCCTCCGTGGGCCAGACCTCCTTCTGGATCTCCATCGGCACGCGGAACCAGCCGCCGTCCGGGTCGATCTGCGTGGCGTGCGCGATGAGCGCCTTGTCGCGGATCTCGAAGAAGTCGGCGCAGGGCACGTGCGTGGTCAGCGTCCGCTCGGTGCGCTCGAACTCCTTCCAGCGCTCCAGCCACTCCCCGTACGGGGACTCCATGCCGCGCGAGAGCAGGGCCTCGTGCAGGGCGATGGTGCGCGGCTTGTTGAAGCCCTGGTTGTAGTAGAGCTTCTGCGGCTGGTACGCCGGGCCGAACTCGGCCTCCGGGTACTTCTCGGTGTCGGCCGCGCCCTCGAAGGCCACCATCGAGATCTTGTGGGTCATGATGTGGTCGGGGTGCGGGTAGCCGCCGTTCTCGTCGTACGTGGTGATGACCTGCGGCCGGAACTCGCGGATCTTCTTCACGAGGCGGCCGGCCGCCTCGTCCACGTCCTCGAGGGCGAAGCAGCCCTCGGGCAGCGGGGGCAGCGGGTCGCCCTCCGGCAGGCCGGAGTCGACGTAGCCCAGCCACTCCTGCTCGATGCCGAGGATCTGGCGCGCCTCGTCCATCTCCCTGGCGCGGACCTCGTGGATGTTCTCCTCGATGTATTTGTCACCCTGGAGCTTGGGGTTGAGGATCGAGCCGCGCTCGCCCCCCGTGCAGGTCACCACCAGCACGGGAACCCCCTCGGACACGTACTTGGCCATGGTGGCCGCGCCCTTGCTCGACTCGTCGTCGGGGTGGGCATGGACGGCCATCAGTCGAAGCTGCTCGGTCAAGACAGGATCCTCTTTAAGTCGTCAGGGCGGCGGCGTCGCCTTCTATATTGACTCCTCCCCTCAGCAAACAAATTGCGCGGGGGATTCCTGGCTCACGCTGCCCGATCGTCCTGCGGAGGATCAGGTCTTCTGCGATCGGCACCAGCCGGGGTGAGACCAGCCCGGAGGAGCATCACACGCGCGGAGTTCTTGTCCCTGGGGGAGACAGCTCCGCACGCACTGCACCTGTAGGTACGTTCCGAAAGCGGCAGTGCGTGCTTGGCTCTCGCTCCGCAACGTCCGCAGTCCATGGTGGTGTACACGGGAGGCACCAGGTACAGGGTGCGGCCGTGCTTGCGCGCCATGTTGATCACTTCGCGCTCGGTGGCCGAGGTCGCGGCATCAGCAGCCTTGCGGGCCATGGTCGACCTGGCCAGGAACTTCGGGTGGAAGTCCTCCACAGCGATCTGATCGAAGTCGAAGGACACCTGCTTAGCCCACTTGCGGGCGGTGTCCTGCCGCTGCCGAGCAACTTTCTTGTGCAATTTCGCGGCCTGTCGCCCGGCCTTCCGGTACCCCTTGGATACAGCGTGCCCCTTCTTCGGCTTGCGGCGGGCCATCATCCGCTGGTACCCGGCCATCCTTCCCGCCGCCCGCTTCCCGTACTCGGGGTGTGGAAGGTCGTGTGCGTCACTGGTGGTGGTGGCGATCTCCTTCACGCCCCAGTCGATTCCGATCGACCGACCCGTCTCGGGCAGTGGTTCAGCTTCCGTCTCCACGACGAAAGAGGCGTACCAGTGACCGAGACTGTCGCGATAGACCCGGACGCTGGATGGCACGGCGGGCAGGGCGCGCGACCACACCACGGCCAAAACGATCCCCCCGGCAAGACGCAGGCGGCCACCTGCGAGACGAAAACCCCGCCGCGTGTAGTTGAGGGTCGGGGCCGTCAGGTCCTTCTTCTTGAACCGTGGCATCCCCGCGCGCCGAGACATCGGCAATCGCGCTTCGATGTCTTTCAGCGCCTTCGTCCGGGACTTTCCGAAGTCCCGGACGATCTGTTGCTGCGGCACCGACGCGCCTTCGCGCAGCCACTCGTGCGCAGCACGCCACCCGGTCAGCATCTTGTCCAACCCAGCTGGCCCGCACGCCTCCCCGGCCATACGCGCCGCCCTGGACCGGGCAACGCAGCTGTTCCACACCCAGCGGCACCGATCCCACTCCGACCTCAGAGCCGCTTGTGCAGTGGCGGACACGCGTAGCCGGTACGTGTACCGAGCGTGTCCGGCCTGCCTCGGCTCAGCCAGTGGTGTCACAGCGTCAAAATGCCACCGCTGTGACACCATCCGAGCATGGACTCAGAAGTGCGCTTCACCCTCCGGCTCCCCGCAGAACTTCACACCCGGCTAACCGCTCACGCGAAGCGCGAGAGGCGGTCCCTCAACGCCGACATCGTCTACCTCCTGGAAAGCACGCTCGGCACCCCTGTCGCGGAGCCGGTTTCTCGCAGGAAGGAGACAGGAGGCCCCCACCCCTGACCGACGACCGTGACATCCTCCGGTTACGGTGTCCGAACCGGGCGAGCGGAGCATGCCCGGACCCGAGAAAGGAACGATCAATGAGTGCGGTGCGCGAGGGGCTGCCCGAGGGCCGCTACGGGCGGTCGGCGGACGAGCGTGCGGACCGGAAGCTCAAGATCGTCGGGTCGGTGCTGGGCGTCGGCCTGCTGGCCCTGGTGGGCTGGATCGGCTGGGACTACGTCGCCGGTCAGAGCGTCAGCGCCGAGGTGATCAAGTTCCAGGTGGTCTCGGACACCGAGGTGAAGGTGCACCTGGAGGTGCGCAAGGACGCCTCGGTCACCGGGGTGTGCACGCTGAGCTCCCAGAACGAGGACCATGCCGAGGTCGGCCGCGCCGACTTCACCTTCGGGCAGAAGGACACGCGCGTGGACGAGATGCTCTCCCTGAAGACCACCGGCCGCGCGACGATGATCGAACTGGTGGGCTGCCAGGCAGCGGCGCGCACCACGCCCGCGGCAGACTGAGCTCTTTCCTGCTCACGGGCCCGATGACACACTTCATACACATGGTGTCCTCCCCCTTTTCTTCCCGAATTGTTAGGCTCGTGGTTTCGCCCGCCGCTGGCGGCTTTGTAGTCCCCTGTACCGACGAGGAGCACCCGTGACCCAGACGAGCGAGAGCGTCACCTGGCTGACCCAGGCGGCGTACGACCAGCTGAAGGCCGAGCTGGACTACCTCTCTGGTCCCGCACGCACGGAGATCGCCACCAAGATCGCAGCCGCCCGCGAGGAGGGCGACCTGCGCGAGAACGGCGGTTACCACGCGGCCAAGGAGGAGCAGGGCAAGCAGGAGCTCCGCGTCCGCCAGCTGACGCAGCTCCTCGAGAACGCCAAGGTCGGCACCGCGCCCGCCTCGGACGGCGAGGTCGCGCCCGGCACGGTCGTCACCATCGCCTTCGACGGCGACGAGGACGACACGATGTCCTTCCTGCTCGCCTCGCGCGAGTACGCGTCCGGAGACTTCGAGACCTACTCCCCGCAGTCCCCGCTGGGCAGCGGCGTGATGGGCAAGAAGATCGGCGAGAACGCCGAGTACGAGCTGCCGAACGGCAAGAAGGCCACCGTCAAGATCCTCGACGTCAAGCCCTTCAACGGCTGATCACCCCACGACATCAGGAAGCCCCCGCCGGAGCGATCCGGCGGGGGCTTTCCCGTGCCGTGGGGCCTACGCGGTCGCCGAGCGGTACTTGCGGACCGAGAGGGTCCGGAAGGCCGCGATGATCAGTACGGACCACAGGACCGACGCGAGCACCGGGTGCTGCATCGGCCAGGCCGCAGGTGCCTCGTACCCCGGCGGGAAGTTGCCGAACAGCCCGCGGGCCGCCTGGACGGTCGCGCTGAAGGGGTTCCACTCGGCGATGGTCCGCAGGAAGGTCGGCATGTTGTCGGAAGGGACGAAGGCGTTCGAGATGAACGTCAGGGGGAAGAGCCAGATCAGCCCGCCCGAGGTGGCCGCCTCCGGGGTGCGCACCGACAGGCCGATCAGCGCGCCGATCCAGGAGAAGGCGTACCCGAGCAGGAGCAGCAGGGCGAAGCCGCCCAGTACCTCGCCGGCACTGGTGTGGGTGCGCCAGCCGACGAGCAGGGCGACCACGGCCAGGACGAACAGGGTGAGGGTGGTCTGGACGAGGTCGGCGAGGGTGCGGCCGGTCAGGACCGCGCCGCGGGCCATGGGCAGCGAGCGGAAGCGGTCGATCAGGCCCTTGTGCATGTCGTCCGCGATGCCCGCGCCGGCGCCGGCCGTGGCGAACGTGACGGTCTGGGCGAAGATGCCGGCCATCAGGAACTCGCGGTAGGCGGCGGGCGAGGTGTTGCCGTCGACGCTGATCGAGCCGCCGAAGACGTAGCTGAACAGCACGACGAACATGACCGGCTGAATGACCCCAAAAACTATCATTTCGGGAATCCTGGACATGCGGATCAAATTCCGCTTGGCGATGACCAGGGAGTCGTTGACGCCCTGGACGATGCCGCCGCGCGGGCGCGGTGCCGCGAGCTCCGGGGTCGGGGAGGCGCCGGTCACTTCGCCGCCTCCTTCGATGCCTGCGCCGACGCCGGCTCCGGGGCCGAGGCCGGCACCCGGGCCGGCGCCTTGTTGCCGCGGCGGCCCTTGGCGTCCGCCGGGGCGCCCTCGCCGTTCTCCCCGTCGGCCAGGGCGGCCGCGTGGCCGGTGAGGGATATGAACACGTCGTCGAGCGTCGGCCGGCGCAGGCCGATGTCGTCGATCTCGATGCCCCGGGAGTCCAGCTCGCGGATGACCTCGGCGAGCAGCTTGGCGCCGCCGGTGACGGGCACGGTCAGCTTGCGGGTGTGCTCCTCGACGGAGGTCTCGCCCTTGCCGAAGCCGGCGAGCACCGTACGGGCGTCGGGGATGTGGTCGCGCTCGTGGACGACGACCTCGACGCGTTCGCCGCCGGTCTGGGCCTTGAGCTGGTCGGAGGTGCCGCGGGCGATGACCTTGCCGTGGTCGACCACGCAGATGTCGTGCGCGAGGTGGTCGGCCTCCTCCAGGTACTGGGTGGTGAGCAGCAGGGTGGTGCCGCCGGCCACGAGCTCCTGGATGACGTCCCAGAGCTGCTGGCGGTTGCGGGGGTCCAGGCCGGTGGTCGGCTCGTCCATGAACATGACGGGCGGGCGTACGACGAGTGCGGCCGCGAGGTCCAGGCGCCGGCGCATGCCGCCGGAGTACGTCTTCGCGGTGCGGTCGGCGGCGTCGGCGAGGTTGAACCGCTCCAGCAGTTCGCCGGCCCGGACCTTCGCCGCCTTGCCGCTCATCTGGTAGAGCTGGCCGACCATCTGGAGGTTCTCGCGGCCGGTCAGGTACTCGTCGACGGCGGCGAACTGGCCGGACAGGCCGATGGCGCGGCGGACTTCGTTGGGGTGTTTGAGGACGTCGATCCCGGCGACGACGGCCTTGCCGCTGTCGGGCTTGAGGAGGGTGGTCAGGACGCGCACGGCCGTGGTCTTGCCGGCACCGTTGGGGCCGAGCAGGCCCAGCACGGTGCCTTCGGGGACATCGAGGTCCACGCCGTCCAGTGCCCGTACCTCGCCGAAGGTCTTGACCAGACCTTCGGCATAGATGGCGCCTGGCATGTGGGTTCTCCCAGTGTGCATCGGGCCAGCAGAATCGTTACATTCCCACGCAATCCTAGGGGCGCCCGGCCCTCATCGCCCGGCCGTTCGGGGGACATACGCTATCGCGTTATATCGCGTGCCGCTATGGGGCTGCGTGCGCGGCTTCGGTGCATTTCGCTTCGGCGCATTTCGCCGGCGACCCGTCGGCCCGGCTCGGCGCGGTTCGGCCCGGCTCAGCCCATGACCGTGTACCCGGCCGCGTGCAGCGACCGCGCGACTTCGGTGCAGTGCTCCGGGCCCTTCGTCTCCAGGTGCAGCTCCACCTCCACCTCGGTGAGCCCCAGCCGCGGGTCGGTCCGTACGTGGCTCACGTCCAGCACGTTCGCATCCACCACCGACAGCACCCCGAGGAGACCGGCCAGCGCCCCCGGCCGGTCGGCCACGCGCAGCCGCAGCGAGAGGTAGCGGCCCGCCGCCGCCATGCCGTGCCGCAGGATCCGCTGGAGCAGCAGCGGGTCGACGTTCCCGCCGGACAGGACCGCGACCACCGGGCCGCCCCCGCCGTACAGCTCGGGCCGGCTCAGCAGGGCGGCCACCGGGCTGCACCCTGCCGGCTCGACGACGAGCTTGGCGCGCTCCAGGCAGAGCAGCAGGGCACTGGAGAGGGCGTCCTCGGAGACCGTGCGGACGCCGTCGAGGAGGTCCCCGATGATGTGGAAGGGGATGTCGCCGGGGCGGCCGACCTTGATGCCGTCCGCCATGGTGACCGGGTTGTCGATCGAGACCGGGTGCCCGACCCGCAGCGAGGGCGGGTAGGCGGCGGCGCCCTCCGCCTGGACCCCGATCACCTTGACGTCCGGCCGCAGCGCCTTCACCGCGACGGCGATGCCCGCCGCGAGGCCGCCGCCGCCGATGCCGACGAGGATCGTCCGCACCTCGGGGCACTGCTCCAGGATCTCCAGGCCGACCGTGCCCTGGCCCGCGATGATGTCGCGGTGGTCGAAGGGGTGGATGAACACCGCCCCGGTGCGGTCCGCGTACTCCTGGGCGGCCGCCAGGGTCTCGTCGACGACCTGCCCGGACATCCGCACCTCGGCGCCGTACTCCTGCGTGGCCGCCACCTTCGGCAGCGGTGCCCCGACCGGCATGAACACCGTCGAGCGGACGCCGAGGAGGGAGGAGGCCAGGGCCACGCCCTGCGCGTGGTTGCCGGCGCTGGCCGCGACGACGCCGGCGGCCCGCTGCTCGGGGCGCAGGCCCGAGATGCGCACGTAGGCACCGCGCAGCTTGAAGGAGCCGGTCCGCTGGAGGTTCTCGCACTTGAAGTGGACCGGGGAGCCGGTGAGGGCGGTCAGGTGCCGGCTGCCTTCCATCGGCGTGACCCGGGCGACGCCCGAGAGCATCTTCTGAGCCCCCCGGACGTCGTCGAGGATGACCTGCGGGACGGGCACGGGCACGCGGTAGTTCATGCCGCCAGTCTCGCAGCCCGCGCGGATCACGGCGTCCGGCCGGCAGCCCGGCCAACAGCCCGGCAGGGAAAGCCCACAGGGGGCGAAATCCGGCCATCCGGGACGGGCCCGCGGCCCAGCTCCACACCGCCCGTACCAGTTCTCGTACGAGGCGTACGAGCCGCCCCACGGCCGCGTACTCTGTCCCCCATCCTTGTCGGCCCCACGCGAAGAGAGCTCACGGCCATGCCTTCCACCCCGGCCAATTCCGACCTGCCCACGGCGGCCGAGGCGTCCGCCGAAGCCGGTCTCCTCGATGCGCTCCAGCACCAGGTGGCCGTCTTCGCCCGCCGCGCCGAGCAGACCCGCCTGGGCGGGGTCGGCCAGGCCCGCAACTCGATGGACCGCGCCGCGTACCTGCTGCTGAACCGGCTCGACCTGGAAGGCCCGATGGGCGTCAAGGCGCTCGCCGGCGGCATGGGTATCGACTCCTCCACGGTCACCCGCCAGGTCGCGCCGCTCGTCGACAGCGGCCTGGTCAGGCGCACCTCGCACCCGGAGGACGGACGGGCCGTGGTCCTCGCGCTCTCCCCGCGCGGCCTCGCCCGGCTCGAGGAGGTCCGCTCCTCGCGGCGCGAGCTGATGGCCCGGGTGACCGAGGACTGGAGCGAGGACGAGCGCGAGTCCTTCACCGGGCTGCTGACCCGTTTCAACGGCTCGCTGTCGGAGCTGATGGGCGCCGTCTCGGAGGCGGGCCCCGCTTCCTGAGGACGAGCGTGAGCCGGGTCCGTCCGACCTCTTGACCGGGGCGGTCCCGCTGCCCGCACTATGTGGCCTGTGGACGACCACGGGCCGGGCGCCTACGCGGAGTTCGAAGCCTTCGTCGCGGGTGCGGCGGGGCGGCTCCTGCACGTCGCCGTCCTGCTGACGGCCGAGCCGGAGACCGAGCCCGCCGCCGCCCGCCGGCTGCTCGCGGACGCGCTGGCCCGTACGTACGCGCACTGGCGCCGGGTGCGCGGCGACGACCCGTACGACCACACCCGCCGGGAGCTGTGCGACGCCTTCGCCCGCACCGGCTGGCGACACCACGGCGGCAGGGGGCTGCTCGCCCGGCTCGGCCCGCTGGAACGGCTCGTGCTGGTGCTGCGCGTGTACGAGGGCGTCGCGGAGGAGGTCACCGCCGCGCAGCTGGGGCTGCCGGTCGAGCGGGTGCGGGTGCTGTGCAACCGGGCCGTGGCCGCGATGCGCTCGCGGGAGGCGGCATGAGCGTCCCCGACCGCAAGGAGGACCAGGTCAGGCGGCTGCTGGAGGGCCCCCACCCGGTGGTCCCGGCCGGGCTGGCGGCCAGTGCCGCGGCTCGCGGGGACCGGCTGCTGCGCCGCCGCCGGGCCCTGCGCCGGGCCGGCTGGACCCTGCTGTTCGCGGCGGCGGTGGCCTTCGCCGTGTGGGCCTCGCTGGCCCGGCCGTGGGAGATCCCGCCGAGCGGTGTCTCCCCGCCCCTGGAGGGCTGGTGACCACCGCTCGGCGGTTGTCGGCGTGAAGGCCGCGAAGGCCGCGAAGGCCGCGAAGGGACGGCTAGCCGAGGGCCTGGGTCAGGTCCGCCAGCAGGTCGTCGGCGTTCTCGATGCCGACGGAGATGCGGACCAGGTCCGCCGGGACCTCCAGGGCCGAGCCGGCCACCGAGGCGTGGGTCATGCGGCCCGGGTGCTCGATGAGGGACTCGACGCCGCCGAGGGACTCGGCCAGGGTGAAGATCTTGGTGCGGGCGCAGACATCGACCGCCGCCTGCTCGCCGCCGACGACGCAGAAGGAGATCATGCCGCCGAAGTTGCGCATCTGCTTGGCGGCGATCTCGTGGCCCGGGTGCTCGGCCAGACCCGGGTAGAGGACCTTGTGCACCTTGGGGTGCCGGGTCAGCATCTCGGCGATCTTCGCCGCGTTCTCCGCGTGCCGGTCCATGCGGACGGCCAGCGTCTTGATGCCGCGCAGCACGATCCAGGAGTCGAAGGGGCCGGCCACGGCTCCCATCGCGTTCTGGTGGTAGGCCAGTTCCTCGCCGAGCGCCGCGTCCGCGGTGACCAGCGCGCCGCCGACCACGTCGGAGTGGCCGCCCATGTACTTGGTCAGCGAGTGCACGACCACGTCCGCGCCGAGCGCGAGGGGCTGCTGGAGGTAGGGCGAGGCGAAGGTGTTGTCCACGACCAGCTTGGCGCCGGCCGACCGCGCGATGTCGGCGACGACCGCGATGTCGGTGATGCCGAGCAGCGGGTTGGAGGGGGTCTCGACCCAGATGACCTTCGTCTTCGGGGTCAGGGCGGCCCGTACGGACGCCGGGTCGGAGGTGTCGGCCACCGACCACTCCACGCCCCAGCGGGAGACGACCTTCGCGAAGAGGCGGAAGGTGCCGCCGTACGCGTCGTTCGGGATGACCACGTGGTCGCCCGGGGAAAGCAGCGTACGCAGCAGGCAGTCCTCGGCGGCGAGCCCGGACGCGAAGGCGAGGCCGCGCCGGCCGCCCTCCAGCGCCGCGAGGTTCTCCTCCAGCGCGGTCCGGGTCGGGTTCGCGCTGCGGCTGTACTCGTAGCCGCCGCGCAGTCCGCCGACGCCGTCCTGCTTGTACGTGGACACCTGGTAGATCGGGGGCACGACCGCGCCGGTCAGCGGGTCCGCCGTGTTGCCCGCGTGGATCGCGCGGGTCTCGAAGCTCTGGTGCTCATGGCTGTCGTCGCTCATGGGCCGATGCTATGCCCCGGCCGCCGACGAGCCCACTGCACACCCGGTGGTGCGGCAGCGCACGGCCGACGGCGGGGCGCTGGTGCGGCATTGGCCTTTGCGCCGGTGCGTCTGGTTCGCTTGGGGGCATGGAGATTCTGTGGTTCCTGATCGCGCTCGGCCTGCTCGTGGCCGCCTTCAGCCCGTACATACGGCGCCGGCGGGGTGGCGGCGTACGCCTGGTCGCGCCGGGCAGCCCTGACGCGGCCGACCCGGAGAACTACGGTTTCGCCCGCCAGGAGCACCTGGACATCCGCGTCCCGGGCCCCGACGAGGACCTGATGGACGCCCTGGAAGCCGTGCAGCGCAGCGGCCGGTGGCAGGCCGCGTCCCAGCTGCTGGCCGGGACCCAGAAGGAGGGCGAACTGCGCTGGCAGCGCATCCAGGCCTTCGGCGGCGCGGCGGCGCTGGAGCTGGTGGAGCGGCCCGGCGTGGGCGCGCAGTGGCTGAAGGCCTGGCGGCTGGAGGCCGAGAAGGACGCCGGCGGCGCGCAGGTGCACGCGGAGCTGCTCGTGCAGCAGGCGTGGCGGCACTCGGGCGGCGTGGGCTCCACGGACCACCGGATCATCCTGGAGGAGGCCCGGGAGGCGTGCCGCAAGGCGGCGCTGCTGGCCCCGGGCGACCCCGTCCCGCACATCACGGAGCTGGCGGTCGCGCGGGCGCTCGGGTACTCGGAGGCGGAGTTCGACGCCCTCTGGGCGAAGGTCATCGACGTCGCGCCGGCGCACATGGGCGCGCACCTGGCGGCCCTGCACTACTGGTGCGAGAAGTGGCACGGCTCGCGGGAGAAGGCGGACGCCTTCGCGCACGCGGCGGCGGCCCGCGCCCCGCAGGGCTCGCTGCTGGCGGCGCTGCCGCTGTTCGCGGTGTACGAGCACGTCCCGGAGGTCGTCCTGACGAACTTCTGGCAGGGCGCCGTCGTGACCCGGGCGGTGGAGGGCGCGCTGTACGCGGTGCACACCGCCCGCCAGGACGACCCGATGCTGGCGCACGTACGGCACATGCTGCTGTCGTTCCTGGTGCCGATGGAGCGCTGGGCGGAGGCGATGGAGCAGGTCCGCCACATCGACGGCTACGTCGGCGCCCTGCCGTGGTCGGTCTCCCCGGACCCGGCGGCGCAGTACGCGGTGTACCGCGCCCTGGCGGTGGCGGGCTACGAGGCCAACGGCGGCTCCCCGGCGACGCTGCCGCACTGAAGAGGCCGCCCCCCTGGCCCCCTGGCCCCCTGGCCCCCACCTGCGGAATCGAGGGGAATAAGGTTGCTGTAAAGATCTGCGGGCCGCATGATGACCCGGCGTGACCGCCCGGGCCCGGCCGACCACCGCGCGCCCGCGGCACACCCGCAGCATCCGCACATACACCTGCACCACTTCGTCCCGTGGGGGGATCCGTCCATATGGGCGCTTCACTGCGCGCGCTGCGCGCCCTCGTCCTGCTCGCAGGCTTCTACCTGCTCGGCTTCATCCTGCTCGGCGTGCTCGCGGCCGCCGACTGGGCCACCGTCGCCTGGCTGCACGGCGGCATCGCCTTCAAGATCCTCATCGTCTCGGTGGTCCTCGCGGTCCCCATCGTGCGCGGCATGCTCATGCTCCGCACCCCCAAGGGCGACCCGCAGCCCGGCGTGCCCGTCACCGAGCAGCAGGAACCCGTCCTGTGGCAGACCGTCCGCGACATCGCGGCCCAGGTCGGCACCCGCGCCCCGGACGAGATCCTGCTCATCGACGAGGTCAACGCGGCCGTCAGCGAGGACGCCCGGCTGCTGGGCCTGAAGTCCGGCACCCGCCGCCTCTACCTGGGCCTGCCCCTGATGACGGGCCTGGACGAGATGCAGCTGCGCGCCGTACTCGCCCACGAGATGGGCCACTACGCCAACCTCGACACCCGCCTCACCCCGCTGATCGCCCGCGGCCGCGCCCAGCTGATCCGCACCATCGGCCACTTCCACGACCGCGCCGACACCAAGGTCGCCAAGGAGCGGGCCCGGCAGGAGAAGGCGGCCGAGAAGCGGCTCGCGAAGGGCAAGAAGGCCAAGGAGGTCGACACCGCCGGCCAGGGCGCGATGTACCGGGCCATGGCGAAGATCTACACGGCGTACGCGCGCTTCTACATGCGCGCCACCCTCTCCGGCGGCCGCCGCCAGGAACTCGCCGCCGACCTGGCCTCGGTCCGCGTCGCCGGCCGCGACGCCGCCGCCTCCGCGCTGCGCGAACTCAACGCCCTCGGCCCCGCGCACGACTTCTACATGGACTCGTACGCCACCCTCGGCGTCGGCGCCGGCCTGCTGCCGCCCTCCGGCCAGGTCTTCGGCGGCCTGCGGCAGCTGCTCGACGCCCGCTCGGACGAACTGGACGGCCTGCGCCGCGAGCTGTCCACCGAGCCCACCTCCCCGTACGACTCCCACCCCGCGCTCGCCGAGCGCGTGGCCCGCATCGAGGCCCTGCCCGACGACGGCCGCGGCGCGCAGGCGACCCGGCCGGCGCTCGAGCTGCTCGCCTCCCCGCAGGCCGCGCTGGCGGCGCTGGAGCAGGCGGTCCTGACCCCGGAGGCGCTCGCGCTCACCCGCGTGGACTGGGCGGACCTCGTCCACGAGAGCATGACCCGGTACGTCGGCCAGGGTGCCCAGGAGATCCGCGAGGCCGTCGCCGCCGAGGGCACGGCCCCGGAGCTGGCGGCCCTGCTGGACGCCGTCGACGCCGACCCGGCGCTGCGCTGGCGGATCGCCGACCGCTTCCCGAAGTCCGAGGAGGCCGCGGCCGCCACCGGCCGCGCCGCCCGCGAGTTCACCCGCCCCGTGCTGCGGCGCGCCCTGAAGCAGCTGGTCACGGCCGAGCTGACGGCCCGCGGCGCCGCCCGCTGGCAGCTGTCCTGGTCCGACTCGGCCGCCCTGCGGTACGCGGCCGACGGGTTCGAGGAGCAGCTGGAGCTCGCACTGGACGCGCTCGTCGCGGACCTGCCCGACACCGGACCCCTGCGGAAGCTGGTGCTCGTCTGATGCTCGGCCTGATCATCCTCGGCATCCTCCTGATCAGCGGCGCCTACAAGCTGCTGCGCGCCCGCAAGGGCGGCGGCGGCGCCGGCGGGCGCCGCCGGGCGAGCCGGGCCGACGGCCTGGCGGCGGTCGCGCTGGGCTTCGCCCCGGCCGAGCAGCTCGACACCGACCACGGGTCCCCGCTCCTGCCTGCGGACACGGCCGCGCTGGACGCCGTACGGGCGGGCGACTGGCAGGCCGGCGCATCCTGGGCGGACGCGGCCGGGCAGAACTGGGACGAGCGGATCCGGCGCGTACGGGAACTGGCCGAGCTGGCCGCCGAGGACGACGCCTGGCTGCTGGCCTGGCGCGCGGCGCGGCCGCAGGACCCGACGGCGGCGGCGGTGCACGCGGACGCGTCGGTGCTGGTGGCGTGGAACGTGCGCGGCTCGCTGAGCGCGAAGAACACGACGCAGGAGCAGTTCCGGAACTTCCACCGGCTGATCGCCGCCTCGCAGGAGGCGATGCACGAGGCCCAGCGGCTCGCCGACCCGGCGGACCCGGTGCCGTACATGCTCGAGCAGCCGGTCGCCATGGCGCTGGGGTACTCCCACGAGCGGTACGGGCAGCTGTGGGCGCAGATCGTGGGGCGCGGTCCGAAGGTGCTGGCGGCGCACACCGGCGCGCTGCAGTACTGGTGCCGCAAGTGGCGCGGCTCGCACGAGGAGGCGGAGGCGTTCGCGCAGCGGTCGGCCGCCGCGGGCGCGCCGGGTGAGCTGCTGTCGCTGCTGCCGCTGTACGCGTACCTGGAGTACGAGATGTCGGAGTCGGAGCTCGACCCGGGCGTCTACTACAAGCGGCCGGAGATCGTGGCGGCCACGGACGCGGCGCTCGCGGACGTGGCGGCGGCGGACCCGGCCGACCGGCGGGTGCCCCGGGTACGGCACATGCTGGCGTGGAACCTGTACTGGCAGGACCGGTACACGGAGGCCGTGGAGCAGTTCCGCGCCGTCGACGGGTACATCGGGGCGACGCCGTGGACCTACTCGGCGGACGCGAAGGCGCGGTACGTGCAGGCGAGGGACTTCAGCGTGCGGCGGGCGGTCACGCAGAAATGACGGAAGTCTGACGTGGTGGCCGGGGGCGGGCCGGGGGGAATCCCGGCCCGCCCCCGCCCGTTAAGGGAGAACCACTAGGAGGGAATCATGTTCTCGTACCGCCGCACGCCCGAGCTCCCCACCCGCGAGGAGGCCCTGCAGGGCCGCGCGACCCAGCAGTTCTCGCTCCCGGACCGGCACACCGTTCTCGGCAACCCCCTCGCGGGGCCCTACCCCGCCCACCTCCAGGTGGCCGACTTCGGCCTGGGCTGCTTCTGGGGCGCGGAGCGCAAGTTCTGGCAGACCCCGGGGGTGTGGACCACGCTGGCCGGCTACCAGGGCGGTTTCACCGAGAACCCGACGTACGAGGAGGTGTGCTCGGGCCTGACCGGCCACACCGAGGTCGTCCGCGTGGTCTTCGACCCGGCGCAGGTCTCGTACGCCACCCTCCTGAAGCTGTTCTGGGAGTCCCACGACCCGACCCAGGGCTTCCGCCAGGGCAACGACGTCGGCACCCAGTACCGCTCGGCGATCTACACCCACTCCGAGGCCCAGCAGGCCGAGGCCGAGGCCTCCCGCGCCGCGTACCAGCAGGTCCTGGCGTCCTCGGGCTACGGCGACATCACGACGGCCGTCCTCCCGGCGGCAGAGCGCCCCTTCTGGCCGGCAGAGCCCTACCACCAGCAGTACCTCGACAAGAACCCCGACGGCTACTGCGGCATCGGCGGTACGGGCGTCAGCTGCCCGATCGGCGTGGCCAAGGCCCAAGGCTGACCTTCCCGCCCGGGAGCTCCGGCGCGGCCCTCACCTGTCGAGCGGCGGCGCCGGAAGTCCTTCACTCGTTCGAGCAGAGGGACAGGCGTTCACGCCCGATACGCTGACGTCCGGGATCAGAATCGCGCCCATGGGAGTAGTCATGACCACCTCCGCCGCCGGGCAACCGCTCATCCCCCAGCCCCCTGCCACGGTTGCCACGCTGCGGCAGGCCATCCGCCAGATCGCACCTGCCGCCCTGCCGGCGTTCACTCAGGAGCTGGACCAAGCGGCCGACCAGTCCCGGCAAGGGTCCGATCTGGCACCGCTTCAGCGGTTCATCGCCCAGTGGGCCGTTTATGTGCACATCCAGCGGCAACCCGACCTGGCAGCGGACCTCCGCCGCTGGGAAGACGCCGCCGAGTCGGGCGACGCAGCCCAGGCACGGCAAGCCGCTTCCCGGATCGGGCGGATTCTGGACGCGGCACACGCGGCCGTCGGTCTTCCGGCCCGGTGAGCAGCGACTGGCACTGGGAATACGACCCCGACCACGACCACGTGGCGGGCGGCATCCCCGCTCACGTGGTGGCCGAGGTGGAACGCCTGGCCGGCCAGCTCGTAGACCTTGCCCGTACGGGCATCGACGTCAGTGACCTCGGAAACGGCCCACGGCCAGGTGGTCTGCGCCGCATGGACGCCGCCGGCGGCTGGTTCTACTTCCTGGACGGTGAAGTGGCCGCCGGGCAGACGGCCACCCGGGACCGGCTCGCCGCCGCGCTGGAGCAGGCCGGTCAGATCGTCGAGGCGTCGATGACGAAGCGGTAGCGGACGTCGCTGGCCAGGACACGCTCGTACGCCTCGTTGATCTCGTCGGCGCGGATCAGTTCGATCTCCGAGCCGAGGCCGTGCTCGGCGCAGAAGTCCAGCATCTCCTGCGTCTCGGCGATGCCGCCGATCATCGAGCCGGCGAGGGTCTTGCGGCCGGTGATGACCGAGAACAGGTTCACCTCGACCGGCTCCTCCGGGGCGCCGACGTTCACCAGCGCGCCGTCGACCTTCAGCAGGCCGAGGTACGCGTCGAGGCCGAGCGGGGCCGAGACGGTGGAGATGACCAGGTCGAAGCTGCCGGCCAGCTTCTCGAAGGTGGTCTCGTCGCTCGTGGCGTAGTAGTGCGAGGCGCCGAGCCGCAGGCCGTCCTCCTGCTTGCGCAGGGACTGGGAGAGGACGGTGACCTCCGCGCCGAGGGCGGCCGCGATCTTCACGCCCATGTGCCCGAGGCCGCCGAGACCGACGATCGCGACCTTCTTGCCCGGGCCCGCCTGCCAGTGCCTGAGCGGGGAGTAGAGGGTGATCCCGGCGCACAGCAGCGGGGCGGCGACGTCGAGGGCGAGGCCGTCGGGGATGCGGACGGTGTAGTTCTCGTCGACGACCACGTGCGTGGAGTAGCCGCCGTACGTCGGCTCGCCCTTCTTGTCGCGGGCGTTGTACGTGCCGGTCATGCCCTGCGCGCAGTACTGCTCCTGCCCGCGCAGGCAGTACTCGCACTCACGGCAGGAGTCGACGAAGCAGCCGACGCCGACGTGGTCGCCGACCGCGAACTTCGTGACGCCCGGGCCGACTTCGGTGACGACACCGGCGATCTCGTGGCCCGGGACCATCGGGTATATGCCCTCGCCCCAGCCGTCGCGGACCTGGTGGATGTCGGAGTGGCAGATGCCGGCGTACTTGATCTCGATGAGGACGTCGTGCTCGCCGACGGGGCGGCGCGGGACGGTGGTGCGCTCCAGCGGGGCCTTCGCGGCGGGAGCGGCGTAGGCGGCGACCTGGGTGACGGACATGGGTGAAGACTCCTCGAACGCTGCTGCGGACGGTCTGCGGTGCGAGCAACGATTGCGGACCTGGCCTGCGTCACCCAGACCCCTGTCCTGCCTAGGACTGGCGGTCCTACCCCTGGCGGGGTCAGGAACACGTCCACGCCGCGCGGGCCGCCCGGCGATACTGGCGTCATGGACCAGCTTGATCAGCGTGCCGAACTGGGCGAGTTCCTCCGTTCCCGCCGTGCGCGGCTGCGGCCCGCGGACGTGGGCCTGCCGGACTACGGGCGCCACCGCCGCGTACCCGGGCTGCGCCGCGAGGAGCTGGCGCAGCTGGCGGGCGTGTCGGTGGCGTACTACACGCGGCTCGAGCAGGGGCACGGACAGAACGTGTCGGCGGAGGTGCTGGACGCGATCGCCCGCGCCCTGCGCCTGGACGGCACGGAGACGGCCCACTTGAACCACCTGGCCAGCCCCCGGCCCCGCAGGCACCGCGGCAAGCAGCACCGCGCGCAGCACGTCCGCCCGGAGCTGCGGACGCTGCTGGACGCGATGGAGGGGGTGCCGGCGTACCTGGTGGGGCGGCGCCAGGACGTGATCGGCTGGAACCGGCTGGCGGCCGCGGTCTTCGGCGATTTCGGGGCGCTGCCGCCGCAGGAGCGCAACCTGGTACGGCAGGTGTTCCTGGATCCTGCGACGGCCGAGCTGTACGTGGAGTGGGAGTGCCGGGCCTGCGAGGTGGTGAGCAACCTGCGCATGTACGCGGGCCAGCACCCGGAGGACGAGCAGCTGTCCGCGCTGGTCGGGGAGCTGTCGGTGAAGAACGAGGAGTTCCGGCGGCTGTGGGCGGCGCACACGGTGGCGGACAACAAGACGCACGGGGTGAAGCGGCTGCGGCACCCGCTGGTGGGTGAGCTGGACCTGGCCTTCGAGACCCTGGCGCTGCCGGACGATTCGGCGCAGTTCCTGGTGACCTTCCATGCCGCTGCGGGCTCGCCCTCGGCGGACGCCCTGCGGCTGCTGGCCTCGTGGTCGGCCCCGTCCGCCCCTGCCATCTCTTCGGCCTCGTCCGCCCCGGCCTCGTCCGCCCCGGCCCCGGCGGACGCGGACGGGGCTACAGCTTGATCTGGAAGATGCCCGCCGCGCGTTCGCGGCGGTAGCCCAGGGCGGCGTTCACCGCGCGCATCGGGGTGTTCTCGTCCGCCACCGAGGTGGCGATCTCGCGGAGGGCGGGGAAGCGGGCCGTGGCCTCCCCCAGCATGCGGAGTTTGACCGTGCGCCCGAGGCCGCGGCCGCGGTGGGCCGGAACGACCGCCGTGTCGTACTGGAGGGCGCGCGCGGCGGCCGGGTCCGGGAGCACCAGGGACGTGTACGCGGCCACCTCGCCGGCGGGGGTCACCGCCGCGGCCATGAGCATCCGGCCGCCGCGGTCCAGGACCAGCCGCTGCACCGTGTGCAGGCGTTGCGGGGTCCAGGCCGGGGGCTGCTCGTCCATGTCGCCGGTCGGCGCGTCCTCCATCGACCCGTGGGCGACGGCGGCCGCGGCCACCCACGCGTCCGGGACCAGGCCCTCCCAGCACACCAGCGCGTAGCCCGCCGGGAGTTCGGGCTCCGCGGCCGCCGCCGGCCCCGCCGCCGCTGGCCCCGCCGCCGCCGGCCCCGCCGCCCCGGCCTGCACGTCCTGCACGTACCAGGCGAGCGGCAGCACGTTCTCGAAGCCCAGCGACTCGGCGAACGCCTGTCCCGCCCCGCCCAGGTCGGCCATGGTGGAGACGGAGGTGCGGCCCTGGGCCAGCAGTTCCTCGCGGGCCCGGAGCCACAGGGCCGTGCCGATCCCCCGCCGCCGCGCGTCCGGGCGTACCTGCAGCACGTCCAGCGAGGCGGTGTGCGCATTGTCTGCGTCCGTGAACAGGAGCAGGCTCGCCACGCCTTCGTCCGCCGCGAAGTGCGTGAAGCGGCCGGCGGCCGGCGGCACGCGCAGCCGTCCGGCGATCTCCACCCGGGTCGGTACGGGTACGCCGGGCAGGTCGGCGGCGTGCGCCGCGGTCAGGACCGCCGCCCAGGCGTCCACCTCGGCGTCGGTCGGCGGCAGGGACAGCTGGGTGAGGGCGAACGTCATGACTCGGACCTTAGCCCCCGCAGACGCCGGATGGCGGGGAGCCTCCGTCAGGGGCTCCCCGCCATCCGCGGGAGTTCGGTCGGGACCGGGGTGGGATCAGGAGGCCGTGCCGGCCTTCCAGTCCGCCCAGCTCATGTTCCAGCCGTTGAGGCCGTTTTCGGGCTTGATGGTCTTGTCCGGGGAGTTGACCACCGTGACCACGTCGCCGATCAGCGAGTTGTCGTAGAACCAGGCCGCGGGCTGGTTCGGGTCGTTGGCACCCTGGGCGTCGTTCAGGCCGACGCAGCCGTGGCTCGTGTTCACGCTGCCGAAGATCGAGTCCGATCCCCAGTAGTTGCCGTGGATGAACGTGCCGGACTGGGACAGCCGCATCGCGTGCGGGACGTCCTTGATGTCGTACTCGCCCTTGCCCTCGCTGTTCTTGAAGCCGACGGTCGAGCCGTCCATCCGGGTCTCCTTGAACTTCTCGGAGATCACCATCTGGCCGTTGTACGTCGGGTTCTCCGGGGAACCCGCCGAGATCGGGATGGTCTTGAGGACCGCGCCGTCCCGGGTGACGGTCATCTTCTTCGTCTTCGCGTCGACCGTGGAGACCTGGCTGCGGCCGATCTTGAAGGTGGCGGTCCGGTTCTGCACACCCTGCACGCCGGGGGCGCCCTGAACGCCCTCCAGCGCCAGCTTCAGCGTGACGGTGGAGCCGGCCTGCCAGTACTGCTCGGGGCGGAAGTCCAGGCGCTGCGCGCTGAACCAGTGCCCGACGACCTCCTGGCCGCTGCTGGAGGTGACGGAGATGGCCGCCTGGACCGCCTTCTGGTCCTTGATCGGCTTGTTGAACGTGATCGAGACGGGCATGCCCACGCCGACGGTCTGGCCGTCGTCCGGTATGAACGAGCCGACGAAGCTGTTCTCCGGGGAGACGGTGGTGAAGGAGGCGTTCTCGTGCGCCTCCTTGCCGGAGGCGTCCTTGGCGCTCGCCGACAGGGCGTACTTCGTGGAGCGCTTCAGCGCGGCGTCCGGCTTCCAGCTCTTGCCGTCGGCGGCTATCTTGCCGGGCACGGCCGTGCCCTCGGAGGTCTTCAGCTCGACCGCCGTGAGGGTGCCGTCACCGACGGCGACGTTGGTCGCGTCGTTCAGGCCCACGTTGGTCGCGCCGTCCTTGGGCGTGATCGTTATCTTGGCCTTGGAGGCGTCCTTGGCCGCGGCCGCGTCCACGTCCGACTGGGACTTGCTGCCCGCGTCCCCGCCGCCCTTCGGCTTGTCGTCGCCACCGCCGCACGCCGAGAGCACCAGCACGCCACCGAGTACGGCGGATATGGCCACGAGGGACCTTCTCCGCCGCTTCTTGTCCGTCCTCACACGCCACTCCATCGTTGCCTGAACCCCCGAGCTTCCCCCGGCCGGCGCCGGGTGGTGCCCCGATCGAGGCAGGGAGACACGCCCCCTGCCTCGCACCAGTCAACGCGTTGAAGGCCCGGATCGGTTCCACATTCCGTTTGAATGTGGGCAACCACACGGTCAGGCGTTGTCGGTCGTCTCTTCGTCGAAGTCCCCATCTTCCTCGCCCAGGTCCCACTCCATGGACTCGGGGTCGTATTCGACGGGCTCGCTGCTCCAGGAGGCCTGCGCCAGCTCCACGCCGGGGATGTCCGCGACCAGGTCAGTGGGGTCGACGAGGTACGCGAGCGCCTCCGACTCGTCCTCCCGTACGGCCGACTCGGCGTGGCCGCGCTCCTCGTCCGGCATGAACTCGTCGGCCTCGATGTGCTCGAGCGCGGCTCCGGTGAGCGCCTCGGGGTCGGGCACCTCCAGTACCAAATCCACCCGAAGCCGTACGTATCGTGATGTGTCAGAAGGGTTCATACGACGGAGACTAAGCCCGGGGAAGCCCCGACTTTCCCACGACCCGCCCTTGTCCGTAGCATCACCGCACACGGCCAATTCGCTGCTTCCGCAAGGGGGATCGCACCGTGTCCGCACGTCGACCGCTGCTCACCGCTCTCGGAGCGACCACCCTCCTCGCCGCCCTGTGGTTCGTGCCCTCGGCCAACGCCACCGCGCCGGGGTCCGCGGCGCCCGGTTCCACGGCGTCCGATTCCGGTTCCGCCGCGCCGGAGTCCGCCAACGCGCCCGGGCCCGGATCGGTGACGACGCTCGTGACCGATCCCGCGGGCGCCTCCCCGCAGACCGCCGGCCAGGTGTCCCTCGGGCTCGCGGACACCGGTGGGATCGACACCGCCCCGTACCTGCTGGGCGGCACGCTCTGCCTGGGCCTCGGGGCCGGGTTCGTCACCTTCTCCGTACACCGCTCGCGCGCGTAGCCCCGTACGGGCGGACACCGAAGGGCCGGCCCCGGGAGACGATTCCCGGGGCCGGCCCTTCGCGGCAGCGATACGGCTAGGCGAGCGGACCCGTCACCGGCTCCACCGCGGCGACGAGGCCGCCCGTACGGACGAACGCGTCGGCGGCCGCCAGGTCGGGGGCGAGGAAACGATCCGGCCCGGGACCCTCCACGCCGGCCGCCCGAGCCGCCGCGATGGCGGCCCGGCTGGCCGGGGCCGGGGTGAGCCCGTGGCGCAGCTCGATGGCCCGGGTGGCCGCGTACAGCTCGATCGCGATGATGCGGGTCAGGTTGTCGACGGCGGTACGGAGCTTGCGCGCGGCCGACCAGCCCATCGAGACGTGGTCCTCCTGCATGGCGGAGGACGGGATCGAGTCGGCGGAGGCCGGCACGGCCAGCCGCTTCATCTCGCTGACCAGGGCGGCCTGCGTGTACTGGGCGATCATCAGACCGGAGTCGACACCGGCGTCGTCCGCCAGGAACGGCGGCAGGCCGTGCGAGCGGTTCTTGTCGAGCAGCCGGTCGGTGCGGCGCTCGGCGATGGAGCCGAGGTCGGCCGCCGCGATGGCCAGGAAGTCCAGGACGTACGCGACCGGGGCGCCGTGGAAGTTGCCGTTGGACTCCACGCGCCCGTCGGGCAGCACCACCGGGTTGTCGACCGAGGAGGCCAGCTCGCGCGAGGCGACCAGGGCGGCGTGCGCCATGGTGTCGCGGCCGGCGCCGGCGACCTGCGGGGCGCAGCGCACCGAGTACGCGTCCTGCACGCGCGGGGCGGACTCCTCCTGGAAGTGCCCGGTGAGCCCGGAGCCCTTCAGGACGGCGGCCATGTTCGCGGCGGAGGCGCCCTGGCCCGGGTGCGGGCGGATGGCGTGCAGCTCGGGCGCCAGCACCTTCTCGGTGCCGAGGAGCGCCTCGAGGGTCAGCGCGGCGGTGATGTCGGCGGACTTGTACAGCTTGTCGAGGTCGGCGAGGGCCATGACCAGCATGCCGAGCATGCCGTCGGTGCCGTTGAGGAGGGCGAGGCCCTCCTTCTCCTTCAGCACGACCGGCTGGATGCCGGCCGCGGCCAGCAGCTCGCCGGCGGGGCGCACGACCCCGTCCGGACCCTCGGCGTCGCCTTCGCCCATCAGGGTGAGCGCGCAGTGCGAGAGCGGCGCGAGGTCGCCGGAGCAGCCGAGCGAGCCGTACTCGTGGACGACGGGCGTGATGCCGGCGTTGAGTACGTCGGCCATCGTCTGCGCGACGGACGGCCGGACGCCGGTGTGCCCGGAGGCGACGGTCTTCAGGCGCAGGAACATCAGGGCGCGCACGACCTCCCGCTCGACGCGCGGGCCCATGCCGGCGGCGTGCGAGCGGACGATGTTGCGCTGGAGCTGGGCGCGCAGCTCGGGGCTGATGTGCCGGGAGGCGAGGGCGCCGAAGCCGGTGGACACCCCGTAGACGGGTTCGGGCTTGGCGGCGAGGGCGTCGACGATCTCGCGGGCACGGGCGAGGGCGTCGAGCGCCTCGCCGGACAGCTCGATCCGCGCGTTGCCGCGGGCGACGGCGATGACGTCCTCGGCGGTGGTCCCGGACGTCCCCACCACGACAGTGTGCATATCCATATTCAGCAGCCTACGGACTGAATCGCTTCATGTCACCCCTCTTCGCGCCTCCCTCGCGCGGCTCGGCCCCGGCGGGCCCCTCCGGCTTCGGGCCGCCGCGCGGACTCCGTCCGTCGGCACCCCCGCCACGCGCGCCGCGCGCCCCGGCACGGGAGCAGGTCAAGGCCGGCCGCGGAAGCGGCGCCGCTCCCCCGACACCTCCTGCGCGGCAGCGGCATCGGCCAGCCGGACGACGGCGGTGTCCCGGCCCGCGACGACGGGCTTCGGCGAGCGGGCGGCCTTGGCCTTGTACTGGGCGGCGTCGGCGAGCCGGAACAGCCGCCGGGAGGACTTCACGAGCCCGATCGGGTCTCCGGTGGAGGCGACCCCGCAGGCGACCCCCTCCCCGAGCTCCAGCTCGGCGGCGCGCAGGCACAGCTCCTCGGTCACCCGCACCACCTCGTCGGCGGGGGGCCCGACGCTCACCAGGCAGAACTCGTCGCCGCCGAGCCGGGCGACGAGGGCGCCGGGCAGCATGGCCCCGCAGAGGCTGAGCACCGACCCGAACCGCTCCAGCAGCCGGTCGCCCATGGCGTGTCCCAGGGTGTCGTTGACCTTCTTGAGCCCGTTCAGGTCACACACCACCAGGCTGACCACGGCGGCGCTCCGCCGGTGCTCCTCCAGGGCCCCGTCGAGCCGCATGTCGACGGCGCGGCGGTTGGCCAGGCCGGTCAGCGGATCGGTGAAGGCGAGCCGCCGGGCCTCTTCGAGCCGCTCGTTCTGCGCGAGCCCGGCAGCGACGACGGCGGCCAGGACGGTCGCGAACTCGGCGTCGTCCTCGTCGAAGTCGGGCAGGCCCTCGTCGCGGGCGACGTACAGCTCGCCCCAGGCGCGCCCGCTGAGCACGATGGGCGCGACGACGCAGGTCCCGCGGCCGCGGCGGCGCAGGGCCTCGCCGCGGCGCCCCGGGCGGCCGCCGCCGGCGCTCTCCACCCAGGCGTGCGGGCCGCCGCCGCCGACCCAGCGCTCGTGCAGGAACTCGGTGATCTCGGGGAAGTCGTGGACGGGGTACGACTCGTCCGCGGGGAACGTCTCCTCCCCTGCCCGCAGCTCCCCCTCGTTCACGAGGACCCGCAGCCGGCCCCGCTCGCGCTCCCACGCGGAGATCGCGGCGAACGAGCCGTCCATCGCGAGGCGGGCCCCGCGGGCGGCCGCCCGGACACTGTCCCGCGGCGCGCATGCGGCGGCCATGGCCTGCGCCAGGCCCACGACGGCTCGTAGCCGCCCGTCGACTCCCATCACCCCAGGTTAGGGAGTTCCATCCGCTTTCGTGCTGCTTGATGCAGCATCAGAGCACGGGGCAGGACCTCCGGGGGAAGCCGCCCGACCTGCCGGAACACACCCCCGCGCATAAAATCGAACCGGACGTCCGGGCACGGGGCCACGAACGCACGAACGCCCCGACAGGCCGCCCGGGGGCAGTCCGTCGACGACACCCCGGCCGCCGCACCCTTCTGCCGTGCCGCACCCATGCCGACTCCGGCTCTGCATTCCGTACGCCCCGTCGCGCTGTCCCGCCCAGGAGGGAACCAGCATGAACCGGCACCGTCGTCTCGCCCTCGTCGCCCCGCTCCTCGCCTCCTCGATCGCCCTCCCGCCGGCCGTGGCCACCGCGCAGGGGCCACCGGAGCGGATGCCCGCGTCCCACACCGCGCCCCTCGCGCCGGTCTGCACGCTGAAGGCGGCGCCCGGCACGGACCCGGTCGAGTACGACCTGCTGCTCACCGACTTCAAGCCGGGGGACCCCGTCAAGATCACCGGTCCGAAGGAGTACAACGGCGTCACCAGCCCCCAGGGGGCCTTCGACGAGGAGAACGTCCCGCGCGGCAATTACACCGTCACGACGGGCCAGGGCGGGGCGCCCCAGCAGAAGACCGGCTGCGAGAAGCCGCCCAGGCCGCCGGTCACCCGGCCCACCGGCATTACGGAAGCGACGGTGGAGCTGGACTCCCCCGGGTTCAGCGTCAACTGCAACGTGCCGCACGAGGTGCGCGTCGACGGCACCCTCAAGGGCAGCGGCAGCGGGACGGTCAAGTACGTGTGGACGAGCGGCACAGGCAAGCGGACCGAGAAGACCATGCGCTTCCCCGGCTTCTCCACGCGCGTCGAGGAATTCAGTGTGACCGCCCCGGCGCGCACGAGGCCCCAGGACCCCGCCCCCACGGTGACCGTCCAGCTCTCGGTTCCGAAGCAGGGCGGGCAGGGGGCCATCTCGTCGGAGGTGCTGCCGGTCACCCTCAAGTGCCAGTGAGCGGCACCCGCCCGCCGGTCCCTGCCCCGGCCCCTGCCCCGGGCCCTGTCCCTGCCCCTACTTCCCCGGCCACTGCGGCTTGCGCTTCTCGTTGAACGCCGCCACGCCCTCGGCGCGGTCTCCCGAGAAGGCCACCGTCCGCCAGGCCGCGTCCTCGATCTCCAGGCCGGCCGTCAGGTCCATCCCGTGCCCCAGCCGCAGGGCCCGCTTGGCCGCCCGCAGGCCCACCGGGGAGTTCGCCGCCATCCGGGCCGCGAGGGCGAGGGCTTCCTCGCGGTCCGTGCCCGCCGGGACCACCGAGTCCACCAGGCCCAGCGACAGCGCCTCCGGCGCCTCCACCCGACGCGCCGTGAAGATCAGTTCGGCCGCCCGCGCCGCACCCACGCGCCGCGGCAGCAGCTGCGTACCGCCGCCGCCCGGGATCACGCCCACGGAGACCTCCGGCAGGCCGACCACCGCCGTCTCGTCGGCCACGATCACGTCACACGCCAGCGCCAGCTCGAAGCCGCCGCCCAGCGCGAAGCCGTGCACGGCCGCGATCGTCGGCATCGGCAGCTCCAGCACGCCCCCGTAGGCGCCCCGCGTGGTCGGCCGCTGCTGCACCAGCTCGGCGTCCGACAGGGAGTTGCGCTCCTTGAGGTCGGCCCCGACGCAGAACGCCCGCTCGGCGGTCGAGGAGAGCACGACCACCCGCACCGAGGGGTCCGCCCCGAGCGCGGCGCAGGCCGCGCCGACGGACCGGGCCATCTCCGTCGACACCGCGTTCATCGCCTTGGGGCGGTCCATCGCCAGCTCCGCGACGTGCCCGTCGCCTTCCCTGCGTACCGCGACGAACTCTCCGAAGCGCTGCTCAGACATGCCTGCGACCCTCCCGGTTAACGAGCGTTATCTGCGCACTCTAGTCCGGGGGGCGGCCATCGGGTCAAGGTTCCCGGACGCGGCTCCGCCACGAGCTCAGGCGGGGTTCTTGGGCTTCCTCCGCGTCAGCGACCAGGGCTCCACGACCCCGAGCCCGCGCACCGGCCGCTGCCACATCGGCTGGAGTGCGAAGCGGTACGCCCCGCCGCCCTCCTCGGCCTCGGCCTCCTTCTCCGAGACCGGCGCCGCGCCCGTCCGCCCCAGCTCCTCCGCCATCGCCCCGTCGACCAGCACCGCGTCCTTCGGCGCTATCGACGTCAGCCGCGAGGCCAGGTTCACGGTTGTCCCGAAGACGTCGCCCATCCGGGTCGTCACCGTCCCGAACGCTATGCCGACGCGCAGCTCCGGCATCTGCGCATCGGCTTCCATCGTCTCGATCAGCCGCAGCGCGATCTCCGCCGCCGTCGCCGCGTCGTCGGCGCAGTACAGCACCTCGTCGCCGAGCGTCTTGATCAGTCGGCCGCCGTGCGCGGCCACCAGGTCCGCCGAGGTCGTCTCGAAGGACTCGACGAGCTCGCCGAGCTCCTCCTCCTCCAGCCGCCGCGTCAGCCGGGTGAAGCCGACCAGGTCAGCGAAGCCCACCGCGAGCCGCCGGTCGACCATCTCCTCGTCGTCCGCCACCTGCACGACCCGGCCGGTGGCCGCCGCCAGCTGGCGGCGCCACACGTAGACGAGGAACTCCTCGAGCTCCGGCAGCAGCAGCTCGACCAGCGGGTACGTGACCTCCGTACGGGTCATTCCCGGCTCCGGCGGCTCCGTGAGCCCCTCCAGGAAGGAATCGATCTGCCATTCCGCCAGCCGGGCGGTGGTCTGCCCGGTGGACCGGGCCACCTGCACGGCCATCGGCTCGCTCAGCAGCCCGGCCTCGACGAGGCCGGCGAGCCGGCGCAGCGCCAGTACGTCCGCCTCCGTCAGGGCCTTGGCCTGCCCGATGTCCGCGAAGCCCATGGCCCGCCAGAAGCGGGAGGCGAGCTCCATCGACACGCCGGCGCTGCGGGCCGCCTGGAAGGGGGTGTACCGGCGCTCCGCGCCCAGGATCAGCTGCTCCAGCCGGATGGCGAGCGGGTCCGCCGTCGGCTGTGCGGTGTGGTCGACCTCGTGGTGGGGAGTGTGCTGGTCGCGCCCGATCGGTGTGCCCGGGCCGGTGGACCCCGAGCCGGTGGGCCCCGGGCCGCCGGGCCGGGGGGCGGACGCGCCGGACGTAGAGTCGTCGACGGTCAAGGGCCGCCTCCTGTCCATTCCGTGCGCACTGCCCTGCCGAACCGGGTGATCACCGGGAGGACCGGGATCGCCTAAACCATACGGCAGGTGTGCCGTAGCTCACTCCCCACTCCCTGCAGCTGCGGCCGGCTACCGCACCGACCGCAGATGGACCACGTCCCCGGCCCCCACGGTCTCGTGCCGGTCCTCCGCCGTCCGGACGACGAGCCGCCCGTCCGCGTCCACCGCTTCCGCCGTCCCGGTGAGCGTGCGGCCGCCGGGCAGGTCCGCCCGTACGTGCCGGCCGAGCGTGACGCAGTCCGCCGCGTACGCCTCCTGGAGCCCGCTGGCGGCCGGGTCCCCGCCCGCCGCCCGCCACTCCCCGTACCAGTGCTCCAGGGAGCGCAGTACGGCCTTCAGCAGGGGCTCCCGGTCCGTCACGGCAGCCTTGGCGAGGATCAGCGACCCGGCTTCCGGTACGGGCAGCTCGGCCTCGGTCAGCGTGACGTTGAGCCCGATCCCGAGGACCACGCCGTCGCTGACCCGCTCGGCGAGGATGCCGCCGGTCTTGCGCTCCTCCCCCTCCACGGTGACCAGCAGGTCGTTGGGCCATTTGAGGGCCGTGTCCACCCCGGCGGCCCGGGACACCCCGGTCGCGGCGGCCACCCCGGCCAGCAGGGTCAGCCACCCCCACCGCTCCTGCGGTACGGAGTCGCCCGGCTTGAGCAGGACGGAGAAGAACAGCCCGGACCGGGCCGGTGCGACCCAGCTCCGGTCGAGCCGCCCGCGCCCGGCGGTCTGCTCCTCGGCGACGAGCACGGCCCCTTCGGGCAGCTGCCCGGCCCGGGCCGCGAGATCGGTGTTGGTGGACCCGGTACTGGGCACGGCCTCCACCGAGGTCCACAGGCTGCCCGGCGCGACGAGCACCTTCGCAAGGGCGGCGGCATTGAGCGGCGGCCGCTCAAGGCTCGACCAACGACCCGCGGAAGCTCCGGCTGAGGGCTCTGATGACATGATCGGATTCCTTCTGTTGCCGTACGTGACCCTTTGACCCGGGTTTGCGTTCGGATCGTGACTGACCCTAGCTTCCGGACTGTGGGGAAATCTCCGGTAAAGCGGGCATTCAGGTTCCGTTTCTACCCCGATGAGGCGCAGGCAGCCGAGCTCTCGCGGACGTTCGGGTGCGTGCGGAAGGTCTACAACCTCGCCCTCGCCGCCCGCAGCGAAGCATGGTCGGCGCGCCGCGAGCAGGTGGGCTACGGGCAGACCTCGGCCATGCTCACGGCGTGGAAGCGGAACGCGCAGCGGGTTCCGCTACGCGGACGGCCGGCTGACGCTGGCCAAGACGGCCGAGCCACTGGACATCGTCTGGTCCCGGCCCCTTCCCGCAGGCGTGCAACCGTCCACGGTTACGGTGTCCCGTGACCGTGCGGGGCGCTGGTTCGTGTCCCTGCTCTGCCAGGACACCCCGGCCCCCATGCCCGCCACGGCGAACACGGTCGGCATCGACGTCGGACTGACGTCCCTGGTCACCCTCTCCACGGGGGAGAAGATCCCCAATCCGAGGCACGAGCGCAGGGACCGGGAGCGCCTGGCCCGCGCCCAGCGGGCTCTGTCGCGGAAGGAGAACAGGAGCAAGAACCGGGCGAAGGCCCGCGTACGGGTGGCCAGGATCCAAGCGCGGATCGCGGACCGGCGCCAGGACTCCTTGCATCGGCTGACGACTCGACTCGTGCGCGAAAACCAAACGCTCGTGATCGAAGACCTCACCGTCAAGAACATGCTGGGCAACCGCAAGCTCGCCCGCGCCATCGGCGACGGGGCGTGGCGAGAGCTGCGGTCAATGCTGGAGTACAAGGCTGCTTGGTACGGGCGTGAGTTGATCATCGTGGACCGATGGTTCCCCAGCACACGCCTGTGCTCGGCCTGCGGGGCCATCGCCGACAGCATGGCCCTGGACGTCCGCGAGTGGATATGCGCGCAGTGCGGAGCCACCCACGACCGGGACGGAAACGCAGCAGTCAATCTTCTGGCCGCCGGGCTGGCGGGCACCGTCTGTGGAGCGGACGTAAGACCTCGACGGGAGTCCTCCCGGACGCGGCAGCCCGCGGTGAAGCAGGAAACCTCACCCGCGAGGGTGGGAATCCCCTCCCCTTAGGGAAGGCGACGAGGCCAAGCAACCCACAGTAGGTGTGTCAAACGCCGCACTGCCGAGCGCCATGCCCGCCGATACGCTACGCACCAGTAGCCAGCAGTAGTCAATCAATTGACCAGGCAGTTGACACCACACAGGGAGCCGCGACCCCGATGTCACAACCCTCAGAGCCGATCGACATGCACACGACCGCGGGCAAGATCGCGGACCTGCAGCGCCGCATCGACGAAGCCACTCACGCCGGGTCGGCGCGCGCGGTGGAGAAGCAGCACGCCAAGGGGAAGCTGACGGCGCGCGAGCGGGTCGCCCTGCTGCTGGACGAGGGGTCTTTCGTCGAGCTCGACGAGTTCGCCCGGCACCGGTCGACCAACTTCGGGCTGGAGAAGACCCGCCCCTACGGCGACGGCGTCGTCACCGGCTACGGCACGGTGGACGGCCGCCCGGTGGCCGTGTTCTCGCAGGACTTCACCGTCTTCGGCGGGGCCCTCGGCGAGGTCTACGGCCAGAAGATCATGAAGGTCATGGACTTCGCGCTGAAGACCGGCTGCCCGCTCGTCGGCATCAACGACTCCGGCGGCGCCCGCATCCAGGAGGGTGTCAGCGCGCTGGGCATGTACGGCGAGATCTTCCGCCGCAACGTCCACGCCTCCGGCGTCATCCCGCAGATCAGCCTGATCGTCGGGCCCTGCGCCGGCGGCGCCGTGTACTCCCCCGCCATCACCGACTTCACCGTGATGGTCGACCAGACCTCGCACATGTTCATCACCGGCCCGGACGTCATCAAGACGGTCACCGGCGAGGACGTGGGCTTCGAGGAGCTGGGCGGCGCCCGCACCCACAACTCCACCTCGGGCGTGGCCCACCACATGGCCGGGGACGAGAAGGACGCCATCGAGTACGTCAAGAACCTGCTGGCGTACCTGCCGTCGAACAACCTCTCCGAGCCGCCCGCCTTCCCCGAGGAGGCGGACACCGAGGTCTCCGAGGCCGACCGCGAGCTCGACGTCCTCATCCCGGACAGCGCGAACCAGCCGTACGACATGCACACCGTGATCGAGCACGTGCTCGACGACGCGGAGTTCCTGGAGACCCAGTCGCTCTTCGCGCCGAACATCCTCACCGGCTTCGGCCGGGTCGAGGGGCACCCGGTGGGCATCGTCGCGAACCAGCCGATGCAGTTCGCCGGCTGCCTGGACATCAACGCCTCCGAGAAGGCCGCCCGCTTCGTGCGGACCTGCGACGCGTTCAACATCCCGGTGCTGACGTTCGTGGACGTGCCGGGCTTCCTGCCGGGCACGGACCAGGAGTACAACGGAATCATCCGGCGCGGCGCGAAGCTGATCTACGCGTACGCCGAGGCCACCGTCCCCCTGATCACCGTCATCACCCGCAAGGCGTTCGGCGGCGCGTACGACGTCATGGGCTCCAAGCACCTCGGCGCGGACCTGAACCTGGCCTGGCCGACCGCCCAGATCGCCGTCATGGGCGCGCAGGGCGCGGTCAACATCCTGCACCGCCGCGCCATCGCCGAGGCGGAGGAGGCGGGCAACGCCGAGGAGACCCGGGCGCGGCTCATCACCGAGTACGAGGACGCGCTGCTGAACCCGTACACGGCCGCCGAGCGCGGTTACATCGACGCGGTGACCATGCCGTCCGAGACGCGGGCCCACGTGGTCAAGGGGCTGCGCCAGCTGCGCACCAAGCGCGAGTCCCTGCCCCCGAAGAAGCACGGCAACATCCCCCTCTAGGCCCTCTAGACCCCAGGAGGTCTCCGTGGTGATCAAGGTCGTCAAGGGGAATCCGACGCCCGAGGAGCTGGCCGCCGCACTGGCGGTGGTCCAAGCGCGCGCGGCGGTGCTGGCCTCGGCACCGTCGGGCGCGCCGCGGGTGGCGGACGAATGGTCGGCGCCGGCCCGGGTGGCCCGGCGGACGCTGCCGCAGCCGGGGCCGCGCGCGTGGGCCCGTACGTACTGGCCCGGTTAGGCCGCCGTCCGGTCGTGAAGATGGCGTGAACGGACCGTGGGGGGGGGGGGGGGGGGGGGGGGGGGCCCCCCCGGGTCCCCGGACACAGACAAAGGACTGTTTTTTTTAACCCACAAGAAGAAACCACCAGAGCAAAAAAAAGGCCTGTAGGGGAA
>NZ_JBVING010000001.1:41376-92636 GCF_055579465.1 Streptomyces sp. NPDC032745 | reverse complement strand
TCCCCTACCCCCCCCCCCCCCCCCCTTCCCCCCCCCCCCCCCCCCCCCCCCCCCCCCCCCCCCCCCCCCCCCCACCCCCCCTCCCCCCCCCTCCCCCCCCCCCCCCCCCCCCCCCCCCCCCCACTCCGGGCTCCAGGGCCAGGATCGAGGCATGCTCTGGTCAGACCCGAAGAACGAGCCGCCGAAGGACATGCGCGACGCGCAGGCGATGGTCCGGCGGATGACCCTGGTGGTCGTCCTCGCGATGGTGGTGGTCGTGTACGTGCTGGGCGTGGGCTTCTAGGGGTGTCCCGGTGCGTCCCGGGCGCCGGATTCCCGCCCCTACGATGGCGGCATGACTGCTGCTGCCAAGGCCCAGACCCACGCCCTCGTCCTCGCCTCCGCCTCACCCGCCCGGCTCAACCTGCTGCGGCAGGCAGGGCTGGCCCCGCACGTGATCGTCAGCAACTTCGACGAGGACGCGCTCAGTGCGGAGACCCCGGCCGAGCTGGCGCTGGCGCTGGCCGAGGCCAAGGCGGGCGTCGTGGCGGCCCTGGACGAGGCCGCGGGCGCCCTGGTGATCGGCTGCGACTCGGTGCTGGAGCTGGACGGCGAGGCGCTCGGCAAGCCGGCGGACGCCGAAGAGGCCACCGCCCGCTGGAAGTCGATGCGCGGGCGGGCCGGCGTACTGCGCACCGGGCACTGCGTGATCGACACGGCGACCGGGCGTCAGGTCTCGGCGACGGCGTCCACGACGGTCCGGTTCGGCGAGCCGACGGACGCGGAGGTGGCGGCGTACGTGGCGAGCGGCGAGCCGCTGCACGTGGCCGGGGCGTTCACCCTGGACGGGCTGTCGGCGCCGTTCATCGAGGGCATCGACGGCGACCACGGGAACGTCATCGGGCTGTCGATGCCGCTGCTGCGCTCCCTGCTGGCCGAACTGGGCGTGTCCATCACGGATTTGTGGGCCTGAGCTCCCCGAAGGGCGGCGGGGTGTCCTCGACGTCCCGCCCGTCCTGGCCCACCGGTCCGCCCGTGGCGCCCCCTGTGGGCTCCCCGGCCCCGCCCCCCTGGGCCGCGTGGAGCACCAGGGTCAGGACGAGCAGACAGAGGATCAGCATCATGACCGCGAAGGCGCCCCAGCCGACCAGGCCGACGGCGAGGGCGCCGAGCAGTCCGTGGGTGACGGCGGCGGAGACGAGCACGATGCGGGCGAAGGTGCCGGGGGCCCGGTCGCGTACGGCCGCCACGGCGAGCAGTACGGCGCACAGGAGCAGGAACGCGCCGATGCCGGCCCCCATCCCGTACGTCGCCAGGGACATGACATCCGGATCCATGCCCGCGATGGACATCGACTGGTTGTGGGTGGTCCGGCCGAGCACGAAGTGGACGAGAACGAGCACCGCCGCCTCGGCGACGAGCACGATCGCGGCCAGCCCGGCCACGAGTCTGCGCAGCACGACGCCCACGACGACCCACCCCTCCCCACACGTCCCCGGCCACAAGCCTGTTCGACGCCTGGAGGCTACTAACGGGTAAACGTACGGACAAGGGGTCCGGGCAGCTTCGTTACGTGAAGGGCCTCCGGGCCGCGGACACGCAAAGAATGTGTGGGCCGTTCGTAGGGACTCGACAAAGAATCACATGGGGCGGCTGACCCGGCGGACAGAGACCTCGGATACATGACGGGGTTACTGTGCAGTTGGGGATCCCCCTGACCTGGGGCGCCACAAGGGCTTTCCTCCCTGGAGGTGGACTCGAATCACACTGCGTGTGGGCAAGGTCACCACCAGGGAAGGGTCGAAACGCCGTGTGGGCTGTCCCTAAACTCAGCTTGTTTCAAGGAGGGAGCCATCGTGCGCAAGGTGCTCATCGCCAACCGTGGCGAAATCGCTGTCCGCGTTGCTCGGGCCTGCCGGGATGCCGGAATCGCAAGCGTAGCCGTCTACGCCGATCCGGACCGGGACGCTCTGCATGTCCGCGCGGCCGACGAAGCTTTCGCGTTGGGCGGTGACACCCCGGCCGCCAGCTACTTGGACATCTCCAAGGTCCTGCAGGCCGCAGCCGATTCCGGCGCGGACGCCATCCATCCCGGATACGGCTTCCTCTCCGAGAACGCCGACTTCGCGCAGGCCGTGCTCGACGCCGGCCTGACCTGGATCGGCCCGCCGCCGCAGGCCATCCGCGACCTCGGCGACAAGGTCGCCGCCCGGCACATCGCGCAGCGCGCCGGCGCCCCGCTGGTCGCCGGTACGCCGGACCCGGTCTCGGGTGCCGACGAGGTCGTGGAGTTCGCCAAGGAGCACGGCCTGCCGATCGCGATCAAGGCCGCCTTCGGCGGCGGCGGTCGCGGCCTGAAGGTCGCCCGCACCCTCGAAGAGGTGCCGGAGCTCTACGACTCCGCCGTCCGCGAGGCCGTCGCCGCCTTCGGCCGCGGCGAGTGCTTCGTCGAGCGCTACCTCGACAGGCCGCGGCACGTCGAGACCCAGTGCCTGGCCGACAGCCACGGCAACGTGGTCGTCGTCTCCACGCGTGACTGCTCGCTGCAGCGCCGCCACCAGAAGCTGGTGGAGGAGGCTCCGGCGCCGTTCCTCTCCGAGGCCCAGAACGCGGAGCTGTACGCCGCGTCCAAGGCGATCCTGAAGGAAGCCGGCTACGTCGGCGCCGGCACCGTCGAGTTCCTCGTCGGCACCGACGGCACGATCTCCTTCCTCGAGGTCAACACCCGCCTCCAGGTCGAGCACCCGGTCACCGAAGAGGTCACCGGCATCGACCTGGTGCGCGAGATGTTCCGCATCGCCGACGGCGAAGAGCTCGGCTACGGCGACCCGGTGCTGCGCGGTCACTCGTTCGAGTTCCGCATCAACGGCGAGGACCCGGGCCGCGGCTTCCTGCCGGCCCCGGGCACGGTCACGAAGTTCGCCGCCCCGTCGGGCCCCGGTGTCCGCCTGGACGCGGGCGTCGAGTCCGGCTCGGTCATCGGCCCGGCCTGGGACTCCCTGCTGGCCAAGCTGATCGTCACCGGCGCCACCCGCGAGCAGGCGCTCCAGCGTGCCGCCCGCGCCCTGGCCGAGTTCGAGGTCGAGGGCATGGCCACGGCCATCCCGTTCCACCGCGCGGTCGTCGCCGACCCGGCGTTCACCTCGGACCCCTTCCGGGTGCACACCCGCTGGATCGAGACCGAGTTCGTCAACGAGATCCCGGCGTTCGCGGCTCCGGCTGCGGACGACGCCGAGGACGAGCCGGGCCGCGAGACGGTGGTCGTCGAGGTCGGCGGCAAGCGCCTCGAGGTCTCGCTGCCGTCCTCGCTGGGCATGACCCTGGCGCGCACGGCCGCTGCCGGCGGTGCCAAGCCGAAGCGCCGCGCGGCCAAGAAGTCCGGCCCGGCGGCCTCCGGCGACACCCTTGCGTCCCCGATGCAGGGCACGATCGTCAAGGTCGCGGTCGAGGAGGGCCAGCAGGTCAACGAGGGCGACCTGGTCGTCGTACTCGAGGCCATGAAGATGGAGCAGCCGCTGAACGCGCACCGCTCCGGGACGATCGTCGGCCTGACGGCCGAGGTCGGCGCCAGCCTCACCTCCGGCGCCACCATCTGCGAGATCAAGGACTGACGTCCTTGACCGGGGTTCCCGGGGCTCGAGCCCCGGGGACCCCGTTTTTCATGTGCGGCGCCGCTCCGGGGGCGCTGCCCCCGCATCCCCGCGCCTCGAACGCCGGCGGGGCCGGATCGTGCCGGCGACGCCGGGCAGAACCAGCCCCGCCGGCGTTTGAGGCGCGGGGTCCGGGGTGGAGCCCCGGGTGGAAGGGCGGGGCGGGGAGAGGCCGCCCGCAGGGCTCCTACCTGCGCCGCATGTCGGCGACGCGCGGCCGGTCCCCGGCGGCCTGCTGCTCCAGCAGCGAGGCAGGCGCGCTGCGCAGCTGGGCCGACGGCCCACCACGCCGCTGCACCGGCAGCGGGGACTCCCTGCGCGGGCGCCGGCCCACCATCCCCTCACCGCCGGAGGCCACGGCCCCGGCCACGGTGATCTGCACTCCCTGGTCGGCGAGCGCCTGCAGCTCCGTCGCCGCCCGGTCGTCGTGCGGCGGCGGCTCGTCCGTGACCAGACGGGTCATCACGTCCGTCGGCACGGTCTGGAACATGGTGTCGGTCCCGAGCTTCGTGTGGTCGGCCAGCACCACCACTTCCGCCGCGGCCTGCACCAGCGCCCGGTCCACGCTCGCGCTGAGCATGTTGGACGTGGACAGGCCGCGCTCGGCGGTCAGGCCGCTCCCGGAGAGGAAGGCCCGCGATACCCGCAGCCCCTGGAGGGACTGCTCGGCACCGCTGCCGACCAGCGCGTAGTTCGAGCCCCGCAGGGTCCCGCCGGTCATGACCACCTCCACCCGGTTCGCGTGGGCCAGAGCCTGCGCGACCAGCAGCGAGTTGGTGACGACGGTCAGTCCGGGCACCCGGGCGAGCCGGCGGGCCAGCTCCTGGGTCGTGGTGCCCGCGCCGACGACGACGGCCTCGCCCTCTTCGACGAGGCCGGCCGCTACGTCGGCAATGGCGGTCTTTTCCGCCGTCGCGAGATGGGACTTTTGCGGAAACCCGGACTCCCGCGTGAAACCGCCCGGCAAAACCGCACCGCCGTGTCGGCGGTCGAGGAGTCCTTCTGCCTCCAGCGCCCGCACGTCCCGCCGTACGGTCACTTCGGAGGTCTGGACGACGCGGGCGAGCTCCCGGAGCGATACCGCTCCGTTGGCCCGCACCATTTCGAGAATCAATTGGCGACGTTCTGCAGCGAACACGAAACTGACAGTAACCCCAACGACCGTCTTGTTTCAGCTCCTTGCGCCGGAATACCGAAGTTGTCCATAAAACAGGGCGACTAGTGGTATACGCGTCCGGACGGTTGAGTGAACGTCTCTTCACTCCCCGGCGGCCCGCCCCAAGTCCCCTTGCGACGTGGGGCGGTTGCCGTTCTCACGCCTCGCCGGCGGCCTTCCGCGTGTGCAGCTGGCGCGCCACCTCGGCGATCGATCCCGACAGCGAGGGGTACACCGTGAACGCGTTTGCGATCTGCTCGACGGTCAGGTTGTTGTCGACGGCGATCGAGATCGGGTGAATCAGCTCGCTCGCGCGCGGCGACACGACCACACCGCCCACGACGATCCCGGTGCCGGGGCGGCAGAACAGCTTCACGAAGCCGTCCCGGATGCCCTGCATCTTGGCGCGCGGGTTGCGCAGCAGCGGGAGCTTCACCACGCGGGCGTCGATCTTGCCGGCGTCCACGTCGGCCTGGGTGTAGCCGACGGTGGCGATCTCCGGGTCGGTGAAGACGTTCGAGGAGACCGTCTTGAGGTTCAGCGGGGCCACGGCGTCGCCGAGGAAGTGGTACATCGCGATGCGGCCCTGCATGGCGGCGACGGAGGCCAGCGCGAAGATGCCGGTCACGTCGCCGGCCGCGTACACGCCGGGCGCGGACGTACGGGAGACCTTGTCGGTCCAGATGTGCCCGGAGTCCTTGAGCCGGACCCCGGACTCCTCCAGGTTCATGTCCTTGGTGTTCGGGATCGCGCCGACCGCCATCAGGCAGTGCGTGCCGGTGATGACGCGGCCGTCGGAGAGGGTGACCTCGACCCGGTCGCCGACGCGCTTGGCGGACTCGGCGCGGGAGCGGCCGATGACGTTCATGCCGCGGCGGCGGAAGACGTCCTCGAGGACGGCGGCCGCGTCCGGGTCCTCGCCGGGCAGCACGCGGTCACGGGAGGAGACCAGGGTCACCCGGGAGCCGAGGGCCTGGTACGCGCCGGCGAACTCGGCGCCGGTGACGCCCGAGCCGACCACGATGAGCTCCTCGGGGAGCTCGTCCAGGTCGTAGACCTGGGTCCAGTTCAGGATCCGCTCGCCGTCGGGCATCGCGTCCGGGATCTCGCGGGGGTGACCGCCGGTCGCGATCAGCACGGCGTCGGCCGTCAGGATCGTTTCGGTGCCGTCGGCCGCGGTGACGATGACGTCGCGCGTGCCGTCGATGCCCTGCGGGCCGCCGAGCTTGCCGCGGCCCCGTACGACGCGGGCGCCGGCCCGGGTGACGGAGGCGGTGATGTCGTGCGACTGCGCGAGCGCGAGGCGCTTGACGCGCCGGTTCACCTTGCCGAGGTCGACGCCGACGACGCGCGCGGCCTGCTCGATGTGCGGGGTGTCGTCGGCGACGACGATGCCGAGCTCCTCGTACGACGAGTCGAAGGTCGTCATGACCTCGGCGGTAGCGATGAGAGTCTTGGAGGGCACGCAGTCGGTCAGCACCGACGCGCCACCCAGACCGTCGCAGTCGACGACGGTCACCTCCGCGCCGAGCTGGGCCCCCACGAGGGCCGCCTCATACCCGCCGGGTCCGCCGCCGATGATCACGATCCGGGTCACGAAAACTCCGCCTCACGTCTACCCGGCCGGCTGCCGCCCCGGCCGGGGCTTCCGGGGGGTCTCCCCGGGGGATGCATTCCGTGCCCCATTGTCCCGCACGCTTCAAGGTGCTTCTCCCCCGGTCCGGCCATCCGGGCACGCGGCCATCCCCGCCCCTCCCGTACCCTCGACCTCATGTCGCTCTACGCCGCGTACGCCGGCAACCTCGACCCGCGGCTGATGACGCGCCGCGCTCCGCATTCGCCGCTGCGCGGCACGGGCTGGATCAACGACTGGCGGCTGACCTTCGGCGGTGAGCAGATGGGGTGGGAGGGCGCCCTCGCCACGATCGTCGAGGCCCCTCGGCACCAGGTGTTCGTCGCGCTGTACGACATCGCACCACTGGACGAGGACTCCATGGACCGGTGGGAGGGTGTCGGGCTCGACATCTACCGCCGGATGCGGATCCGCGTCCACACGCTGGACGGCGAGGAGGCGGCGTGGTGCTACGTACTGAACGGCTACGAGGGCGGTCTGCCCTCGGCGCGCTACCTCGGCGAGATCGCCGACGCGGCCGAATCGGCGGGGGCCCCGCACGACTACGTGATGGAACTGCGCAAGCGCCCCTGCTAGGGGTGTCCGGCGCAGACCCCCTGGGCGGGTTGCGCGCCGGGGGCATTTCGGCGGAAACGACAAGGCAACGATCCGAACACCGTGAGCTGCGCCATCTACGCGCGTAGGCAATGCTCGGTTACGCTCGTCAGCGTGAACGCATCTGTTACCGACCCCTTCGCCGACGCCACCGCCGCAGCCGCCCGCCTGCGTGAGCTGACCGGCGCCGAAACCCACGATGTCGCCCTCGTCATGGGCTCCGGCTGGGCCCCCGCCGCAGAGGCGCTGGGCGCGCCCGAGGCCGAGTTCCCCGTCACCGAGCTGCCCGGCTTCCCGCCGCCCGCGGTCGAGGGCCACGGCGGCAAGATCCGCTCGTACAAGATCGGCGACAAGCGTGCGCTGCTCTTCCTCGGCCGGACCCACTACTACGAGGGCCGCGGCGTCGCCGCCGTCGCCCACGGCGTGCGCACCGCCGTCGCCGCCGGCTGCAAGACCATCGTCCTGACCAACGGCTGCGGCGGTCTGCGCGAGGGCATGAAGCCCGGCCAGCCCGTCCTGATCAGCGACCACCTCAACCTGACGGCCGCCTCGCCGATCGTCGGCGCGAACTTCGTGGACCTGACCGACCTGTACTCGCCGCGCCTGCGCGCGATGTGCAAGGAGATCGACGAGACGCTCGAAGAGGGCGTCTACGTCCAGTTCCCCGGCCCGCACTACGAGACCCCGGCCGAGATCAACATGATCCGCGTCATGGGCGCCGACCTGGTCGGCATGTCCACGGTCCTCGAGGCGATCGCCGCCCGCGAGGCCGGCGCCGAGGTGCTCGGCATCTCCCTGGTCACCAACCTGGCGGCGGGCCTCTCCGGCGAGCCGCTGAACCACGAAGAGGTGCTCCAGGCCGGCCGTGACTCGGCCGCGCGCATGGGCAAGCTGCTGACCCAGGTCCTCGCCCGCATCTGAGGCATCGGCACCGTACGAGAAAAGACCGTACGAGAGACAAGGCGGAAGTAGTGCAGGAACAGGACGACCTGATCACCCGGGCCCAGGCCTGGCTGGCGGAGGACCCGGACCCGGAGACGGCCCAGGAGCTCGCGAAGCTCATCGAGGCCGGGGACGTCACGGAGCTGGCGGACCGGTTCTCCGGCACCCTCCAGTTCGGCACGGCCGGACTGCGCGGCGAGATCGGCGCGGGCCCGATGCGGATGAACCGCTCGGTGGTCATCCGGGCCGCTGCGGGCCTCGCGGCCTACCTGAAGGCCCAGGGTCACGCCGGCGGCCTCGTCGTCGTCGGCTACGACGCGCGGTACAAGTCCGCGGACTTCGCCCGCGACACCGCCGCCGTGATGACCGGCGCGGGCCTGCGCGCGGCCGTCCTGCCCCGCCCGCTGCCGACGCCCGTCCTCGCGTACGCCATACGGCACCTGGGTGCCGTCGCCGGCGTCGAGGTGACCGCGAGCCACAACCCGCCCCGGGACAACGGCTACAAGGTCTACCTCGGCGACGGCTCGCAGATCGTGTCCCCCGCGGACACGGAGATCGCCGCGGAGATCGGGCGCGTGGAGACCCTCGCCTCGGTCCCCCGTCCGGAATCCGGCTGGGAGGACCTCGGCGACGAGGTCCTGGAGGCCTACCTGGCCCGTACGGACGCCGTCCTGACCCCCGGCTCCCCCCGGGGCGTGCGGACCGTCTACACGGCCATGCACGGCGTCGGCAAGGACGTCGTCCTGGCGGCCTTCGCCCGGGCCGGCTTCCCGGAGCCGGTGCTGGTCGCCGAGCAGGCGGAGCCGGACCCGGCCTTCCCGACGGTGGCCTTCCCGAACCCGGAGGAGCCGGGTGCCATGGACCTGGCCTTCGCCAAGGCCGCCGAGGCGGGCCCGGACATCGTGATCGCGAACGACCCGGACGCGGACCGCTGCGCGGTGGCCGTACCGGACGACGCGGCGGCGACCGGCTGGCGCATGCTCCGCGGCGACGAGGTCGGCGCGCTGCTGGCGGCCCACCTGGTCCACAAGGGGGCGCAGGGCGTCTTCGCGGAGTCGATCGTGTCGTCCTCGCTCCTGGGCCGGATCGCGGAGGCGGCGGGCGTCGGCTACGAGGAGACCCTCACCGGCTTCAAGTGGATCGCCCGCGTGGAGGGCCTGCGCTACGGCTACGAGGAGGCGCTCGGCTACTGCGTGGACCCCGAGGGCGTCCGCGACAAGGACGGCGTCACCGCCGCCCTGCTGGTGGCGGAGCTGGCCTCGGAGCTCAAGGAGCAGGGCCGTACGCTGACCGACCTGCTGGACGACCTGGCCATGGAGCACGGCCTGCACCACACCGACCAGCTGTCGGTCCGCGTCTCGGACCTGACGGTCATCGCCTCGGCGATGGCTGCGCTGCGGGCGGAGCCGCCGGTGTCGCTGGCGGGCCTGCGGGTCTCCTCGGCGGAGGACCTGAGCCGGGGTACGGCGACGCTGCCGCCCACGGACGGCCTGCGCTACCACCTGGAGGGCGACTACAAGGCCCGGGTGATCGTGCGGCCGTCGGGCACGGAGCCGAAGCTGAAGTGCTACCTGGAGGTCGTGGTCCCGGTGGCGGACGCCGCGGACCTCGCGCCGGCCCGCACCCGCGGCCAGGAGATCCTGGACGCGGTCAAGAAGGACCTGTCGGCGGCCGCCGGGATCTAGGGGGTGTCCGGCGGGTCAGGGTCGCCCCGGGCCCGGCCATGATCCGCCGGACACCCCTTAGCCGGCGCCCGCCCCGCGACGGCCCCCCGAGCTCCGGCCCGGGGGCCGTCGGCGTTGCCGGGACGTACGCACGACGGGCCGCGTCCGCAGGCACCGATCGTTGCCGCCGCGGCTTGATGATCATTAGGTTGGGCCCATGCAGCCGACTTTCGTACTGGTCCACGGAGCCTTCTCCAACTCCTTCGCCTTCGCACCGCTCCAGGCCGAACTCGGCCTCCTGGGGCACCGTTCGGTCGCCGTCGACCTGCCCGGCCACGGTTTCGCGGCGACCTACACCCGCGCCTACCAGACGCCGCAGGACCCGGCGGGCCTCGCCGCGGCGCCCGGCTCGATCAAGGGCGTCACGCTCGCCGACAGTGCCGCGCACCTGATAGGGGTCCTGGAACGGGCCAAGCGGAACGGGCCGGTGATCCTCGTCTCGCACAGCCGCGGCGGCATGACGGCCACGGTCGCGGCCAACGCGCGGCCCGACCTGATCGACCGCATCGTGTACGTCTCGGCCTGGTGCCCCGTCGATCTCCCGGTCGGCGACTACTACGCCGAGCCGGAGATGGCCTCGGTCGACTCCGCCGCCCTGGGCCTGGCCCTGGCCGGCAACCCGGCCGAACTCGGCCTGCTCCGCGTCAACTTCCGTACCGCGGACCCGGACGCCCTCGCGGCCTTCAAGGCTGCCTTCCTCGCCGACGGCACCGAGGAGGAGTTCCTGGCCTTCCTCAACACCTTCCAGCCCGACGAGAACCTGGACACCGGCACCTCCGACGACCGGGCGCAGGCCGGGACCTGGGGCCGCATCCCGAAGACCTACGTCCGCCTGGCCGACGACGCGAGCCTTCCGCTCGCCCTGCAGGACCGGCTGATCCGCGAGGGCGACGCGCTGACGCCGCAGAACCCGTACGACGTCCGCACCCTCGGAGGCAGCCACCTGAAGTGGCTGGTCGACCCGGCGCCGGCGGCCCGCGTCCTGGGCGAACTCGCGGCGCGGGCGGGCTAGCTGCCTGGCCGCCTGGCCGCCTGGCCGCCTGGCCGCCTAACGGGAAGCCGAGGGCGCCGGGGTCGGGGTCGGGCGGACTAGTTCGCCCAGGGTGGGGACCGATTCCGGGCGGGAGCGGACCGCTTCGGTGCACTCCCACGCCCGCGGCGGATCCGCGTCCGGCCCGCCCAGCACCACCGGCCCCGGCCCGGCCGACACCGCCTCGCTGCCCGCCAGCGTGCACACCACCTGCGACAGCGCCACCGGCGGCAGGTCCTCCGGCTTGCGGCTGAGCCGTATCGTGCCCGCCGGATCGCCCGGTCGCGCCGGCGCGACCGTCAGCCCGTCGGGGACGGACGTCGTGAAGCCCGCGTCCCGCTCCTCCGCCGACGGCTCCCGCTCCAGCGCCTCCAGCAGCGCCTCGGCGACCAGCACCACGGGGTCGCGCACCGGCTTCTTCTCCGGCACCGGCACCACCCGCTCCACGCCGACCAGCTGCGATCCGCACACGAGCTCCACCGTGGCCCGGAAGCCCTGTACCCCGGTCTGCAGCTCCGGGGTGTCGCACGACACCCGTGAAGGCGCCGGACCGACGTCCACCGGCACCGTCGTCGCCCTGATCCCGCACCCGGACCCCAGCCCCGACACCAGGCCCGACACCAGCAGGAGCACCACTGCCCTACGCGTCCGCGTCACCGGCGATCACCTTCCCCACGTCCACCGGCAGCCGCAGCGTGAACAGCGCGCCGCCCTCAGGCCCGTTGGCGGCGGTGATGTCACCGCCGTGGATGTGCGCGTTCTCCACGGCGATCGACAGGCCCAGCCCGCTCCCGTCCGACTTCGGCCGCGAGGCGCTCGCCTTGTAGAACCGGTCGAAGACGTGCGGCAGCACCTCCTCCGGGATGCCCGGCCCGTTGTCCTGGACCGCGATCACCAGCCACTCGCCCTCGACGACCACCGACACCCGCACCGGCGAGCCGCCGTGCTTGAGCGCGTTGCCGATCAGGTTGGCGAGGATGACGTCGAGCCGGCGCGGGTCGAGCCGCGCCACGATGCCGCGCTCGGCGTCGAGTTCGACCGCGTCGAGCCACGCCCGCGCGTCGATGCACGCCGTCACCTGGTCGGCGACGTCCACGTCGTCCAGCACGAGCCGCGCCGTCCCCGCGTCGAAGCGGGTGACCTCCATCAGGTTCTCCACCAGGATGTTCAGCCGCCGGGTCTCGCTGACCACCAGCGCCACCGCCGGTGCGATCATCGGATCGAGGTCTTCTACCTCCTCCTCCAGCACCTCGGCGACCGCCGTCAACGCCGTCAGCGGAGTGCGCAGTTCGTGCGACATGTCCGCGACGAAGCGCCGACTGGCCTCCTCCCGGGCGCTCATGTCGGCGACCTTCTTCTCCAGCGCCTCGGCCGTCTTGTTGAACGTGTGCGACAGATCGGCGAGTTCGTCGGTCCCCGACACGTCGAGCCGGTGGTCCAGCTCGCCCTCGCCGAGGCGCCGCGCCGCGTCCCCCAGCCGCTGTACGGGCTTGAGGACGGTCCGGGCCGCGGCCTGCGCCAGCAGCGCCGACCCGAGCAGTGCGAGGCCCGTGGCGATGGTCAGCGACCAGCCCAGCGCGTTCAGGTCGTCCCGCTCCTGCGCGAGGGACTTGTACATGTAGCCGGTCGGCCCGCCGCCCACGATCCGCGTCCCGCCGACCAGGTACGGATTGCCGCGCGGCTTCGTCCGCTGCCAGTACATGTGGTACTCGGAGTCGTTCGCCGCCGTCGCCTTCTGCTGGTCGTTCACGGCACGCTGCAGCGAGGCCGGTACGTCGTCCAGCCCGAAGGAGTCGGGACCGGCAGCGCCGAACACCTTGCGGCCGGCCCGCTCGTCGACCAGCAGCACGCTGTAGCCGGGGCTGCTGCCCGCCATCAGCTCGGCGGTGCGCTGCATCTCCTCGGGCGTCGGGTCGGCGGGCAGCGCCGCGGCCCGGTTCTGCATCTCCTGGCGGAAGTCGCCGAGGGCCGCGTCCTGGGTACGGGTGAGCACCGCCTCGCGGTTGAGCCAGTACGCGATCCCGGACGCGGAGACCGCGGCCACCAGCGCGACCAGGCAGAACACCATCAGGAGCCGCAGCCGCAGGCTGGTCCAGCGCCGGCCCGCGAACAGGGCTTTGATCACTGCGGCGAGTCCAGCCGGTAGCCGACACCACGGACGGTCCGGATGAGGGTGGGCGAGGACGGCACTTCCTCGACCTTGGCGCGCAGCCGCTGGACACAGGCGTCCACGAGCCGGGAGTCGCCGAGGTAGTCGTGCTCCCAGACCAGCCGCAGCAGCTGCTGCCGGGAGAGCGCCTGCCCGGGCCGGCGGCTGAGCTCCAGGAGCAGCCGCAGCTCGGTCGGCGTCAGCTGGAGGTCCTCGCCGTTCTTCGTGACCGTCATCGCGGACCGGTCGATGACCAGGGACCCGAAGACCGCGGAATCGCTGGCCTCCCGTTCCCCGCGGCGCAGCACGGCCCGGATCCGGGCGTCGAGCACCCGGCCCTGGACCGGCTTGACGACGTAGTCGTCGGCGCCGGACTCCAGGCCCACCACCACGTCGATGTCGTCACTGCGCGCGGTGAGCAGGATGATCGGCAGCTGGTCGGTGCGGCGGATACGCCGGCACACCTCGAAACCGTCGATCCCGGGCAGCATCACGTCCAGCACGATCAGGTCCGGCCGCTGCTCGCGCAGCAGTTTCAGGCCGTCCTCGCCCGTCGCCGCGGTGGCCACACGGTGGCCCTGGCGAGACAGGGAGAGTTCGAGGGCCGTGCGGATGGCGTCGTCGTCCTCGATCAGCAACAGGAAAGGCACGGGCTCATTCTGTCCCATCGACCGTTCGGAGTTCGACCGTCGGGTGCATGGGATCGCTCAGAGGTCGCTGTGACAGGCCTGTGACAGTCGGCGGACACCCCGGTTAAGTCGGCCGGGCAGTCTTCTACCAACGAACCGAGCAGGACCAGAAGCAGACTCCACGACGGGGGGCGCGAGATGAACACGCTGCACAGCACCACGACCAGCGCGGTTGTCACGCGGCTGCACGATGTGAACCGCCGGGCAGGTGTCCGTTCGGTGACGGTCGCCCGTCCGCGGCCGGCGCACACGGTGGCCATCGACGCGAACACGTACCGCCCTTCCGTCCCGGAGCAGCACACGCCCGAGCTCTCCTCCACCTCGGAGGCCGAGTTCACGGCGTACGTCCAGGAGCGGCGGGCCGCCCTGTACGCGACGGCCTTCCACCTGACCGGCGACCGTTACGAGGCCGAGGACCTGCTGCAGAGCGCGCTGTTCTCCACGTACCGCGCCTGGGACCGGATCAGCGACAAGGCGGCCGTCGGCGGGTACCTGCGGCGCACGATGACGAACCTGCACATCAGCGCATGGCGCCGGCGGAAGCTGAACGAGTACCCGACCGAGGACCTCCCGGAGACGGCCTCGGACACGGACGCGATGCGGGGTACGGAGCTGCGCGCGGTGCTGTGGCAGGCGCTGGCCCGCATCCCGGAGCCGCAGCGCACGATGCTGGTGCTGCGGTACTACGAGGGCCGCACGGACCCGGAGATCGCGGAGATCCTGGGCATCAGCGTCGGCACCGTGAAGTCGAGCATCTGGCGGTCGCTGCGGCGCCTGCGGGACGACGAGGTGCTGAGCTTCGGCCGCGATGAGGCGGAGTCCTTCGAGGAGCTCGTCGCGTAACGCGGCACACCACAGACCATGGGCCAGGGGGCCCGTCCTACGGGGGTGGGACGGGGGCCTGCGGGGGGAGAAGGCGGGATCAGGCGGCCGGGGGTCCGCATGATCCCGCCTTCTCGTATGCACGGGCTGAACGGGCGCAGGCGGGCAGCGGGGCGCCGGCGAAGGCAGACCCGGGGGCTCCGGCCTGCCACCGGGGCTCCGCCCCGGACCCCGCGCCTCAAACGCCGGCGGGGCTGATTTCGCCGCTACGCCGGGGCGGCCGCGCGGTGGCGGCCCGCTGCGCAGGCGGCCAGGCGGCCGAGGGCCGCGTCACGGTTGCAGGCGTACGCGCCGAGGGCGGTGTGCCGGGCCACGATGCCCCGCTCCGCCCGCATCAGCCGCCAGCCCCTGCGCAGCAGGAACGGCAGCGACTTGCGGCCCTCGCGCAGATCCCGCATCAGCCTGCGCCGGAACGTCGTCGACGGCCGCCCGCGCAGGCAGATGGCGTCCGCCAGCAGCCCCAGTTCCTGGCACCGGGCCACGATGTCCGCCGCGAAGATTCCCTCCGCGATGAAGAGCGGGGTGCGGGAGATGTCCAGCGTCTCGGTACCCGTACGGGAGGACGTGGCGATGGAGTACACCGGCACCTCGGTACGGCCTGCCCCGCAGAGTTCCACGATCGCGGCGACCGCCACGTCCGCGTCCCAGGACAGCGGGGAGTCCCAGTCGATGTCGGAGCTGCCCTCGACCAGCGGGAGGGTCGGGTCGTCACCCTCCTTGTAGAAGTCGTCCAGGCGCAGCACCGGCAGCCCGGAACGGGCAGCCAACCTGGACTTGCCGGAGCCCGAAGGCCCGGTCAACAGGACGACACGCGTAGGCAAAGGAGAGGAAGAGCTCACGGGACACCAGTCTGAACCATTCCCCCGCGCAGGGGATGCCTCCGGTGGCCGGTTGGTATCCAGGATCACACCTCAACTACGCTGCGTGCGCACGCGACTACGACCTCAGGCGGGATCCCCAATGGCACGTCACGCAGCCCCCGGCAGCTCAACGCTGCGCTCCGCAGGCCTCACGCTCTCCATGGCCGGTGCGGCCCTGGCCATGGCCGCCGGCGGCGCCCAGGCCGGTGAGCTCTCGGTCCCGGCGGCCCTCGCCGGGGTCACCGACCCCATCTCGAACCTCAAGGTGAACCCCCTCGCGCACACCGGCGTGGACCCGCTCGACAACGGCGTGGCCACCAAGGTCGCCGACTTCCCGGCGGTCGGCACCACCATGGTCACGGGGGTCCTGACGCAGGGGCCGTCCATCGGCGAGCTGCCCGAGGCGGCCGCGTCCTCGCTGCTCGGCCCGCTGCTGCCGAAGTAGCCGGAGGCACCGGGGCGCGAAAAGGCCCCGGCAGCACGGGGGACGCTGCCGGGGCCGGTTTCGGAGGGGATCTCTCAGTACGAGGATCCGCCCGAGCCCAGCGAACCCGTGGGGTGCCAGACCGTCTTCGTCTCCAGGAACGCCGTCATGCGCGACGTGCCCGGGTCGGCGCTCCAGTCGTCCACAGGCTGTGGACGCAGGACGCGCTTGAGGTTGTCGGCCGCCGCGATCTCCAGCTCCTTGGCCAGCGCCGCGTCGGCACCGGCCAGGTCGATCGCGTTGACGTCCTGGTGGGACGCCAGGTGCGGGCCCATCTCGGCGGCCTTGCCGGACAGGATGTTGACGACGCCGCCCGGCAGGTCGGAGGTGGCCAGCACCTCGCCCAGGGACAGGGCCGGAAGCGGCGCCTTCTCCGAGGTGATCACGACCGCCGTGTTGCCCGTCGCGATCACCGGGGCGATCACGGAGATCAGGCCCAGGAAGGACGAGTCCTGCGGGGCCACGACCGTGACGACACCGGTCGGCTCCGGGGTGGAGAGGTTGAAGAACGGGCCCGCGACCGGGTTGGCCCCGCCCACGATCTGGCCGATCTTGTCGGTCCAGCCCGCGTACCAGACCCAGCGGTCGATGGCCGCGTCGACGACCGCGGCCGCCTTCGACTTGGACAGGCCCTCGGCCTCGCCGACCTCGCGGACGAACTGCTCGCGTCGGCCCTCCAGCATCTCGGCGATGCGGTAGAGGATCTGCCCGCGGTTGTACGCGGTCGCGCCGGACCAGCCGCCGAAGGCCTTGCGGGCCGCGACGACCGCGTCACGCGCGTCCTTGCGGGAGGACAGCGGGGCGTTGGCCAGCCACTTGCCCTTGCCACCCGACGATGTTTTCGCCGTCACCTCGTACACCCGGCCGCTCTCGGAGCGGGGGAACTTGCCCCCGACGTACAGCTTGTAGGTCTTGAAGACGCTCAGTCGCGCCGAAGACTCAGACATCGAGGTAGCCCTCCAGGCCGTGACGGCCGCCTTCGCGCCCGAAGCCCGACTCCTTGTAGCCGCCGAAGGGCGAGGTCGGGTCGAACTTGTTGAACGTGTTGGCCCACACCACACCGGCGCGGAGCTTGTTCGCGACCGCGAGGATGCGCGAACCCTTCTCCGTCCAGATGCCGGCGGACAGGCCGTACTGGCTGTTGTTGGCCTTGGCGACGGCCTCGTCCGGCGTACGGAAGGTCAGCACGGACAGCACCGGGCCGAAGATCTCGTCGCGGGCGACGGTGTGCGCCTGGGTGACGTTCGTGAAGAGCGTCGGGGCGAACCAGTAGCCGGCGGACGGCAGCTCGCACGCCGGGGACCAGCGCTCGGCGCCCTCGGCCTCGCCGGTCTCCGCGAGCGCGGTGATCCGGGCGAGCTGCTCGGCGGAGTTGATCGCTCCGATGTCGGTGTTCTTGTCGAGCGGGTCGCCCAGGCGCAGGGTGCTCAGGCGGCGCTTGAGGGAGTCCAGCAGCTCGTCGTGGATCGACTCCTGGACCAGCAGGCGCGAGCCCGCGCAGCAGACCTGGCCCTGGTTGAAGAAGATGCCGTTGACGATGCCCTCGACGGCCTGGTCGATGGGGGCGTCGTCGAAGACGATGTTGGCGCCCTTGCCGCCCAGCTCCAGGGTGACCTTCTTGTCCGTACCGGCGATCTGGCGGGCGATGGCCTTGCCGACCGCGGTCGAGCCGGTGAAGGCGACCTTGTTGACGTCCGGGTGCTCGACGAGGGCCGCGCCCGCGTCGCCGTAACCCGTGAGGATGTTGACGACACCCTTGGGCAGGCCCGCCTGACGGCAGATGTCCGCGAAGAACAGGGCGGTGAGCGGGGTCGTCTCGGCGGGCTTGAGGACGACGGTGTTGCCGGTGGCGAGCGCCGGGGCGATCTTCCACGCCAGCATCAGCAGCGGGAAGTTCCACGGGATGACCTGGCCGGCCACGCCGAGCGGGCGCGGGTTCGCGCCGTAGCCCGCGTGGTCGAGCTTGTCGGCCCAGCCCGCGTAGTAGAAGAAGTGCGCGGCGACGAGCGGGAGGTCCGCGTCGCGGGTCTCCTTGATCGGCTTGCCGTTGTCCAGGGTCTCCAGGACGGCCAGCTCGCGGCTGCGCTCCTGGATGATCCGGGCGATGCGGAAGAGGTACTTGGCGCGCTCGGAGCCGGGCAGCGCCGACCAGGTCACGAAGGCCTTGCGGGCGGCCTTGACGGCGCGGTCCACGTCGGCGGCGCCGGCCTGGGCGACCTCGGAGAGGACCTCCTCGGACGACGGGGAGACGGTCTTGAAGACCTTGCCGTCGGCGGCGTCGGTGAACTCGCCGTCGATGAAGAGCCCGTACGAAGGGGCGATGTCGACGACGGAACGCGACTCGGGGGCCGGTGCGTACTCGAAAAGGGATGCCATGGTGATCAGTCCACCGTCACGTAGTCGGGACCGGAGTAACGGCCGGTGCTCAGCTTCTGGCGCTGCATCAACAGGTCGTTGAGCAGGCTGGAGGCGCCGAAGCGGAACCAGTGGTTGGACAGCCAGTCCTCGCCCACGGTCTCGTTGACCAGGACCAGGAACTTGATGGCGTCCTTGGTGGTCCGGATGCCGCCGGCCGGCTTCACGCCGATCTGGATTCCAGTCTGCGCCTTGAAGTCGCGGACGGCCTCGAGCATCAGCAGCGTGTTGGCGGGGGTGGCGTTGACGCCGACCTTGCCGGTGGAGGTCTTGATGAAGTCGGCGCCCGCGAGCATGCCGATCCAGGAGGCCCGGCGGATGTTGTCGTACGTCGACAGCTCGCCGGTCTCGAAGATGACCTTGAGACGGGCGGCGGTGCCGTCGGGGCGTACGCACGCCTCCTTGATGGCCTTGATCAGCTCGTACGTCTCCAGGTAGCGGCCGGCGAGGAAGGCGCCACGGTCGATGACCATGTCGATCTCGTCGGCGCCGGCGGCGACGGCGTCACGGGTGTCCGCGAGCTTGACGGGCAGCGCGGCGCGGCCGGCCGGGAAGGCCGTCGCGACGGAGGCCACCTTGACGTCGGCGCCGTTCAGGGCGGCCTTGGCGGTGGCCACCATGTCGGGGTAGACGCAGACCGCGGCGGTCATGGGAGTCGTACGGTCGGTCGGGTCGGGATTGGCGGCCTTGGCGGAGAGCGCTCGGACCTTGCCCGGGGTGTCCGCACCCTCAAGCGTGGTCAGGTCGATCATCGAAATAGCCAGGTCAATGGCGTAGGCCTTGGCCGTGGTCTTGATCGAACGGGTACCGAGCGCGGCCGCGCGGGCCTCCAGGCCGACGGCGTCTACGCCGGGCAGCCCGTGCAGGAAGCGGCGCAGCGCGCTGTCGGACGTCGTCACGTCAGCGAATGCGGTGAGGGTGGTGGGCATGGTCACAAGATGAGCATATCTACGCGCGTAGCGGCCTGTCACCCCCCGCGGCCGCACATCTGTGCGGGCTTGGCCACATCCGGGCGGGGCAGGGGTCGGGCCGGGTCCGCGTCTGCGGACCGCTGACCTCCGCTTTTCCCGTTACACGACGAAGACGGGAACCCCATCGTCCGGTCGAACAAGATCCGTAAATTTCTCTTCAGCAGCCCGCCAGACCTCACCGGATGAAAGCTTCGGCAGAGAACCCGTAGAGAAAAGGGGCATGCGACTCTCCCACCTTCCCGCGACACAGCTTCCAGGAGTCGTTATGCGTACCGCCCTCCGCACCTCGATCGTCACCGCCGCCCTCGCCGGGGTCCTGCTCGCGCCGGCCGCGACGGCACTCGCCGCGCCCGCCCAGCAGGCCGTCACCTCGGTGACCGCGATGTCCACCGTGTCTGCGGCTCCGTCGGGCAAGGGCCGCTACGACGGCGAGGTCCACCTCGTCGCCGACGGCCGGATCGCGGTGCTGCGCAACGACGTCGAGGGCCCCGAGGTCTGGATCCGCGCCGTCGGCGCCGACTGGAAGCCGGCCGACGGCGTGGCGGGCCGCGTACTGGCGAAGCTGGACCCCTCGAACCGGGTCGCGGTCGTCGACGGCATCCAGTACAAGCTCTCCGAGGGGAACCCCGGCCAGTACGGGCTCGCCGTCCGCGTGCTGACCGAGGGGGCCGCGGACTTCTACGAGCTGCCGAAGGCCGCGCCGACCACCACGCCCTCCGCCAAGCCGTCGGCCCAGCCCTCCGCCAAGGTCACCGCGCAGCCGACCGCCAAGGTCACCGTCAAGCCGGCCGCCGACGTGAAGCCGCAGACGGGCGCACAGACCGTGGTCGTCCCGCAGGGCGCGGTCGCCGCCGGCGCGGAGATCGCCGCCGAGGACACCGACAACGGGACCACGATGGCCGCCGGCGCGGGTCTCCTCGCGATCCTCGCCGGGCTCGGTGTGGCCCTCATGGCCCGCACCCGCCGCGCCCGCAACGGCGCCTGAGCAGCACCCCTGCCCTTACGGTTCCTCCCCGTTCCTCCTTCCGGCGGGCCACCTCCACGGTGGCCCGCCGGGCCCGTTTCCCGGAGCACCCCATGGCCCACCGCGTCCGCCCCCTGCTCGCCACCGCCCTGCTCGGCCCGCTCGCCCTCGCCGCCCTGACCGGCTGCGGCGGTGCACCGGCCGCGGCCACGCCCCCGCCGCACATCGCCGCGGCCACCGCGCCCGCCGCGGCGTCGTCCGCCCCGACGGCGGCCGCGCCCGCCGCCCCGCTGCCCGCCTCGGAGCCCGTACGGGTACGGATCCCCGCGGCCGGGGTGGACGCGGGCCCGCTGCTGGAACTGGGCCTGGCCGCCGACGGCACCGTCGAGGTGCCCTCCGTGCCGGACGGGGACCGGATCGGCTGGTACACCAAGGCCGTCACCCCGGGCGAGACCGGCCCGGCCGTGCTGATCGGGCACTTCGACACCGCACGCGGCCCGGCCGTCCTGCGCAACGTCTCGAAGATCCGCACCGGTGACGAGATCACCGTCTCCCGGGCGGACGGCACCACCGCCGTCTTCCGGGTGCGCGAGCTGGAACAGGTCGACAAGAAGAGCTTCCCGACCGCCAAGGTGTACGGGAACACCGCGCGCCCCGAGCTGCGGCTGATCACCTGCGGCGGCGAGATCACCGCCGGCCACCGCCCCGACAACATCATCGTGTACGCCGATCTCGTGGGCTGAGACGGCTTGAGGCAGAATCGGGCTCATGAGCAGCCAGCAGCCCACTGACGAACCGGTGTACGACGACCGGGTCTACCGCTCCCCCATGGCCCTCGTCACCGGTGTTCTGCTGCTCGCGCTCATCGCGTGGCTCTGCGGGGACGCCATCGTGCGGGGATCGGGGAACGCCCCGTGGTTCGCCGCGGCGGTCGCCCTGCTGGCCGTACCGCTGACCGTGGCCTTCACCATCCGTCCGGCCGTCTTCGCCAACGACAACCGGATGCGCGTACGGAACCCGTTCCGGATCATCGAGCTGCCCTGGGCCGCCGTGGACGCGGTGCGTGCCGGGTACTCGGCGGAGGTGCTGGCCGAGGGGTCGAAGTACCAGCTGTGGTCCGTCCCGGTCTCGCTGCGCGAGCGGAAGAAGGCGAACCGGCAGCAGCTCTCCCGCCGCGGCGGGCTCACCGGCAAGGGACTCGGCTCGCCCGAGGGCGGCGGCGACGCGGCGGCCGCCGCCGCCGCCGAACCGCAGCGGGCCCACGCGGACCAGGTGGTGGACGAGCTGCGGGAGCTGGCCGAGCGCGGCGCCTCGCGGGCCGGCGCCCAGGGCAGCGTGCGCGTGCGGTGGTCGTACGAGGTCATCGCGCCCGCCGTCGCGGGCGCGGTGTTCCTGATCGTCCTCCTCGCCACCCGCTGACGGCGGGCCCACGACGCCGGCTGCGGCACCTCGCCGCGTTGCCGGAACGCCCGGATACACCCGGATACACCCGGTATGAGGATGCTCCTGCGCCTTGCGATGCACCGCACCCGACGCCGCGCGCCGATCCACCGGGGATTACGGGACAGCCCTCAGGCGCGGGGGATGCCGAGGCCGGTGAGGGCCGCGGCCAGGGCGCGGCCGCAGAACCCGGCCACGATCGTGTGCAGCGGCCGGCGTGCGCCGCCGCGTGCTGCTGTGCGTCGTACGGGGCTGCGTCGTGCGGGCATGGCTGTTCTCCTTCGGCTGCCGGCGGTGGCCGCGCCCACTGTGCGGGTCCGCAGCGGTAGCGGAGGCTGGTGCGTCACCGACCCGCCGGGGCTTCATCCGATCGGATCGTCATATGCCTCCTGCTCGCCGAATCCGACCGGAACCGCAGCCACCGGGCGCTGCGTCCTCGCAGGTGTGCAGCGCAACGAGGTCGGCCGCAGTGCCGCCACCGCCATTCACCTCCGGCTCCGGCTCCTGGGCGGGGGGCTGCTGATCGCTCATCTCCTCCTCGTCGGCTGGCTGACTCTGCGGCCCCTGGACGTGCCCTGGGCGGCCGCCGCCAATCTGACACCGCTGGAGGGGATCCGGGCGGACCTCTCGTACGGACCGCTCGAGGCGGTCCGGCGGATCGGGGAGGGGCTGGCGCTGCTCGCCCCGCTCGGGGTGCTGCTGCCGATCGTCAACGGGAACCTGGCGCCCTCGCCGCTGGCCGCGTGGTCCTCGCTGGGCCGGACCGCCGCCGCGGGCGCGCTGGTCTCGCTCAGCATCGAGATGCTCCAGAGCGCGGTACCCGGGCAGGTGGTCGACGTGGACTCGGTCCTGCTGAACGGCCTCGGCGTGGTGCTCGCGCACGTGGCCGTCGTACCGGCGCTGCGTGCGCGGCTACGGCGCTCGCAGCGCTCCCCTCAGGGCTCTACCCCGAGAATTCCCAGGGTCGGCCTCGGTCCGTGGACCGACGTTCTGTCAGCAGTGCCGCGGGAGTATTGAGGCATCGCGGGAACCCGCCATTACCGACCGTTCTGGTGGCCCGCAGAGCCCACAGAGGAGAAACCATGAGCGCCATTGCCCGCCCCCGTGACGGCCGCTGGATCGGCGGCGTCTGCGCCGGACTGGCGCGCCGCTTCGGAATTTCCGCGAATACGATGCGCCTGATATTCGTCGTCTCGTGCCTGCTGCCCGGCCCGCAGTTCCTGATCTACCTGGCGCTGTGGGTGCTCCTGCCCAACGAGAAGTCCGCCGCGGGCGCCTGGTAGCACGTCCGGGGCGGCTCAGCCCGCGCTGCGGACCTTCTCGAGCTGCTTGTCCGCCACCTCGTGCGGGACCTGCGGCTTCTGCTGGGCCGCGGCCGCCGCCACGTTGAGGGCCATCAACCGCACGACGGTGGCGCCCTGGCGTACGACGACCACGTGGACCTGCGCGGAGACCCCTTGGGCGGCCGCGGTCGTGGTCCAGCTGACGCTCTCGTCGCCGGCCGTCTTGTACTCGGCCGGCCGTACGTCGCGGTAGCTGCCGCTCTGCTTGTCGACGGTGGCGGAGAAGCCGGTACCGCAGGCGGCGACCGCATCCTTCAGCCGGGAGATCAGGGCCTTGGCGTCGCTTTCGGCGTAGGAGCTGACGGAGGCGGAGACGGCCAGGCCGACCTGCTTCTGGGAGCCGATGCCGCGGTTGACGGTCTCGCGGGCGGCCGGGTCGGGCTTGTCGCCCATGATGTCGGCCAGGGGCTGGCAGGCCTTGCGGTCGGCCTGCGGCTGGCCGTCGGGGGCGTTCGGGTTCTTGCCCTGCGCGGAGACCTGGTAGCCGGGCAGATCGCCCTGTTCGAGCGCGGAGCGCTCCAGCCTGCTCGCCCCGGCCTTCGGCGCGGCCGAGCCGCTCGGGGCGCCGCCCGGTGACGCGGCGGGAGAGCCTGCGGGGGCGGAACCCTTCGGATCGGGCGCCTTGCCGGCCGCGGGGGCGTCCTTGCTGCTGCATCCCACGGCTCCCAGGAGGAGGGCGGGGAGCAGGGCGGCGGTGGCCGCTCCGACCGTGACTCGTGCGTTCAAGCGCATGACCGATGACCTCATACCCAGTGCGTCGGCGGGCAGTTGGTGGTGATCGTGGCACACGGCACGACGTGGCACACACCCGATCGAACCGGCGTGCGCCACGTGCGTGCGCATGCGAATCATCCGCAGACGAATCCGCGGACGGATCCGGCGGGATCAGCCGCCGAGCGCGCCGCCGATGGGCAGGCCGCCGAGCGTGGGGCCGACCGCGTCGGTGATCTGGTTGAGGGGGGCGGCCGGGTCGCTCTGCTGGCCACCCCCGGGGCTCACCTGCTGCTGGCTCGTGAGCCCCTGGGTGGCGCCGGTGACGGTACCCAGAGCGTCGGAGAGACCGATCGCGGAGGCCGAGGCGGAACCGGCGGCGGCGGCGACGAAGGCGGCACCGAGGGCGGCGGCACCGAGGGTCTTGGCAGCTGACTTCTTCATGAAGATTGAGTCCTTGCGACGGGGAATTGAGCGGCTCCGCAAACTAGTCACGCCAAACCCCCGGCCGCAAACATACGTAAATATGAGAAAGCGCCCGGGAATTGCTCCTCCCGGGCGCTTTCCTTACGTCATGCCATGGCCTAGACCGATACAGAACCGCTGGTCGAAGCGGTCTGCTGGAACAGCCATTCCGACTTCAGCTCCGCGTAACCGGGCTTGATGACCTCATTGATCATGGCCAGTCGTTCATCGAAAGGAATGAACGCGGACTTCATCGCATTGACGGTGAACCACTGCATGTCGTCGAGCGTGTAGCCGAAGGTGTCGACCAGGTGCTCGAACTCGCGGCTCATGCTGGTGCCGCTCATCAGCCGGTTGTCGGTGTTGACCGTCAGGCGGAAGTGCAGCTTGCGCAGCAGGCCGATCGGGTGCTCGGCGTACGAGGCGGCCGCGGCGGTCTGCAGGTTCGAGGTGGGGCACATCTCCAGGGGGATGCGCTTGTCCCGGACGTACGAGGCCAGCCGGCCCAGCTTCACCGAGCCGTCGGCGGCGACCTCGATGTCGTCGATGATCTTCACGCCGTGGCCCAGGCGGTCGGCGCCGCACCACTGCAGGGCCTGCCAGATCGACGGCAGGCCGAAGGCCTCGCCCGCGTGGATGGTGAAGTGGTTGTTCTCGCGCTTGAGGTACTCGAACGCGTCGAGGTGGCGGGTGGGAGGGAACCCGGCCTCGGCGCCGGCGATGTCGAAGCCGACCACGCCGTTGTCGCGGTAGCGGTTCGCCAGCTCGGCGATCTCCAGGGCGCGGGCGGCGTGGCGCATCGCGGTGAGCAGCGCGCCGACGCGGATGCGGTGGCCGCTCGCCTTCGCGCGGCGCTCACCCTCGCGGAAGCCGTCGTTCACGGCCTCGACGACCTCTTCGAGGGTCAGGCCGGCTTCCAGGTGCTGCTCGGGGGCGTAGCGGATCTCGGCGTACACGACGCCGTCCTCGGCCAGGTCCTCGGCGCACTCGGCGGCGACGCGGAACAGCGCCGCCTTCGTCTGCATGACGGCGCACGTGTGCGCGAACGTCTCCAGGTAGCGGGGCAGGGAGCCGGAGTCGGCGGCTTCGCGGAACCAGATGCCGAGCTTGTCGGCGTCCGTCTCGGGAAGGCTCTCGTAGCCGGCCTCGCGGGCCAGCTCGATGATGGTCCCGGGGCGCAGACCACCGTCGAGGTGGTCGTGGAGCAGCACCTTCGGGGAGCGGCGGATCTGATCCGGGGTCGGCAGGTTGGGGGTCTCGCTCGTCATCCGGGCACTCTACTCCTACGCGCGTAGAGCAGCGCGTCGGCGACGGGGGTCGATACGTAACAGAGACCGTACGGACGGGTCGCGTACACCTGTCAGTCTGAGAATGTTCCGCCATGGCACAGCATGCGCCGCCGGCGCGCGGGGCCCGCCTGGGGCGGGCGGCCGGCGCGAACGGCTCGGTCCCGACGGGAAGCACAGTCAACGGAGCGGTCCTCCTGCTCCCCGGAGCGTCCAGATTGTTCCCCGGTCCGGTGCGTCCGCTCGCGCGGGCACTGGCCCGGGCGGGCGGGGCGGACGGGCTGGTCGCGCACACGGTCCTGCACGGCCGGGGGGCCTGCCGTGAGGACGACGCCCGGTGGGCGGCCGACGAGGTGGTGCGCCGGTACGGGGACGTACCGGTGTGCCTCGTCGGCTACGACGCGGGCGGCCGGGCGGCGCTGCGGGCGGCGGGCCACGACGCCGTCAACTCGGTGCTGGCGCTTGCCCCTTCCTTAGGCGAGGTGGTGTCGGCGGATTCCCCGGAACCGGTGAAACAGCTGTCGGGGCGGCAGGTGCTGATCGTGCACGGGACGAACGACGCGCGCAGCGATCCTGAAGCATCGTTTCGGCTGGCGGCGCAGGCGAAGAAGGCGAACCGGGCGACGTGCCGGTTCGAGGTGCACTCGGACGGGCACCGGCTGCGGGAGCACCAGGCGGAAGTCGTGGCACTGTCCGTGGATTTCGTCCTGGGGGCGATGTTCTCGGGGCGGTACTCGCGGCCGGTGACGGACGCGCTGGCGGCGCCGCCGCCGCTGGGGCTGCGGATGCCGCTCGCCTCCGGGTTCGGGCGGTCGCTGCGGGGCTGACCCGACCTGTCGGACGGGCGCGCCGCGCGTAGAGTGAGGAGTGGACTCGGGGTGCTCCTCTGCCGGAGGCGATGGGTCATGGCCGGATTGGTGTCCAGGAACTTCGACGAGCCGGACGAGACCCGACCGTTCGAGGACGGCATGGGTCGGCTGGATCTCTTCAACACCGAAGGCGGCGCGGTGGGTCGGGCGGTCTTCGAGCCGGGGTGGCGCTGGTCGCAGCACATCAAGCCGCTCGCGGGCACGGACAGCTGCCGGTCCGCCCACACCGGGTACGTGGTGAGCGGCCGGATGGTGATCGCGATGGACGACGGGGAGCAGGGCGAGATCGGCCCGGGCGACTTCATCCGGATCGCGCCCGGACACGACGCCTGGGTCGTCGGGGACGAGCCCTGTGTCGCCCTCGACTGGACCGGCTACACCGACTACGCCAAGCCCGCGTCCGGCTGACGCCGTCAGGAAACCGGCAACCAGACCGGGTTGGTGAAGGCCGCCATGGCGCCCGGGAGCGGCGGGGTGCCAGCGGGATGACGGACCTCGGCCCGGACGTAGGCGGAGCGGGCCGGGGTGGTGTGCCATTCCAGGGTGGTGGCGTCGGGGGCCGTGACGGCCAGGCCCTGATCGGTGATCAGCCGTAGTTCGCAGCCCGTGGCGCCCGTGACCGTGAGCCGGATCAGCACGTCCGCGTCCGGGGCCACCCGCAGGGGCTCCCCGATGCCGGCACGCTGCCCGCGGCCTCCGACGGCCTCGAAGCCGACCGCGACCTGTGCGGACTCGGCGGCGTAGCACCGGCCGGCCCGCATCCCGGCGAGGACGGCCTCCCGGGTCAGGTCCTCGGCGAGGACCACGGTCTGCGGGCCGCCGATGCGGTCCGGGTCGCGGTGGTGGTCGCTGTTGGCCACGGCGGGCAGCCACCGCTCGCCGTCGGCGCCGCGCAGGGTGGCGTCCCAGGAGGCCAGGGAGACCTCGTCGTCCGGGGTCCACGGGCCGTTCCAGACCTCGACCGCGTCGGCCTCGCCGAAGCCGAACTTCCAGGCGCAGCCGATGCAGGTGGCGTGCGGGTGGGCGGGCACGACCAGCCCTCCCGCGCCCCTTATGGCACGGGCGAACCGCCCGAAGCGGCCCTCGCGCGCCCGGTAGCGCCAGTCGACGAAGGTCCCCGGGTCGGTGCCTACCGCGAGGACGTGTCCGGTGCGGGTGGTGATCTCCTCGCCGGTCAGGATCAGCAGGTCCGGCGACAGCGCGTCGGCCCAGGCGGCGTGCGCGGTGTGGGTGTTGTGCTCCGAGGAGTTGATGAAGTCCAGGCCGGCGGCCCGGGCGAGGCCGGCGATCTCGGCCGGGGTGCGGCGCCCGTCGGAGTGCACCGAGTGGATGTGGCAGTCGCCCCGGTACCAGGCCCGGCCGCGGCCGCGGGCCCGCTGGGGCGGGTAGACCGGGCGGGGGGTGCGGCCCGGGTCGCCGAAGGTGAAGCGTGCGGTGATCTCGTACGGGAGCCCCTGCGGGGCCACGGTGTACGGGCCGAGCAGTATGTGCCAGCGGCCGGCTCCGATCGGGCCGGGCACGTAGCCGGGGGTCGCGTCGTCGGCGCGCAGGAAGAACTCGCTGCGGGCGCCGCCGGACCAGCCACGGAAGCCGGCACCGCCGAGGGCTGTGCCGTGCTGGTCGAAAATGCCTATGTCGAGGGCGTTCCCGGGGGTGCCGGGCGGTACGGGCGGCTTCCCGTACGTGTAAGCCACTTTTAACTCGCGTACGCCGCGCGGCACATCGAGGGGTATCTCGACGAAGTCCGGGGCGCCGGGCGGGATCGTGCCGCGCAGGATCCGGGTGTCCGGCGAGGGGGCGGACAGGTGCGGGGTGGCGGCTGCGGCGGCGCCGGTCGCACCGGTCGCCAGAACTTCACGTCGGGTGAGGGCCATGCCTCCACGGTGGCGGCGGTACGTGAATCCCGTGTGAATCCGGGGTGAGGGGTACCGGGTGTCCGAGCAGGGCCACGGCCCGGTCCCGGATGCGGGTCAGCCCGCCGTCGGGCGGTGGCGCGGACGTGGGCGCGCCCGTGCCGGGACGCGTCGAGCCGGGCGGCGGTGGTCGCGCCGGTCCGTCCGTACCCGCCGCTCCGCCCCCTCACGGTCGGAGGGCACCGGCGGACCCGGCGCGACCACCACGGTGCGCGCGCCGGCCCGTCGGGCGGCGGCCACCACGGCGGGGCGCGGGCTCAGCAGGACCGCCATGGGCCCCCGCCCGGTCCTGCGAACCCGCTCCCGCTCCCCCGTCACCGCGTTTCCCCCTTCACCCGGTGTGACCACTGTGCCGGTCCGGCACATCCACGAGGCGCCCGACCGGGGGTCGTCTTGCCGCCTTGCGGGAACACGAGGGGTTTATAAACATCCGTAATCCGGGACGAATACGCATATGCCAGCCGACGAAGCCGACCAGCCGCGCGGGGGCGACCTGAGCCGCGCCGCCCGGCGGCTGTACGCGTACGCCGTGGAGCGGCATTCGTTCGCCGCGGCCGAGGCCACCGAGGCCCTCGGGGCGCGGGCGGCCGCGGCGATCACCGAGCTGGCCGCCGCGCACCTGCTCCAGCGGGCTCCGGGCGACGGTCCGGAGCGGTGGAGCGCCGTGGCGCCGCGGGCGGCGGCGGCCCGGGCGCTGGCCCCGCTGGCCCTGCTCGTACGGGAGACCCACGACGAGATGGACCGGCTGCGCGGGCGGCTGGAGGCGCTGGTCCCGGCGTACGAGGCGGGGGCGGCGCACCTCGAACGGAACGGGTCGGGGCGGGCGAAGCTGGAGCTGGTCACCGACCTGGGGGCGGTGCGCGGGCTGATCGCCGAGCTGGTTGCGGGGTGCGAGCGGGAGCTGCTGGCCTCGCAGCCGGGCGGGGGCCGGCCGGTGGAGACGCTGGAGGAGGCGATCGGGCGCGACGAGTCGCTGCTGGCGCGGGGGGTGCGGATGCGCACGATCTACCAGCACACGGCCCGCTACTCGCGGCCCACGGCGGCGTACGTGGAGCGGGTGACGGCGCTGGGCGCGCAGGTACGGACCCTGGGCGACGCCCTGATGCGGATGCTGGTCTTCGACGGGCACACGGGGCTGATGGCGGTGCCGGACCGCAGCGGGGCGGCGCTGGTGGTGCGGGAGCCGGCGGTCGTGCACTTCATGACGTCGGCGTTCGAGCGGTGCTGGGTGGAAGCGGAGCCGTTCCCCACGACGGTGAGCCCGGACGCGGCCCGCTCGCTCTCGGACGAGTTGCGGCAGACGATCGTGCGGCTGCTGTCGGAGGGGCTGGAGGACAAGGTGATCGCGCGCCGGCTGGGCATGTCGGAGCGTACCTGCCAGCGCCACATCGCGGAGATCATGCGGGCGGTGGGCGCCAAGTCCCGTTTCCAGGCGGGCTATTTGCTCTCCTCGGCGGCGGCTCCTGCCGCCTCCGGGGGCGAAGCCGGGTCCTGACCGGGGTGCCAGCCGTGCAGCTCCGGGATCAGCCGGCCGCGCCGGGACAGCAGGAAACGCTTGAACTCGGCGACCGGCGGGGTGTCGGGGTGGCCGTCGAGCCAGGCGACGCCGATCTCGCGGACCGCGCGCGGGGCCGTCACCGTCAGCTCGACGACGCCGGGGCGGGCCACGGCCGGCGGCGGCAGCAGGGCCACGCCGAGGCCTGCCGCGACCAGTCCGCGCAGGGTCTCGGCCTCCTCGCCCTCGAAGGCCACGCGCGGGGTGAACCCTGCCTCCGCGCACAGGTCGTCGGTGATGCGGCGCAGGCCGTAGCCGGCCTCCAGGGTGACGAAGGTTTCCTCGGCGGCCTCCGCCAGGCGGATGCGCTTGCGGGTGGCCAGGCGGTGGTCGTCGGGGACCACCAGGCGCAGCCGCTGCACGTCCAGGCGGCGGGCGACCAGGTCGGGGGCGTCGGGGAGCGGTGAGGTCAGGCAGAGGTCGAGCTCGCCGGCCCGCAGCTTCTCGAGCATGGCCTCGCCGTAGTTCTGCACCAGGGAGAAGCGCACGCGCGGGTGGTCGGCGCGGAAGGTGCGGATCAGGCCGGGTACGGTCTCGGGGCCGAGGGTGTGCAGGAAGCCGAACGCCACCTTGCCGAAGGCCGGGTCGGCGTCCTGCTGCACCGACTCGGCGGCGCGGGCGATTTCGGCGAGGGCCCGCTCGGCCGAGGCGAGGAAGGTCCGGCCGGCCGTGGTGAGCGCGACGGTGCGGCCCTTGCGGGCGAACAGCGTGACGCCGAGGTCCTGTTCGAGCCGGACCATGGCCCGGGACAGGGTGGACTGCGGAACGCCCAGCTCGTGCGCGGCGCGGGTGACGTGCTCGTGGCGGGCGACGGCGGCGAAGTACGCCAGCCGCGGGGCCAGCAAACCTGTCACCGCGATGTCTTCTTCGTAACGGTTCATTTACAGGCGCCCCTCTGAGCTGCGGTCATGCACCAGTGGATCGATTATCGCGATTCTGTGCATTGGACGCATGAAACGGGACGGGTCTACGGTCGTTGCATGCCTCCCGTTCATACCGGGGCGCCCGTCACCACGGGTGCCTCCACCCCGTCGTCCCCTGCCGCACCGGAACCCCGCTCCCCCGGCCGCCCCGGCTACCGCCGCATGAGCCTCGCGCTCTTCGCCGCCGGACTCGCGACGTTCGCCCTCCTCTACTCCACCCAGGCGCTGCTGCCCGCGATCTCCGACGGGTTCGGGGTGACGGCGGGTCAGGCCAGCTGGACCGTGTCCGCGGCCACCGGCGCACTCGCCCTGTTCGTCCTGCCGCTCAGCGCGCTCTCCGAGCGCTTCGGGCGGACCCGGATGATGACGGTCTCCATGCTGGTCGCCGTCGGCGTCGGGCTCCTCGTGCCGTTCGCGCCGAACCTGGAGTGGCTGGTGGCGCTGCGCGCCGTCCAGGGCGCGGCGATCGCCGGCATCCCGGCCTCCGCGATGGCGTACCTGGCGGAGGAGGTCAAGCCGAAGGCGCTGGTGGGTGCGATCGGCCTGTTCGTGGCGGGCAATTCCATCGGCGGCATGAGCGGCCGCCTCGTCACCGGCTGGGCGGCCCAGGTGTGGGGCTGGCGGGGCGGGCTGCTGGCCGTCGGTCTGATGTCCCTGGCCTGCGCGGCGGCCTTCCTGGTGCTGCTCCCCCGGGCCCGGTTCTTCCGCCCCGCCTCGCTGAACCCGCGCGCGGTCGGCCGTACCGTCGCCGGCCATCTGCGCGACCCGCTGCTGATGCGGCTGTACGGGATCGGCGCGCTGTTCATGACCGTCTTCGGCGCCGTGTACACCGTCATCGGCTACCGGCTGGTCGACGAGCCGTTCTCCCTGGGGCAGGGCGTGATCGGCTCGATCTTCCTGATCTACCTGGTCGGTACGGTCTCCTCGGCCGCTGCCGGGCAGCTGGTGGCCCGGACGGGGCGGCGCGGCGCGCTGTACCTGGCGGTGACCACGACCGCGCTGGGCCTGCTGCTGTCCCTGGCGGACTCGCTCGCCGCGATCCTGGTCGGCCTGGTCCTGATCACCGCCGGTTTCTTCGCGGGTCACGCGGTGGCGTCCGCCGCGGTGAGCCGGACCGCGACGTCGGGCCGCGCGCAGGCCTCGGCGCTGTACCAGTCGGCGTACTACCTGGGCTCCAGCGCGGGCGGCACGCTCGGCGCGCTCGCCTACCACTCGGCGGGCTGGGCGGCCACGGTGGGCATCGCGCTGCTGGCCGTGCTCGGCGTCGTGTCGATCACCCTGTACGGCTCGCACGCGGCCCGCGCGGAGCGCCGCCTCACCTCGCTGGCGGCCGCACGCTGATACGGCCGCGCGCGGATCGCCCGTACGGCATCGGTACGAGCGGAATTACGGAGCCCGGAGGCGCAAGCCGCCCCGGGCTCCGGCGCGTTGTACCTCCCCGCCGGGAAGGGATGAGGGTGGCGGGAGGGAGTCCGACGTGAAATCCATGCGGATGCGTACGGGGCGACGTGCGGCGGCGGTGGTCTGCGGGGCGGTGGCGCTCGCGGCCCCGCTGGTGGTCGGCGGGGGCGGGTCGGCGCAGGCCGCCGGCTCGTGCAACGTGACCACGGGGCCGTACCAGCGGCAGGTGGAGCAGTTCCTGGGGCGGCCGGTCGACGGGTGGCAGTCCGCGGCCGACTGCCAGGCGGTCAAGGCGTTCCAGGCGAAGCACGGCATCACCCCGACCGCGGGGTACGCCGGGCCGCTGACCTGGCAGACGATGAGCACCATGCTGGCGCAGCGGGCGGCGGGCACGACGCCGAACAAGGAGGGGAAGTGCCCGGTGAACCTGGGCCGGATCGCGTGCGTCGACCTGACCCGCCAGCTCAGCTGGGTCCAGGACGGCGCCACGCTGAAGTACGGCCCGGTGCCGGTCCGCACCGGGAAGGACGGCACCGAGACCCGGACCGGGCTGAAGCAGATCTACTACCGCAACATCGACCACTGGTCGACGATCTACGACGTGGCGATGCCGTACGCGCAGTTCTTCGACGGCGGGATCGCCTTCCACTCCGTCGAGAAGAGCATGTGGAACCCGCCGGGGTCCGGCGGCTGCGTGAACATGCGGGCCGCGGACGCGAAGGCGTACTGGAACCTGCTGGTCAAGGGCGACGACGTATACGTGTACGGCCGCAAGCCCGGTACCTGAGCGGCCGAGGCCGCTCAGCCAGGGCTTTCCGGCTGCCGTTGTCAGACCCCTCCGGTAGTTTTCGAGGTATCGGATCTACTGGGGGACGACAGCCATGAGTGACCTCGCGACCGGCACCGGAACCGCCGCCGACTCCGACCTGGATGCGGCGATGGACCGCTACCGGGTCGAGCTCACCGGCTACTGCTACCGCATGCTCGGCTCCTCCTTCGACGCCGAGGACGCGGTGCAGGACACGTACGTCCGCGCTTGGCGCAGTTTCGGGAAGTTCGAGGGCCGCTCCTCGCTGCGCTCGTGGCTGTACCGGATCGCCACCAACGTCTGTCTGGACCTGCTGAGCGCGGGGAACAAGCGGGCCCGCCCGATGGACCTCAGCGCCCCGCAGCACCAGGCGTCCGCGGTGCTGAGCCAGTCGCCCGAGACGACGTGGCTGGAGCCGGTCCCGGACGGGCGGGTGCTGCCGCAGACCGCCGATCCGGCGGAGATGGCGCTGGCGAAGGAATCCGTACGCCTCGCGTTCGTGGCGGCGCTGCAGCACCTGCCGGCGAAGCAGCGGGCGGTGCTCATCCTGCGCGAGGTGCTGGCGTGGAAGGCGGACGAGGTCGCGGCGCTGCTGGAGACCACGGTGGCCTCGGTCAACAGCGCCCTGCAGCGGGCCCGGGCCACGATGTCCGCCACCCGCATGCGCGAGAGCGAGGCGGCGGACCCGCTGGACGCGGAGCAGGTGAAGCTGCTGGAGCAGTACCTCTCGGCCTTCGAGGCCTACGACATCTCGCGGCTGACCACCCTGCTGCACGAGGACGCGGTGCTGTCGATGCCGCCGTTCGACCTGTGGCTGCAGGGGCATGCGGACATCGCGGCGTGGCATCTGAACCAGGGCATCGGGTGCAAGGGCTCCCGGCTGGTCCCGACCACGGCGAACGGCCTGCCGGCCTTCGGCCAGTACCGGCCCCGGGAGGACGGGAAGCCGGGGCACGTGCCGTGGGCGCTGCAGGTCCTGGAGATCTCAGACGGCAAGATCGTCGGGCTCAACGCCTTCCTGGACACCGACCGCTGGTTCCCCCTCTTCGGCCTCCCCGAGCAGCTCGAGGAGTCCGACGAGGTCCAGCAGGGCGCGTAGCCGGCTCCCGGCGCCGGTCACCCGGAACGGCCGGCCCCCGGCGGCGAGCCGCAGCCGGGCCAGCGCTTCGACGGTGCCCAGGTCCGCAGCGGTGACGGCGGTGGCGTCGCACACCACCGCGGTGGCCCCGCCCTCGTACAGCCGGACGAGGCGGGCGCACAGCCCGTCCACGTCGTGCGCGGTCGGTCGGGGCCCGGGCAGTACGAGTCGCATGATCTCCACGCAGGGGTGACTGCCGGGCCCGCCCGAACTCATCGGTACGCGAAAGGACGTCGGCGCGGCCCCGGACGGGAGGCCGCGCCGACGCGTCGGGGGGGTGGGGATCAGGCGATGCGGTCCAGGACGATCGGCGTGGCGGAGAACGCCGTGCCGGCCGGGGCGATGTCGTACGTGCCCTCCAGGGAGGCCAGGGCGTAGTCGAACTTCTCCGGGGTGTCCGTGTGGAGCGTCATCAGCGGCTGGCCGGCCACCACGGTGTCGCCGGGCTTGGCGTGCAGCTCGATGCCGGCGCCCGCCTGCACCGGGTCCTCCTTGCGCGCACGGCCGGCGCCCAGGCGCCAGGCGCCGACGCCGACGCCGTACGCGTCCAGGCGGGTCAGCACGCCCGACTCGGGGGCGGTGACGACGTGCTGCTCGCGGGCCACCGGGAGGGCCGCGTCCGGGTCGCCGCCCTGGGCCGCGATCATCCGGCGCCAGACGTCCATCGCCGAGCCGTCGGCCAGCGCCTTGGCCGGGTCGGCGTCCTTGATGCCCGCCGCGTCCAGCATCTCGCGGGCCAGCGCCAGGGTCAGCTCGACCACGTCGGAGGGGCCGCCGCCGGCCAGGACCTCGACCGACTCGCGGATCTCCAGCGCGTTGCCGGCCGTCAGGCCGAGCGGGGTGGACATGTCGGTGAGCAGGGCGATCGTCTTGACGCCGCTGTCCGTACCGAGGGCCACCATCGTCGAGGCGAGCTCGCGCGCGTCCTCGATGTTCTTCATGAACGCGCCGGTGCCGACCTTCACGTCGAGGACGAGCGAGCCGGTGCCCTCGGCGATCTTCTTCGACATGATCGAGGAGGCGATCAGCGGGATGGCCTCGACGGTGCCCGTCACGTCGCGCAGCGCGTACAGCTTCTTGTCGGCGGGGGCCAGGCCGTCGCCCGCCGCGCAGATGACCGCGCCGGTGGTGTCGAGGACGTGCATCATCTCCTCGTTGGAGAGCAGCGCGCGCCAGCCGGGGATCGACTCCAGCTTGTCCAGGGTGCCGCCGGTGTGGCCGAGGCCGCGGCCCGACAGCTGCGGCACGGCCGCGCCGCACGCGGCGACGAGCGGGGCCAGCGGGAGGGTGATCTTGTCGCCGACGCCGCCCGTGGAGTGCTTGTCGGCGGTGGGGCGGGACAGGGAGTCGAAGTTCATCCGCTCGCCCGAGGCGATCATCGCGGCGGTCCAGCGCTTGATCTCGGACCGGTTCATGCCGTTCAGCAGGATGGCCATCGCGAGCGCCGACATCTGCTCGTCGGCGACGACACCGCGCGTGTACGCGTCGATGACCCAGTCGATCTGCTCGGGGCTCAGCTCGCCGCGGTCCCGCTTGGTGCGGATGACGGAGATGACGTCCATGTGGTGCTTCCTTCTACGCGCATAGAGATGAGGGGAAAGAAAGACGGAAGGGCGACGGCCCTTCACCCAGGGGGCGAAGGGCCGTCGGCACGGCTATCTCAGGTGGTCCGGCCCGAAGGCCTGGGGCAGCATCTCGGCCAGCGGAACGATCCCCTTCGGGGTCTCCACCAGCAGTTCCGGCCCACCGAACTCGAAGAGCAGCTGGCGGCAGCGCCCGCACGGGACGAGGCTCTCGCCCTTGCCGTCCACACACGTGAAGTGCGTCAGGCGGCCGCCGCCCGTGGCCTGGAGAGCGGAGACCAGCCCGCACTCGGCGCACAGGCCGAGCCCGTAGCTGGCGTTCTCCACGTTGCAGCCGACCACGGTGCGGCCGTCGTCCACGAGGGCGGCGACACCGACCGGGAAGCCGGAGTACGGGGCGTACGCCCTGGACATGGCCTCCCGGGCGGCGGCCCGCAGGGCTTCCCAGTCCACGTCGGTCACTTGCCCTGGCCCTTGCGGTAGGGCATGCCGTCCGCCTTCGGCATCCGCAGCCGCTGCGCGGAGAGCGCGAGCACCAGGAGCGTGGTGACGTACGGGGCCGCGTCCACGAACTGGCTCGGCACCGCGTCGGTCAGCGCGTACCAGAGGAACAGGCCGGCGGCGCACGCGGCCGCGATGGCGGCCTGGACGTGCTTCTTCTTGTAAAGCTGCCAGGCGACGGCCACCACGAGCAGGATCGCGAGGAGCAGCAGCATCGCGTGGACGTTCTCGGCGCCGCCGCGCAGCTTCAGGCTGTAGGTGAAGCCGAACAGGCCCGAGCCGAGGGCCATGCCGCCCGGCATCCAGTTACCGAAGATCATCGCGGCGAGACCGATGTAGCCGCGGCCGCCGGTCTGGCCCTCCTGGTAGATGCCGGTGGAGACGATCGCGAGGAACGCGCCGCCCAGGCCGGCCATCGCACCGGAGACGACCACGGCGATGTACTTGTACTTGTAGACGTTGACGCCCAGGGACTCGGCGGCGATCGGGTTCTCACCGCAGGAGCGCAGCCGCAGGCCGAAGGAGGTGCGCCACAGCACCCACCAGGTGGCGGGGATCAGCAGGATCGCCACGACGGTCAGCAGCGACAGGTTGGTGACGAGACCGCCGAGGATGCCGGCGAGGTCCGAGATCAGGAACCAGTGCTTGCCCTGGAGCGTGGCCAACCCGTCAGACAGTCCTGGGATGGTGATCTCGGTGATCGGGTCGATGCGCGGGGACTGCTTGGAGGAGCCGCCCGGGGCCTTGTCGAAGGTGAAGTTCGACAGGTACTGGGTGAAGCCGATGGCCAGGATGTTGACCGCCACACCGGAGACGATGTGGTTGACGTTGAACGTGACCGTGATGATCGCGTGCAGCAGGCCGCCGATGGCGCCGCCGGCGATGCCCATCGCGACGCCGGTCCACGGGCCCCACTGGTAGCCGGCCCAGGCGCCGAACCAGGTGCCGAGGATCATCATGCCTTCGAGGCCGATGTTGACGACGCCCGCGCGCTCGGCCCACAGGCCGCCGAGGCCGGCCATGGCGATCGGCACTGCGAGCTGGAGGGCACCGGAGACCTGGCCGACGGAGGTCAGGTCATTGGCGCCGGAGATGACCCGGACCAGCGAGATCAGGGCGAGACCGCCCGCGATGATCAGCAGGATCCAGGGCAGGGTGAGCTTGCGGCGGCCGCCGTTCTTCTTGGGCGCGGCGCTCGTCGCGGAAACGGTGCTGGTGCTCACGCCGCAACCTCCTTGTCGGTCTTGATGGCGTGGCCGGCGGCCAGCTCCTCGCCGACCTTCTGCTGCTGGCGGCGGATGCCGTAGCGGCGGACGAGCTCGTAGCTGACGACGACCGCGATCACGATCAGGCCCTGCATGATCGTGCCGATCTCCTTGGCGTAGCCGTTCTGGTCGAGACCGGCGGACGCCTTGTCGATGAAGGCGATCAGGAGGGCGGAGAAGAAGATGCCGAGCGGGTTGTTGCGGCCCAGCAGCGCGATGGTGATGCCGGTGAAGCCGACGCCCAGCGGGAAGGACAGGTTGTACGTGTGGGACTCGCCGAGCAGCAGCGGCATGCCGGTGAGGCCGGCGACCGCGCCCGAGATGAGCATCGACGTCATGATCATCTTCTTGGCGTCGACGCCGGAGGCCTGGGCGGCGGACTCGCTGGCGCCGGTGGCGCGCAGGTCGAAGCCGAACCGGGTCCGGTTGAGGACGAACCAGTAGACGATGCCGAGGGCGAAGGCCACGAAGGTGAATCCGTAGACCTCCAGGCCGTCACCCATGGTCAAGGACGGGAACCAGCCCGACTCGGCGATCTCGCCGGTGGTCAGGTCGTTGGAGCCGGCCGGCTGCACGCCCAGGTTCTTGGGCAGGATCAGCCAGGCGATCACGGCGGTCGCGATGGCGTTGAGCATGATCGTGGAGACGACCTCGCTCACACCGCGCTTGGCCTTGAGGATGCCCGCGATGCCGGCCCAGAAGGCGCCGGTGAGCATGGCCACGGCCACGATCAGCAGGATGTGCAGCGGACCCGGCAGCGTGACCGCGGTACCGACGACGGCCGAGATCATCGCGGCGAGGCGGTACTGGCCGTCCACACCGATGTTGAAGAGGTTCATCCGGAAGCCGATGGCCACGGCCAGGGCTGCCAGGTAGTAGATGCCGGCCTGGTTGATGATCAGGACCTGGACGTCTTCGTAACTGGCCTGCTCGACCATGATGCGCAGCGGCTCGATCGGGTCCACGCCCGAGGCGGCCAGCACGATCATGGTCAGCAGGAAGGCGCTGACCAGCGCGAGCACCGGGCCGGCGGCAGCGAGGAGCAGCCGGTCCTTGTCGAATTTCTTCATCGTGCCTCGTCCTCCGTCGTGTCACCGTCGGCATCGGCGGAGTGGTTGTCGGATACGTCCAGGTGGCCGCGCGCGGCACCCGTCATGGCGGTGCCGAGTTCCTCCGGCGTGATGGTCGCCGGGTCGGCGTCCGCGACCAGGCGGCCGCGGTAGATGACGCGCAGGGTGTCGGACAGGCCGATCAGCTCGTCCAGGTCGGCGGAGATCAGGAGCACGGCCAGGCCCTCGCGGCGGGCCTCGCGGATCGCGTCCCAGATCTGCGCCTGCGCGCCGACGTCCACGCCACGGGTGGGGTGGGCGGCGATGAGGAACTTCGGGTTGTGGCTCATCTCGCGGCCGACGATCAGCTTCTGCTGGTTGCCGCCGGAGAGGGAGGCCGCGGTCACGTCGATGCCGGGCGTGCGCACGTCGTACTCGCGCACGATCCGCTCGGTGTCCTTGCGGGCGGCCTTCGGGTCGAGGATGCCCTTCTTGGAGTTGGGCGCCTCGGTGACGTGGCCGAGGATGCGGTTCTCCCAGAGCGAGGACTCCAGCAGCAGGCCGTGGCGGTGGCGGTCCTCGGGGATGTACCCGATGCCGCCCTCGCGGCGCTTGCGCACCGGCGACTTCGTGATGTCGCGGCCGTCAAGGGTGATCACGCCCGAGTCGGCGGAGTTCATGCCCATCAGGGCTTCGATGAGCTCCGTCTGGCCGTTGCCCTCGACACCCGCGATGCCGAGGATCTCGCCCTTGTGGATGGTGAAGTTGATGTCGTCGAGCAGGAGCCGGCCGGTTTCGACGTGCTCGTGGAGGTAGGAGTCCTCCGGGTCCGTCGGGGCCATGGTCTCCGGCTCGACGACGGCGGCGTCGGACGCGGCGAGGGTCAGGCTCTCGACGACCAGCATCGGGACGTCCGTGACCGTCGACTCGCGGGTCTCCGGCGAGGGCAGCTCGCTGCCGACCATGAGCTCGGCGAGCTGCTTGGTCGTCGCGGACTTCGGGTCGGCGGTGCCGACGGTGGTGCCGCGGCGGATGACGGTGATGTCGTCGGCGACCTTGAGGACCTCGCCCAGCTTGTGCGAGATGAAGATGACGGTCAGGCCCTCGGCCTTGAGCTCCCGCAGGTTGTCGAAGAGTGCGTCGACCTCCTGCGGCACGAGCACGGCGGTGGGCTCGTCGAGGATGAGGGTGCGGGCGCCGCGGTAGAGGACCTTGAGGATCTCCACGCGCTGCCGGTCGGCGACGCCGAGGTCCTCGACCAGGGCGTCGGGTCGCACGCCGAGGCCGTACGCGTCCGAGATCTCCAGGATCTTCTTGCGGGCCTTGCCGCCGATGCCGTACAGCTTCTCGCCGCCGAGAACGACGTTCTCCAGGACGGTGAGGTTGTCGGCGAGCATGAAGTGCTGGTGCACCATGCCGATGCCGCGGGCGATGGCCTCGCCCGGGTTGTTGAAGGAGACCTGCTCCCCGTCGATGGCGATGGTGCCCTCGTCCGGCTTCTGCATGCCGTAGAGGATCTTCATCAGGGTCGACTTGCCGGCACCGTTCTCACCGATCAGGGCGTGGACCGTGCCCTTGCGGACGGTGATGGCGATGTCCTTGTTGGCGACGACGCCGGGGAAACGCTTGGTGATGCCGTGCAGTTCTACGGCAGGGGGGCTGGACGCGTTGATGACGCACTCTCCTTGGCGCGGAAGGAGCTGGAAAGCCTGGAGGCAGGGGGGACAGGGCGGGGAGAGAAGGTATCGCGTCCACGATGCCTCTACGCGCGTAGCACTGTCGAAAGTGAAAACTTGCGGCCAACTGGCCACAAGGATCACGGAATGCGGTTCGGGGCCCGGGAGCGGTGGAGACCGCTTCCCGGGCCCCGGGACCATCTACTTCACGTCTGGGACGGCCTTACGGGGCGGTCTTGACGTTGATCTTCTTGGCGATGATGTCGGCCTTCGCCTTCTCGACGGCGGCGGTCACCTCGGCCATCTTCTTGTACTCCGGGTTGGAGTCGGCCAGGCCCACGCCGTTCTTGTCGAGGCCGTAGCGGACCTCGCCGTTCTCCGGCTTGCCGTCCGCAACGGACTTGATCACGTTGTAGACCGCGCCGGACACGTCCTTGGTGACCGAGGTCAGGATGTGGTCCTTGTACTTGGCCAGACCGGCCTGGTTGTACTGGTCCGAGTCGACACCGATGGCCCACTTGCCGGCGGTGGAGGTGGCCTCGATCGCACCGGAGCCGGCGAGACCGGCGGCGGAGTAGATCACGTCGGCGCCGTTGTCGAGCTGGCCCTTGGCGGCGGCCTTGCCCAGGTCAGGCTTGGCGAAACCGGAGAAGTCCGGCGGCTGGGTCAGGTAGGTCGACAGCACCTTGGCGTTGGGGTTGGTGTCCTTGACGCCCTGGGTGAAGCCCGCCTCGAACTTCTTGATCAGCGGAACCTCGACACCGCCGATGAAGCCGACCGTGCCGGTCTTGGAGGCCTTGGCGGCGGCGACGCCGGCCAGGTAGGAGCCCTGCTCCTCGTTGAAGACCAGGTTCGCGATGTTCTTGTCGGTCACCGAGGTGTCGTCGATGATCGCGAACGTGGTGTTCGGGAACTTCGGGGCGACCTTCTTGATGGCCGGGGCGTACGAGAAGCCGACGCCGATGACCGGGTTGTTGCCCTTGCGCGCCAGCTCGGTGAGGCGCTGGACCTTGTCGGCCTCGCTCTCGCCTTCGGTGGGCTCCGCCTCGGCGCCCTTGATCTTCAGTTCCTTCTCAGCCTTGTCCAGACCCGCGAACGCGGCGTCGTTGAACGACTGGTCACCGCGGCCGCCGATGTCGTAGGCGATGGCGGCGGACTTGGCACCACCCGACTCCGAGGGGGAGGCGGCGGTGTCGGACGACTTCTTTCCGCCACAGGCGGTGGCCGAGAGGGCCAGCGCCGCGGACGCGATGCCCACGGTGGCGATCCTGGTGATCCGGCGCAAGGGGAGGCTCCTTCAAAACCTGACCGAAGCGCCACGACCGGCGCTGGTTTCGCGGCGATCGTAACGCGCGTAGATGTCAGTTAAAGGGCCGTTCATGAGTCGTTATCGGATCGTCGCGAATCGGACAGTGACCGATCGGTGACTGCCCGGACCTCCAGCCCTTGTGTAACAAGGGCTGGACAGGTGTGACGGCAGGCGCTCAGATGTTGTAGGAATTTTTACCCGATCGACCTCGAACGCCGGCCGTCGAGCAGTGCGGCGGCCGTGAAGAACTCCACGCCGACGCCGATCGCGGACTCGTCCACGTCGAAGTCGCCCCGGTGCAGGTCCCTCTTGGCGCTCGCGCCGGGGGTGTGCACGCCGAGCCGGGCCATGGCTCCGGGCACGTGCTCGAGGTACCAGGAGAAGTCCTCGCCGCCGAGGCTCTGCTCGGTGTCCTCGACGGACTCCTTGCCGAGCCGGGCCGCCATCGACTCGCGCAGCAGCTCGGTGACCACCGGGTCGTTGACGACCGGCGGCACCCCGCGCACGTAGGTGATCTCCGACTTGGCGCGGTGCATCGTCGCGATCTCGTCGATCGCGGCGTGGATCTGGTCGGGCGCCTCGTGCCAGGCGTTGATGTCCAGGCAGCGGATGGTCCCGGACAGCTCGGCGTGCATCGGGATCACGTTGCAGGCGTGCCCGGCCTCGATCCGGCCCCAGGTGATCGACATGCCCGAGCGGGCGTCCATCCGGCGGGACAGTACGGCAGGCAGGTCGACGGCGACCCGGGCGGCGGCCGTGACCAGGTCGGTGGTCAGGTGCGGGCGGGCGGTGTGCCCGCCCGGGCCGGCCAGCGTGAGCTCCAGCCGGTCGCAGGCGGAGGTGATGGCGCCGGTCCGCAGTCCGATCTTCCCCGCGTCGACCCGCGGGTCGCAGTGCACCGCGACGATCCGGCCCACACCGTCCAGGACACCGGACTCGATGGCGTCGGTGGCTCCGCCGGGCAGCACCTCCTCGGCGGGCTGGAACAGCAGCCGCACGGGGCGGGGCAGCAGGCCCTGCCGGTCGAGGTCTGCGAGGACCAGGCCCGCGCCGAGGACGACCGCGGTGTGCACGTCGTGGCCGCAGGCGTGGGCGCGGTCGGGGAAGGTCGAGCGGTACGCGACGTGGGTCTTGGTGTCCGGAATGGGCAGGGCGTCGATGTCCGCGCGGAGGGCCAGCATCGGCCGGCCCCCGTCCCAGGTGCCCACGTCACAGATCAGGCCGGTTCCGGACTTCAGCACGCGGGGGCTCAGGCCGGCTTTCTCCAGCCGGGCCTTGATCGCCGCCGTGGTGCGGAACTCCTGGTGTCCTAGCTCGGGGTGCATGTGCAAGTCCCGGCGGAAGGCGATCAGTTCGGCACGCAGGTGGTCCGGAAGCTTGCCGGGCAGCTCGGGCCGGTCGGGCGTGCCGGGCAGGGCGGTCTGGGACTCGCGGGACATCAACTGGTTCACCCGTTGAAGGGTAGGCCCACGAATGGCTCAACTGGCCGGAGATCACCAAAAGTTCATGCCGTTAGGGGAAAAAAACCAGACCTCTGGACGCATGACCGGATGCACCCGGGGGTAAACTCGCGCGCTCATCCGGCTGCAGAGGCCGTCTGGGCAGGGAGTCTGTGCACATCACGGGCGGTCTCGGTGACCCCGGCGAGGAAGCTGCGGGCCCGCGGCGAGGCGGAGCCGGTGAGCCAGGCCGGGTCGACATCGCATACGGCGACGGTCACACCGGTACCGGTCAGCGCGTACGGGAGGGTGTGGACGACGGTGGACGGAAAGCTGACGATCGTACGGCCGACGGGTCCGCGCCGGGCGATCAGCTCCAGCGGCAGGTCCGGGCGGACGATCTCGAGCCCGGTCGCCTCGCTGAGCGCGCGCAGCTTCTCCGCGGACTCGCGGCGGTGGGCGAAGTAGCGGGTGGCCCCGTGCTCCAGGGTCAGGGCGCGTACGGCGTCCAGGTAGCGGGCCGGGTCGACCACGCCGGTCTCCACGAGGGAGGTGCCGACGAGGTCGGTGCCCTTGGTCAGGCGCGGCGGGCCGAACCGGGAGCGGGTCCAGGCGAACTCGTTGACCCGCAGCGTCATCGCGCCGTGGACGGTGACCGGCATCGAGCTGAACACCTCGACGCGGCGCCCCTTGCCCGCGGCCGGGGTGAAGCGGCGCCGGGCGGTGGCCGAGACCGGCGCGTACGCGAGCTCGCGGACGCGGCCAGGCAGGCCTCCGCCGCCGACCCGGTGCCAGCGCACGAGGCGCTCGCCGCGTCCGGTCTGGGCGACGAACTCCATGGTGGCGGTCCCGTCGTCGACCACGACGAGTTCCTCGGCCCGTACGAGGGTGAGCAGGAGCTGGACGTACCGGGAGAAGGGGTCGCCGACGACGACCCGGCGGGCCGCGCGCACGTCCCGGGCGAGCGCGGCGAGCGCCTTGAAGGGCGCGAGCCGGCCGCCGCGGGCCTCCTGCCAGGCGACCTCGTACCCCTCGTCCCGCGCGAGGCCCGCCATCCGGCGCAGCTGGCCGCGGGACATGGGGTCGGTGGGGGGCAGTACGACGATCCGCAGCCAGGACGCTGCGCTCGCCGAACGGGACCCGACGCCGAGGCCGACCGCAGGCCGTTCGGTTTCCGAGGCCGGGCTCGGGGCGGTGAACCGGCGCGGCCGGCCGAGGGCGGGGCGGGGAGAGCCGTCCTCTTCAGGTCCGCGGGAGGCGATCGGGCCCGGCTGGCGGGGGACGCCGTCGAGCAGCGGGGCACCGCCCGGTGTGGACTCGGCTTCGGCGTACGCCCACTCCAGCACGTTCAGGAGCTGGACCGGACTCTCGACGAAAGCCAGGGTGGAGGCTGAGGGGGTCACCACGTACTCCTCGTCAGGGGCGGGGGCGGAGCGTCGTACCGGACGGACACCGGGCGGGACGGCGGAGAGCCGAAGGGCCGGAAGGCCGCTGCTCAGACCGAGGCGAGTTCGCCCTGGACCCGGCGGAGCTTCTTCATCGGGCCGAGCTCGGAGTCGTAGACGCGCTTGACGCCGTCGCCGAGGGCGGTCTCGATGGTGCGGATGTCGCGGACCAGGCGGGCGAGGCCGCCCGGCTCCACGGAGGCGGCCTGGTCGGAGCCCCACATGGCGCGGTCGAGGGTGATGTGCCGCTCGACGAAGGTGGCGCCGAGGGCGACGGCCGCGAGGGTGGTCTGCAGGCCCGTCTCGTGGCCGGAGTAGCCGATCGGGACGTTGGGGTACTCCTCCTGCAGGGTGTTGATCACCCGCAGGTTGAGCTCCTCCGCCTTGGCCGGGTACGTCGAAGTGGCGTGGCAGAGCAGGATGTTGTCGCTGCCGAGCACCTCCACCGCGTGCCGGATCTGCTTCGGGGTGGACATGCCGGTGGAGAGGACGACGGTACGGCCGGTGGCACGCAGGGCGCGCAGCAGCTCGTCGTCGGTGAGGGAGGCGGAGGCCACCTTGTGGGCGGGGACGTCGAACTTCTCCAGGAAGGCGACGGCCTCGGTGTCCCACGGGGAGGCGAACCATTCGATGCCGCGCTTGGCGCAGTGCTCGTCGATGGAGCGGTACTCGGCCTCGCCGAACTCCACGCGGTGGCGGTAGTCGATGTACGTCATGCGGCCCCAGGGGGTGTCGCGCTCGATGTCCCACTGGTCGCGCGGGGTGCAGATCTCCGGGGTGCGCTTCTGGAACTTCACGGCGTCGCAGCCCGCTTCGGCGGCGGCGTCGATGAGGGCGAACGCGTTGCCGAGGTCGCCGTTGTGGTTGATGCCGATCTCGCCGACGACGTAGACGGGGCGGCCGGGGCCGGCGGTGCGCGAGCCGAAGGTGCGCAGGCGGGAGTTGGGGGTGGCGACGGTCATGGCAGCTCAGGTCCTTCGTTCGGTGCGTGGGGGTGCAGAGGGGGTGTGAACAGGGGGGCGAGGAGGCGGGCGCGGGCCAGGTCGTGCGGGTCGTCGATCTCCAGGACCCGTGCCGGGTCGGTGGCGACGGGGAGGGTGCGCCCGAAGAAGCGGTGCCGGACCGTGCGGAAGCCGGCGGCGTCCATGGCGTAGGCGGCGCCGGTCTCCAGCAGGTCCTGGGGCCGGTCCTGGCGACGGGGGCGTACGGCCTTGTCGTGGTTGACGCCGCTGCCGGCGCCGTCGGCCGCCTCCCGCCAGAGGAAGCCGTGGAAGGGGGCGACGGTCAGGGCCGAGTCGGCCGCGCCGGAGGCGACGGCGGCGGCGACCGACTCGACGTCGGAGGAGGTCAGGAAGGGGCTGGTGCACTGGACGAGGAGGACGACGTCCACGGTGAGGGAGTGCAGTTCCTCGAAGGCGTCGAGCGCGTGCAGCACGGCGGCTTCGCTGCTCGCGGTGTCCCCGGAGATCGCCGCGGGCCGGCGGATCGCGTCGGCCCCTGCGGTACGGGCGGCTTCGGCGATGGGCCCGGCGTCGGTGGAGACCACGACGTCGGTGACGGTGGCGGCGCCCCGGCAGGCCTGGACGGCCCGGACGACGAGCGGGACTCCGGCCACCTCGGCGAGGTTCTTCCCCGGGACGCCCTTGGAGCCGCCCCGGGCCGGGATCACGGCCAGCACGCGGGGGCGCCTCGCGGGGTTCGCGGCGGAGTCCGCTGCGGGGTTCGCCTCGGTACGCGTTGCGGGGCTCACAGCTCCCCCATCCGGCGGATCACCGGGGCCACCCGCTGGACCCCGTGCCGGTACGCCCCGCGGGCCGCATCGCGCAGGTGCGAGCGCAGCCAGCGGCGCAGCCGGGACTCCCCGCCGCCCTCCCGGACGGCGCCGGGCAGCGGGGTCCCGTCGGGGGCGAGGTGGTGCCGGGCCAGGATCCCGGGCAGGTAACCGGGCGCGGTGACCTGCGTGTAGTAGGGGGCGACGGCCGGGAGCACCCCGCGGCCCAGCAGCCCGTCGAGCCGGGCGCGGGCCGCGGCGAAGGAGTCCCCGGCCGATTCCCTTGCGGAGGCCGCGGCGCCGGTGACGCCCTGGTCGGCCAGCCAGTCGGGGTCGCCCTGCGGCAGCAGGCCGGCGTCCAGCTGGTCCCAGGACGCCAGGCAGCCCGAGCCGAGGAAGTGGTGGTTGCCGAGCACCTCGCGGATGCCGAGGTCGGTGAGGACGGCCGTCGGGATCCCGCGGTGCAAGGACTCCAGGGCGGCCGTGGAGGACACCGTGACCAGCAGGTCCGTGCCGTCCAGGACCTCGCCCATGTTCCCGTACACCAGCCGGCAGTTGGCGGGCAGTCCGCCGGGGATCCGCTCGGCGAGCCGCTGGTAGGGCTGCTCCTCCAGGTGCGTGGTGTGTTCCCCGGGCCGGCTGCGCAGCTTGATCAGCACCTCGCGCTCCGGGTGCAGCCGGGCGTGCCGGGCCGCCCGCTCCAGCAGGTACGCGCGGTCGGCGCGGCTCTCGGGGACGGACGGCTGGACGGCGAAGACCACGGTGTGGGCGCGACTGCCGGCCCTTTCATACGCCGCTCCGTCGAGGAACGGCAGTGCCGTCTCCGTGACGGCGCCGGCGTCCGCTCCGACGCCCTCGTACACCGCGCGGAAGCGTCCCGCGTCGTAACGGGAGTTGGCGAGGACGATGTCGGCCCCGTGCCGCAGCAGCAGCCCGTCGGCGAGCTTCTCGTATACGACGCCCACGTACCCGGTGACGAGGACGGGGCGGGCGGCGGGCTCGGGCCACAGGGCGCGGACCCCGTGCAGGACCGCCTGGACGGCTCCGCCGACGAGGGCGAGGACGACGACGTCGTACCGCTCGCGCTCGAGCTCCGCGAGGAACTGCGCGCAGGTCACCTCGGAGAGCCGGTCGGCGCGGACGCCCACCTCGCCCAGCTGGCGCGCGGTCGGGGTGGCCCGGCCGCGGAGCAGGTATCCGGTGAGGTGCGGCTCCGACGCGAGGCGGCGGGCGGTGAGTGCGCCCCATTTCCATCGCGTATCGGAATCGGCGAGTACGGCGACGCGAAGGGCAGTACGAGTATGAGTGGCGGCACGATTACTGGCTGGCACCCGGCAGAAGCTATTCCGCAATTTCGGTGATCGGCCCAACGAACGCACAACAGCGGGTTAACAACCCGTCTACGTCATGCGAAACCGCACGGGTTAACGCGCCCGCCCTGCGTCGTTCACATGGAATCCGCATACGGGCCATGGTGAATGCCGGACGACGCCTTAATGTCTCGCGGGTGCTCAAGCTCTCTGTTGTCGTGCCGTTCTACAACGTGCAGACATACGCACCCGACGCCCTCAAAAGCCTCGAACTCAACGCCCGGGACGATTTCGAGTTCCTGCTCGTCGACGACTGTTCGACGGACGGGACACCCGAACTCCTGGAGCGGGCGGCGCGCGAGCTGCCCGGGGCGGTGCTCCTCAGACACGAACGGAACGGCGGCCTGGCCACCGCCCGGAACACCGGCCTGGACGCGGCCCGCGGCGAGTACGTGACGTTCCTGGACGGCGACGACTGGCTGGCGCCCGGCCACCTGGCCCGCACGCTGGCCGTCATAGAGGCTCTGAGCTGCGATTTCGTCCGCAACGACCATGTCCAGGTGACCGGCCGCACCCGCTCGGTGCAGCGCGTCCCGTACGGTCCGCAGCTGGTCGTCGGCGATCCGCGGGGCGGGATCCTGCCCGCCTCCCGGGCCACCTCGGTCGACTACCCGTACGCCTGGGCCGGCATGTACCACCGCCGGCTGCTGGACCGCGGGCTGCTGCACTTCACCGACGGGCTGCGGACGGCGGAGGACCGGCCGTGGATCTGGCGGCTGCACCGGGGGGCCGGGTCGTTCGCGGCGGTCGGACTGCCCGGGATCTTCTACCGGCGGGGCGTCTCGACCTCGCTGACGCAGATCAAGGACGAGCGCCAGCTCGATTTCATCAAGGCATTCGACCAGGTTCTGGCGGATACGGCCGGGGATCCGGATAGCGATCTTCTTCTTCCGAAAGCCGTCCGAACATATTGTGCAATTATCGCGCACCATATCGGGTCCGTCGAAAGGTTCGAGCCATCCGTGGCCAGGAAACTCCGTTCGATGAGCACGGACGCTCTCGGACGCATGCCGCAGGACGTACTCGACCAGGCCCTGAACGCGATGGACGCCGACCGCTCCGCCCTGCTGCGCCGGCTGCGCCGCCGCCCCGCACGAACGGGAGCTGCTGCCTGATGGCCGCTCAGAGCACCCCGTGCACCCAGATCTTCCTCGCCTCCACGCTCTACGGGATGGCCACGCTCGCCGCCGGCATCGACGCGGGCAGCTTCCCGCCGGCCGGCCGCCGCATCCTGCTCACCAGCAACCACGCCCTCACCGCCGAGGTCTCCCCCGGCCTCGCCGACATGCCGGGCTTCGCCGCGCTGCGCACCCGCTTCGACGAGGTGCTCGACTGGAACGCCGCCATCGCCCCGCAGCACCCGAGCGCCTGGGCCCCGCGCCCCGAGGACGTCCCCCTGTGGGAACGCCAGCTCCGGGCGGTCTGGGGGCTGGGCGAGGACCGCGTCGAGATCATCGTGGAGTCGATCCAGGTCCCGCCCGCCCGGACCCTGTGCACGCTGTTCCCCGGCGCCGCCGTCGACGTCTACGCCGACGGGCTGATGAGCTACGGACCCACCCGCTTCCGCCTCGACCCGCAGCTCGGCATGCGCGTGCGCCGCGTCCTGCACCTGGACCTGGTGCCGGGTCTGGAACCGCTGCTGCTCACCGAGTTCGACGTACGGCCCGAGCTGGTCCCGACGCCGGAGTTCCTCAAGGTGCTCGGCGAACTCCCCTCGTACGGGCCCGAGTTGGACGGGGTCGGCGAGGCGCCGGCGCTGCTGCTGGGCCAGTACCTCTCCGCCCTCGAACTCCTCTCCCCGCAGGAGGAGGAGGACCTCCACGTGGAGATGGTCCGGGGCGCGCACGCCCTCGGCCACCGGGAGCTCGTCTTCAAGCCCCACCCCAGCGCCCCCGCCGCATACTCCCGCCGCGCCGAGGCCGAGGCCGAGCGGCTCGGCGCCCGCCTCACCGTCATGGCCACCCCGGTCCTGGCCGAGACCGTCTACCAGCGGCTGCGCCCCGCCCTGGTCGTCGGCTGCTTCTCCACCGGCCTGCTGACCGCCGCCACCCTGTACGGGCTGCCGGTCGCGCGCACCGGGACCGAGGCCATACTGGCCCGCCTCGCCCCGTACCAGAACAGCAACCGGATCCCGCTGACGGTGGTGGACGCGCTGCTGCCCTCCCTCGCGGACGCCGGGGCCGTCGCCGGCTGGAGCGCACCCGGCCCCGACGAGGTCCGGGACGGGCTGGCCGGGCTGCTCACCTCGGTCGGGTTCACCATGCAGCCGCAGATCCTGGCCCCGCGCCGCACGGACGCCGAACGCTATCTCGCCGCCCATCTGGACGACCGCACCTGGCGCTACTTCAAACGCCGCCGGCTGACCACCCTCGGGCTGCCCGGCGGCATCCCGGCCCAGCTGTCCTTCCTGCCGCACAGCCCGGCCGTCCGCCGCGTGGTCCGCCGGCTCCGGCGGCTGCGCGCGGCCCGCCCGCGGTGACGGAGACCGCCGACGCGGCTGCGGTACCGGCCCCTCGGGTCCGGGAGCGGGCGGCGGGGTCGGGGGCGGCCGGGGCGGGGGCGGCCGGGCGGTTACGGGCCCTCGACGGGCTGCGGCTGCTCACCGCCCTGATGGTCGCCGGGTACCACTACGGCGGCCGCGGCGGGGAGATCACCGCCGCCTGGGGTGCATCGCCGCGGCAGCTGTTCCCCGCCGCCGCGCCCTGGCTGGCGTACGGCTGCCTCGGGGTGCAGATCTTCTTCGTGATCAGCGGCTTCGTGATCTGCCTGAGCGCCGAGGGGCGTTCGGTGCGCGCCTTCGCCGCCTCCCGCGCGGCCCGGCTCTACCCCGCGTACTGGGTGGCGCTGGTCCTGGTCGCGGTGGCGGCCCGGGGCGCGGCGCCGTCGGACTTCCTGGTCAACCTGACGATGCTCCAGCAGCCGCTGGGGGCCGAGCGGGTCCTCGGGGTGTGCTGGACGCTCTGGGCGGAGCTGCGGTTCTACGTGCTCTTCGCGCTCTGCGTCGTCCTGCCGGGCGGGGGCCGCCGCCGGATCCTGCTGTTCTGCGCCGGCTGGACGGTGGCGGCGGCCCTCGCGGACGCGGCCGACCCCGCCGGGAAGGGCTTCCTGACCCAAGCCCTGATGCCGGAGTACGCGCCGTTCTTCACCGGCGGCATCGGCCTGTACCTGGTGCACCGGGACCCGCGGGACCGGCTCGCCTGGGCGGTGGCCGTGGCCGGCTGGCTGCTCGGACAGCACTATGCGGTGGCCGGGCTGTGGCACGCGCCGGACCCGCGGTTCTTCTCGTACCGCAGCGCGGTGGTGATCATCGCGGTGGTCACGGCCGGGTTCGCGGCGGTGGCCCTGGTGGCGCTCGGCCGGGCCTGCGGGCGGGCCGGCGGTGGGGCCGGGTGGCGGTGGCTGCCCCTGGCCGGGGCCCTGACGTACCCCTTCTACCTGGTCCACGAGCACCTCGGCTGGGTGCTCATCGCAGCCCTGCACCGGCGGGCGGGCCTGCCGCCCGGGATGGTGTTCGCGCTGACGGTGGCGGCCATGCTGGCGCTGGCCTGGGCCGTCCACCGCGGGGTGGAACGCCCGCTGGGCCCGCGGCTGCGCCGAGCCCTCGGCTGACGGGCGGCCGGACAGCCCTTAGGGCTGTCCCGTAATCCCCGGTGGATCAGCGCGCGGCGTCAGATGCGGTGCACCGCAAGGCGGAGGAGCGTCCTCATACCGGGCGTATCCGGGCGTTCCGACAACGCGGCGAGGTGCCGTAGCTGTCGTCGTGCGCCCGCCGGGGATTACGGGACAGCCCTTAGCTCACGGCGAGCTTGGCGGCGAAGCCGAGGAACAGCACGCCCGCCGCGGAGGTGGCCCCGGCCGAGAGCCGCTTGCGGCGCCGG
>NZ_JBVING010000001.1:0-41282 GCF_055579465.1 Streptomyces sp. NPDC032745 | reverse complement strand
CGCGGACAGCCCTTAGCTCACGGCGAGCTTGGCGGCGAAGCCGAGGAACAGCACGCCCGCCGCGGAGGTGGCCCCGGCCGAGAGCCGCTTGCGGCGCCGGAAGGCGGCGGACAGCCGGGTGCCGCCGAAGATCAGCAGGGTCAGGTACAGGAAGCTGCCGAGCTGGAGCAGCACGCCCAGCAGGAGGAACGAGAGCGCCGGGTAGGCGTACGAGGGATCCACGAACTGCACGAAGAAGGAGACGAGGAACAGGATCGCCTTGGGGTTGAACAGGCTGATCAGCAGCGCCCGCCGGTACGGCCGCTCACCCTCGGCCGGGGCTGCGTCCGGGGCCGACGCCTCGGCCCGCTCGGCCCGCTCGGCCCGCGAACGCCACAGCGCCCACGCACCGCGCATCATCCCGACGGCGAGCCAGGTCAGGTACCCGGCGCCGAGCAGCTTGACGATGCCGAAGGCCACCGGACTGGCCTGGAGCAGCGCCCCCGCCCCGGCGGCGGCGAGCACCATCAGCACGGCGTCGCCGGTGAACACCCCGGCGGCGGCCTTGTAGCCGGTCCGCACGCCGCGGCGCGCCGCGACGGACAGCACGTACAGCGAGTTCGGCCCCGGCAGCAAAATGATCAGTATGAGCCCGACGAGATAGGTCGGCAGATCGGTGACACCCAGCATGAGCAGGAGTGTCCCATAGGGATGCACCTGTCGTGGCTCGATTTCACCATGTGGAATCCGCCGGTTCGTACGTCCCCCACACCTCCCGCAGGGCGTTGCAGACCTCGCCCACCGTGGCGCGGGCGCGCAGGGCCTCCTTCATCGGGTAGAGGACGTTCGCCGTGCCGGCCGCCGCCTCGCGGAGCGCGGCCAACGCCGTCGACAACGCCTCCGCGTCGCGGCCCGCGCGCAGGGCGGCCAGCGCCTGCCGCTGGCGGTTCTCGATCGCCGGGTCGACGCGGAGCGGCTCGTACCGCTCCTCCTGCTCCAGCGTGAACCGGTTGACCCCGACCACCACGCGCTCGCCGTCGTCCGTCTCCCGCGCGATGCGGTACGCGTTCCGCTCGATCTCCCCCTTCTGGAAGCCGGCCTCGATCGCGGCCACCGCCCCGCCCAGGTCCTCGACGCGTCGCATCAGCGCGAGCGCCGCCGCCTCGACCTCGTCCGTCATCCGCTCCACCGCGTACGACCCGGCGAAGGGGTCGACGGTGTGCGGCACGTCCGTCTCGTACGCCAGCACCTGCTGCGTCCGCAGCGCCAGCCGCGCCGATTTCTCCGTCGGCAGGGCGATCGCCTCGTCGAAGGAGTTGGTGTGCAGCGACTGCGTGCCGCCCAGCACCGCCCCGAGCGCCTGCACGGCCACCCGGACGAGATTCAGCTCCGGCTGCTGCGCCGTCAGCTGGACCCCCGCCGTCTGGGTGTGGAAGCGCAGCATCAGCGACTTCGGGTTCCGGGCCCCGAACTCCTCGCGCATGACCCGGGCCCAGATCCGCCGTGCGGCCCGGAACTTCGCGACCTCCTCCAGCAGCGTGGTGCGGGCGACGAAGAAGAAGGAGAGGCGCGGGGCAAATTCGTCGACCTCCATCCCGGCGGCCAGCGCGGTCCGTACGTACGCGATGCCGTCCGCCAGCGTGAAGCCGATCTCCTGCGCGGGCGAGGCCCCGGCCTCGGCCATGTGGTAGCCGGAGATGGAGATGGTGTTCCAGCGGGGGATCTCGGCCTTGCAGTACCGGAAGGTGTCGGCCGTCAGCCGCAGCGAGGGTTCGGGCGGGAAGATGTACGTGCCGCGCGCGATGTACTCCTTGAGCACGTCGTTCTGGACGGTCCCGGTCAGCTGCCCGCCGTCGATGCCGTGCTCCTCGGCGACCAGCTGGTACATCAGCAGCAGCAGCGCCGCGGGGGCGTTGATCGTCATGGACGTGGAGACCCGGTCGAGCGGGATCCCGTCGAACAGCACCCGCATGTCCTCGACCGAGTCGATCGCGACGCCGACCTTGCCGACCTCCCCGTGCGCGAGCGGCGCGTCGGAGTCGTGCCCCATCTGCGTCGGCAGGTCGAACGCGACGGACAGTCCGGTGCCGCCGCCGGCGATGAGCTGCCGGTACCGGGCGTTGGATTCGGCCGCGGTCCCGAACCCGGCGTACTGCCGCATCGTCCACGGCTTGCCGGTGTACATCGTCGGGTAGACCCCTCGCGTGTACGGATACGCCCCTGGTTCACCCAGTTTGCCCTCAGGATCCCACCCCGTCAGATCGCCGGGCCCGTAGACGGGTTCGATCGGAAATCCGCTCTCAGTACTCGCCATGTGACGAAGCCCTCCATAGAGCAAACGGCCCCGGGGCTGATAAAACCTCCCCGCGACGGCCCCGGCCGTCCCCTGACGGCCGCTGGTCACAATGGCGCAACATCCCTGGATCGTCTGCAACTCTCCACGCCCGCCAGGCATCACCTAGATACACGACGCATGAATCGGGGGACAACGATGCACCGCCAGAGAGTCATAGTCCGCACGCTCGGGGTGGCCACCGCCGTCGCGCTCGCCGCGACCGCCTGCGGGCCCCAGAAGACGGAGCCGGCCGGCTCCGCCTCTTCGGTTCCGTCCGCGTCCGCGGCGGGTTCCACCCCCGAGAGCTCCCCGTCGACGGACAACAAGCCCGCCGACGCCTCGCCCTCGCCTTCCGCCTCGCAGTCGGCCTCGCCGTCCGCGTCCCCCTCGCCCACGGTCAAGGCCGTCATGGCGAACGGCGACGAGAGCGAGCAGGTGCGCGAGCTCCAGGCCCGCCTGAAGCAGCTCAAGTACATGACGGTCGCACCCACCGGCTTCTACGGTTCGAAGACGACCACCGCGGTCAAGGCCTTCCAGGCGAAGAACGGCCTGACGGCGTCCGGTGCGGTCGACGAGGCCACCTGGAAGAAGATCCAGAGCCTCAGCAAGAAGCCCACCGACGACGAGCTGCGCCCGCCGACCGTCAACGAGGTCGACGCGCCGGACCCGCGCTGTATGACGGGCCGCGTCATGTGCATCAGCAAGGAGAGCCGCACGCTCGCCTGGATGATCGACGGCAAGATCGTCTCCACCATGGACGTCCGCTTCGGCTCCGAGAACACCCCGACCCGTGAGGGCGAGTTCAAGGTGGAGTGGAAGGCCAAGGACTGGACGTCGACCATCTACCACACGCCGATGCCGTACTCGATGTTCTTCAGCCAGGGTCAGGCGGTGCACTACTCCGCCGACTTCGCGGCCCGCGGGTACGCCGGCGCCTCGCACGGCTGCGTGAACGTCCGGGACAAGGGCAAGCTCGCGTCGCTGTTCGAGCAGGTGCACGTCGGCGACAAGGTCGTCGTCTATTGGTGATCCGGGTGACGCCGGTGGTCCCTGGGCGATTCCGGGGATCCCTGTCATCCCGGTGATCCCGGTGATCCGGTCGAAGAAGTAGAGGGCGCGGGCAGGGCCGGGGGAACGAACCCCGCCCGCGCCGGGTGCGCAGAGCCCAGGGGTACGGGGGGAACCCCGGCTCATGCGCGGCCGATGACCAGTCGGCTCGTTATGTACTGCGCCGCAGGTTCGAAAAGTGTTACAGCCCGTTCACGCCGCCGCTCGGAACCCGCTCGAGGAGTGTTCGCGGACCACCCGAAGGAACGCCTGACAGCTGTGGCGGCAGCCGTCAGCGCGGCGTGCGGGCCGATGCGGACGCGACCGGGCTCGCCGGGACGAACGTCGGGGCCTTGAGTGCGGGGCTCCCGTCGTCGGCCGTGCGCGGAACGGTCGGCGCGCCGCTCCGGATGGGCCCGTCGAGCAGCGCCTCGCAGAAGTGCGGGATGCGGGAGAGCCCTTGCGCCAGCTTCGAGAGCCGGTCCCGGCGGTCGGAGGTCATGTGACCCGACCGGTAGGCCTCGCACAGGTCCACCGCCTTGAGGCGGCTCTGCTTGTCCGTGTCCTTCAGCGAGGTGGTCCCGCCGGCGAAGGTGTCCTTGCCGTCCTTCGTGCCCGTGCCGCCCGCGTCTTCCTTGCCGGCGCTGCCGCCGGACGAGGTGCCGGGTCCGGTTCCGAATCCCTGTATCGCGCCCGCGCCCGCGTCCGCGCCCGGCGTCTGCGCCGTACCCGGGCTGGGCGCCGAGCCGTCGGTGCCGCGGAGCGGGGTGGGGCGCAGCTGCGGTGCGAGGGTCGGGCCCGCGGTGTCGCCGGCCGTCGTCGGGTTCTCGTCGGCGCTGAGGGAGACCGCCGGTGCGGGCCCCGCCGTGTCGTTCGTGTCCCGGTCCAGCAGACCGGCCCCGGCGGCGACCGCCAGGCTGCCGACGGCGACGCCCGCCAGGACGGCGACCAGGGCGAAGCGCCCCGGGCGGCCGCGCCGGGGCGCGGCGACGGTGAGGGGGAGGGCGGCCGTGCCGAGTTCCACGAGGGGCGTGGTGTCGGCGCCGACCGGTACGGACGTCCCGGCCATTGCGGACACCCCGGGCGCCGAAAGTCCCGCGGACACCCCGGGCGCCGAAGCCACCCCGGACGTCCCGCCCGCGACGGCCCCGCCGCGCGCCGCGCGGAAGGCGGCCACGGCGGCGGCCTCGCCGGGCAGTTCCACCCCGGCGTGCTGCTGCGGCGCGGCCAGCATCTCGAGAGCGGCCCGCAGCCGGGCCTCCGCTTCGCGGGCGCGCGGGTCGGCGCCAGGTGCGGCCGGGCCGCCGCGCAGCACTCGTTCCGCCGCGGCCTTGTCCAGCCACCTGTTGCGCTCGTCGGCCATCACATGTCCTTCTGCGTCCGCCAACGTGAATGCGTCACACCGGTTTGCTCTACGAGGCCACTGCCCCGGCCACGCTGAGCGGGTACGGCGTCGAGATCCCTCCCGCCCCTGCCGTCCCGCGCCTGGCCACCGGCATTATGGCCGACCGGGCCCGCCGGATCCGACCCCGGATCCAGGTCCGGCTCGAAGCCGCCCTCCTGGCCGAGCAGCTCGGCCAGTTTCTTCAGGCCCCGATGGGCTGCCGTGCGTACCGCGCCGGGGCGCTTGCCCAGGGTCTCGGCCGCGCTCTTGGCGTCCAGGCCGACCACGACGCGGAGCACCACGGCCTCGGCCTGGTCCTGCGGAAGCTGTGCGATCAGCGCCATGGTCCGGCCGGTCGACAGGGCCTCCATCGCCTCGCCGGCGGTGTCGCTGTCGGCGGCACGGCCCGTCAGTTCGGTCTCGTCACCGCCGATGGCGGGGCGGCGCCCGCGCATGCGGATGTGGTCGAGGGCCCGGTTGCGGCCGATCCGGGCGGCCCAGCCGCGGAAGCGGTCGGCGTCGCCGGTGAAGGAGTCGAGGTCGCGGGCGATCTGCAGCCAGGCCTCGGAGGTCACGTCCTCGGCGTCGGCGTCCCCGACGAGCGTGCGTACGTAACCGAGCAGGCGTGGGTGCACGGCGCGGTACACAGCACGGAATCCGCTCTCGTCGCCGCCCTGCGCCGCGAGCACCGCGGCGGTCAGCTCCGCGTCGTCCCCCAGCAAAGTCCCCAACCCGTTCACTGTCCTGTACGTGTGGCGCAAATCAGCACGTTACGGCTTTCAAGTACCTTCGTCCACGTGGTGTACGGGGAGCAACCAATCGTGCGCGAAGCGGGGTGTGACACAAAACGCACTCGCGGCGCTGACAGAGGTACGGGCTTGTCGCACGAGCCCGTACGGACGGCGACCGGGGCCTCTCCTGTGGGGGGTGGCGGCCTCGGTCGCCTTCCTCATCTCCCGCCGCCCCTTCCTGCACCGCCGCTGCTCCCGGCCTTCCGGCGCGCCGCCCGTCATCACGTCATCCTTTCGGCTCACTTCCGGGTGAAAACCTCGGATGGGTACGACACACCCGGCCCGGCGTCGCTAGCGTGGCGGTACACCCGCGCCACGCCCCGAGGAGCCCCCCGCTGTCCAGCCACCTTCCGGCACAGGCCCGCGGCGGCTCCGATCCTTCTCACGGCTCCGGGCTGGCGCGGTTCAACGCCCTCTCCCCCGAAGCCGCCGAGGCCGTCCTGCTGCACTGCTGCGGGAGCCGGCGCTGGGCCCAGCGGGTGGCGACCCACCGCCCCTATCCGGATCCCGCCGCGCTGCTGGCCGCCGCCGACGAGGCCTCGTACGACCTCTCCCAAGCGGACCTGAGCGAGGCACTGGCCTCGGAGTTCCCGGTGGAGCTGGACCACGGGGCCTCGTACGCCGCGCTCCTGGCGCTCGACGCGGCCCATGCGGAGTACGAACGCAAATTCGGCCACGCCTTCGTGATCTGCCTGGACGGGCATCCGCCGGAGGAGCAGGCGGACCAGCTGCTGACCGCGATCCGGCGGCGGATGGAGCTCGAGGCGGACGAGGAGCGGTCGATCTCGGCGGACGAGCTGCGCCGCCTCGCCCAGGTCCGGCTCGCCGACCTGACACATTGGCTGACCTCGCCGGACGGGGTTTCTGCCGCGGATTCCGGGCTATTCGCCCCTGTGGGATAGTCCGTCCGTGCCTGTTTGATCACACCGATGGACCCGGCGCGAGGGAACCGACAAAGCGTCGCTACGATGTCCGGGGCCGGAGGACCGTACCCGGCCGGGCCCGACCGACAAAGAAGCCGGCTGGCCCCCGCCCCGCTTCCGGAGGGTTTTCCGTGCCGGCTGGAACGTTGTACCGCGGCCGGGAAGGAATGTGGTCCTGGGTGGCTCATCGAGTCACCGGCGTCCTCATCTTCTTCTTCCTGTTCGTACACGTCCTCGACACCGCTCTCGTCCGCGTCTCCCCCGAGGCGTACGACGATGTCGTGGCTACCTACAAGACTCCGATCGTCGCGCTGATGGAGTACGGCCTCGTGGCCGCCATCCTGTTCCACGCGCTCAACGGTCTCCGTGTGATCGCCGTGGACTTCTGGTCCAAGGGTCCCCGTCTCCAGAAGCAGATGCTCTGGGGCGTGATGATCGTCTGGATCATCCTGATGGCCGGGGCCCTGTACCCCGTCCTCGGTCACGCAGCTGCTGAACTGTTCGGGAAGTGACACGCGCCATGTCTTCGAACAACACGGTTTCTGACACTTCTTCCGCCCAGGCCATCGGCGACGTGGAGGGCGTGAGCCTCTACGACGTCGACAACCCGGCGCCGTACATCGAGGCCCCGCGCAAGCGCACGGGCAAGACCCCGCGCTCGACCCGCGGCAACTTCGAGATGGCCGCGTGGCTCTTCATGCGCCTCTCGGGCGTCGTCCTCGTCGTCCTGGTCATCGGCCACCTCCTCATCCAGCTGGTGCTGGACGGCGGCGTCTCCAAGGTCGGCTTCGCCTTCGTGGCCGGCCGCTGGGCGTCCCCGTTCTGGCAGGTCTGGGACCTGCTGATGCTGTGGCTGGCCATGCTGCACGGCGCCAACGGCCTGCGTACCGTCATCAACGACTACGCGGAGCGCGCCAACACGCGGCTGTGGCTGAAGGGCCTGCTCTACACCGCCACGGTGTTCACCATCCTTCTGGGCACGCTGGTGATCTTCACCTTCGACCCGAACATCCGCTAGGCAACGGGGCTGAGGCGAATCCAATGAAGATCCACAAGTACGACACCGTCATCGTCGGCGCAGGTGGCGCCGGCATGCGCGCCGCCATCGAGTCGACGAAGCGCAGCCGCACCGCGGTGCTGACCAAGCTCTACCCCACCCGCTCCCACACGGGTGCCGCGCAGGGCGGCATGGCCGCCGCGCTGGCGAACGTGGAAGAGGACAACTGGGAGTGGCACACCTTCGACACGGTCAAGGGCGGTGACTACCTGGTCGACCAGGACGCCGCCGAGATCCTGGCGAAGGAGGCCATCGACGCGGTCCTCGACCTGGAGAAGATGGGCCTGCCGTTCAACCGCACCCCGGACGGCACCATCGACCAGCGCCGCTTCGGCGGCCACTCGCGCAACCACGGCGAGGCCCCGGTCCGCCGGTCCTGCTACGCCGCGGACCGCACGGGCCACATGATCCTCCAGACGCTGTACCAGAACTGCGTCAAGGAGGGCGTGGAGTTCTTCAACGAGTTCTACGTCCTGGACCAGCTCCTGGTCGAGGAGGACGGCGTCAAGAAGTCGGCCGGTGTGGTCGCGTACGAGCTCGCCACCGGCGAGATCCACGTGTTCCAGGCGAAGGCCGTCATCTACGCCTCCGGCGGCACCGGCAAGTTCTTCAAGGTGACCTCCAACGCGCACACCCTCACGGGTGACGGCCAGGCGGCCTGCTACCGCCGCGGCCTGCCGCTCGAGGACATGGAGTTCTTCCAGTTCCACCCGACGGGCATCTGGCGCATGGGCATCCTGCTGACGGAGGGCGCCCGCGGTGAGGGCGGCATCCTCCGCAACAAGGACGGCGAGCGCTTCATGGAGAAGTACGCGCCGGTCATGAAGGACCTCGCGTCCCGTGACGTCGTCTCGCGCTCCATCTACACGGAGATCCGCGAGGGCCGCGGCTGCGGCCCCGCCGGCGACCACGTGTACCTGGACCTGACGCACCTCCCGCCGGAGCAGCTGGACGCGAAGCTCCCGGACATCACGGAGTTCGCGCGTACGTACCTGGGCATCGAGCCGTACACGGACCCGATCCCGATCCAGCCCACCGCGCACTACGCCATGGGCGGCATCCCGACGAACGTCGAGGGTGAGGTCCTCAGCGACAACACCACCGTCGTCCCGGGCCTGTACGCGGCCGGCGAGGTCGCCTGCGTCTCCGTGCACGGCGCCAACCGCCTCGGCACCAACTCGCTGCTGGACATCAACGTGTTCGGCAAGCGCTCCGGTATCGCCGCGGCGAAGTACTCGCAGGAGAACGACTACGTCGAGCTCCCCGAGAACCCGGCGCAGCAGGTCGTCGACCTGGTCGAGCACCTGCGCAACTCCACGGGCAAGGAGCGGGTCGCCGACCTGCGCCTGGAGCTCCAGGAGACGATGGACGCCTGCGTGATGGTGTTCCGTACGGAGCAGACCATCAAGACCGCGGTCGAGAAGATCGCGGAGCTGCGCGAGCGCTACAAGAACGTGTCCGTCCAGGACAAGGGCAAGCGCTTCAACACGGACCTGCTGGAAGCCATCGAGCTGGGCAACCTGCTCGACCTGGCCGAGGTCATGGCCGTGTCCGCACTGGCGCGCAAGGAGTCCCGCGGCGGTCACTACCGCGAGGACTACCCGAACCGCGACGACGTCAACTTCATGCGCCACACCATGGCGTACCGCGAGGTCGGAGCCGACGGCTCGGACTCGGTCCGGCTCGACTACAAGCCGGTCGTGACGACCCGCTACCAGCCGATGGAGCGTAAGTACTGATGGCTACCCCCACCCTGGACAAGATGGAAGAGGCGGCCGCGGCCTCCCCGTACATCACGGTCACGTTCCGGATCCGCCGCTACAACCCCGAGATCTCGGACGAGGCGCAGTGGCAGGACTTCCAGATCGAGATCGACCCGAAGGAGCGCGTGCTCGACGGTCTCCACAAGATCAAGTGGGACCTCGACGGCACGCTGACCTTCCGCCGGTCGTGCGCGCACGGCATCTGCGGCTCCGACGCGATGCGGATCAACGGCAAGAACAGGCTCGCCTGCAAGACGCTGATCAAGGACATCAACCCGGAGAAGCCGATCACCGTCGAGGCCATCAAGGGCCTCACGGTGATGAAGGACCTCGTCGTCGACATGGACCCCTTCTTCCAGGCGTACCGCGACGTCATGCCGTTCCTGGTCACCAAGGGCAACGAGCCGACGCGTGAGCGTCTGCAGTCGGCCGAGGACCGCGAGCGCTTCGACGACACGACGAAGTGCATCCTGTGCGCGGCGTGCACCTCGTCGTGCCCGGTGTTCTGGAACGACGGCCAGTACTTCGGCCCGGCGGCGATCGTCAACGCCCACCGCTTCATCTTCGACTCGCGTGACGAGGCCGGCGAGCAGCGGCTGGAGATCCTGAACGACAAGGACGGCGTGTGGCGCTGCCGCACGACCTTCAACTGCACCGATGCCTGCCCGCGCGGCATCGAGGTCACGAAGGCGATCCAGGAAGTCAAGCGCGCCCTGATCACGCGCCGCTTCTGACCGCTTCGCGGTCGCCCGTACGAGGGCCCCGCTCCCCGGATTCCGTTCCGGGGAGCGGGGTCCTCGCCGCGTTCACCCCCAGGGGTGGATACCGCCTGGATGAACCTTTCATCACACAGGCCGTCTGGTCCGAAGGCAGTACGGTCGTCGGCGTCGCTTGTACCCGAGTGTCGTCCGCACCCACACTGAGAGAAGGAGGTGCTTTCCATGTCCGCTCTCGCTCATGAGACCCCGTGCGACCCGGGACTCGATGAGGTCCTCTGGCAGGCCTGGAAGGCGATGGACCTTCCGGAGGGCTACCGGGCCGAGATCATCGAAGGGTCCATCGAGGTGTCTCCCACCGGCCGCCGCCGCCACACCGTGCTCGTCCACCGCTTGCGCAGGGCTCTGGAAGGCCGGCTCACAGACAGCGGCCTCGACGTCTACCAGGACGGCAACATCATCCGCGGCCGAAAGGTCTGCATCCCCGACCTGTTCGTGGGCCCGGAAGACCTGGACGAGATCCCTGACGAAGAGGGGCTCGGCGTGGACGCCACCCGCGTCCCCCTGGTCGCAGAAATCGTCTCCCCCGGCAAGGAGGCCCACCGCCGGGACCACATCCGCAAGCGCCGCTGGTACGCCCAGGCCGGGATTCCCGTGTACCTCGTCATCGACGACTTCGACGACGAGGGCACGGTGACCGTGTTCAGCGCCCCGGACCCGGAGAAGGGCACGTACGCCACCAAGACCAGCGTCGGATACGGCACTTCCGTCGTCATCCCCGACGGGCCCGCCAAGGGCCTCACGATCGGCGAGGAGCTGACCCGGGCCTGAGGATCAGGGTATGGGAGCGGGGGCGGCTGTGGAAAGATCGAGCGCATGAGCGACCAGCAGCCGAATCCGTACGCGAGTGACAACGGGGCTCCGGGGAGCCCTGGTTATGGCTATCCGCAGCCCTATCCGGGGGCCCCGGGCGGCGCCGGGTACGGGTATCCGGCCACTCCGCCCGCGCCGGGCTACCAGCCGACCGTCGGCGGCGCGGGCATCCCCGCCCAGGCGCAGCCCCCCGCCATGCCTCCCGTGATGCCGCCGGCGCAGCCCCCGGCCTACCAGGCCGCCCCGCAGGGCGCCGGCGGATCCGGCCTGGCCCTCGGCGACATCACCATCGCCGGGGACCAGATCATCACCCCCTCGGGCGCGATGCCGCTCAAGGGCGCGATGTGGAACGCCTCGGACTTCTCCCGCACCGAGACGAAGATCCCGGCGCACGCCATCGTGCTCGCGATCGTCTTCTTCCTGTTCTGCCTGCTCGGCCTGCTCTTCCTCCTCATGAAGGAGAAGACCACCACCGGCTACATCCAGGTCACCGTCACCAGCGGCGGCCGCCACCACTCCACGATGATCCCGGCGGTCGACGCGGGAACGTTCCCCTGGGTGATGAACCAGATCAACTACGCCCGTTCCCTCAGTATCTGACGGGTGATGGTCGGGTCGGTGATGCCGGCGTCGTCCGCCAGCATCATCGCCTTGCTGAGGATCAGGGCGAGCGTCCGGTCCCCCTCGAAGGGCAGGTAGCCGGTCTCCGTCCCGGGGGCCGCGCGCCCCGCCGGGACGATGCACAGGTACTGGTCGCCCGGGTCCATGAGGATGTTCCCCGACCCGAGGTGGATCCGGTACGTGCGCAGCTCGCCCCGCACGTGCAGGAACCGCCCCTCGATCCGGCACCGGTCGGCGACGGCCAGCCTCGGGACCAGCCGCTCCAGCAGGAGCCGGCGGGTCTCGGCGCTCTGGTTCAGCTCGCCGAAGCCGTACGAGGTCCAGTAGTCCCGGAAGCGGCCCGCGGGGCCGCCGTCCTGCCAGGCCGGGTCGTTGCCGACGCTGGCCACGCCGACGAACAGGTCGACGTCGCGCAGGACTTCGCTGAGTACGAGGGCGGGGACCCCGGCCAGCGGCAGCGGTTCGACCGGGTCCTCGCCGTCCCTGAGCCACATCGTGTACTCGCCGCCGCAGGCGTGCGCCGAGTTCTGCGGGGCGCCGATCGGGTAGAAGCGCACCTGGTCGGTGCGTAGCCGCAGGAAGCTGCCCGAGTCGGTGATGTCCTCGTAGCGGTCGTCCCCGGTGTCGCCCTCGATCCAGTACTCGGCCCGCAGCCCCCACTGCGGCAGCTCGCGCACGGCGGGCGGCGCGGTGTCGTCCACGGCGAGGCGCAGCTTGTTGCGCCAGCCGCGGACGGCGGCCAGCGAGTGGAACTGGTGCTGGCGCAGGAAGTGCGCGGCGAACCGGTTGGAGTACGTTCCCGTGCGGAGCTCGGCGTCGGTGAGCGGGTACACCTCGCGGTGGGCCTGTTTGAACGGCTGGGTGATGCCGTGCCGTTCGAGCCAGTCCTGCCAGGCCGCGACCTCGGCCGGCTCGCGGTCGATGGGATGCCAGAGGGTCACCTCGGCGCCCTCGGTGACGGGTCCGTCGGTGAGGGTGCGCGCCTCCCCGTCGGCGAAGCCGACCGGGGTGCCGTCCACCACCCACAGCAGGCGGCGGGCGAGGGTGCCGACCAGGGGGTGGTCGAGGTAGCGCTCGCGCCACTGCCCGTACGTCCAGGTGCGCCGGGCGAGGAACTGCCGGTCCAGCCGCTCGGCCTGCGCCCCGAGCATCTTGTCGATGTCCTTCACGGCCGCCTTGAGCTCCTTGAGCTCTTCGGCGTGGTCGCGGCGCACGGCCGCCGGCACGCCCTTGACCGCCTTGCCCGTGGCGCTGCGCCAGGAGAGCGCCGCCTTGGAGCCGCAGACCTCCACGAGGGCGGTGGTCCCGCCCAGTGCGTACTCGGCCCGCCCGACGCGCGTCAGCCCGTACGCAGGCACGGCGAGCTCCTCGATCTCCTCCCGGCCCAGCCCGAGCGCGGTGGCCCGCGCCTCCAGGGCGGAGTCCAGCATCTTGAGGGTGCCCTTGAACGTCACGCGGGTGGCGAGCCGGGCCAGTTCGGCGAGGGCGGCCTCGCTGTCGATGCGGGACAGGGCGGTGACTCCGGCGTTGGCCACCTTGGGGCCCCGCGGGCCGAGTCCTGCGACCTTGCGCAGCGAGCTCTCGACGAGCGCGCCGAGCGCCCGCGCGATGTCCGGGTGCGGGGGCAGGAAGGACAGCAGCCAGGCAAGTCCGCGCAGCGCGTTGGCGTTGTACGTGTCCCACACGTCGTTCGGGTTCGGCCCGTACCGCTCCTCGTCCAGGGCGAGGGTGCGGGGCGCGCCGACGAGCCGGAGCCAGCCGAGGAGCTGCTCGCGTACGGCGTCCTCCCCGGCCTCCTCGATCAGGGCCCGGCCGGCCTTCTCCCACTTGCCCGTGGGCTTGGCTGCGGTCGCGGTCACCGCGTGGGCGAGCAGGGCGTGCCAGTGGTTCCCGTCCGCCAGCGCCCGGTCCGCCCATGCCTCGCCGACGTTGAGGACGGGCTCCGTCAGCCGCGGCGCGAGCTCGACGACCGGCCGGTACCCGTACGCGACGAGGGCGCTGCGGCGCAGGGTGGCGACGGCGGCCGGCGGGATCGTGCGGCCCGCGTCGAGCTCGGCGAGGACCAGCTCCGCGGCCCATCCGTAGTAGTGGACCTGTCCCATCCGGCCGAGCTCGTCGAATTTGCCCTGCCGTTCGGCGGGGAGCGGGTCGCCCGCGGGCAGCTGCCGTCCGGCGGCGGCGATGAGGGCCAGCGCGTTCTCCCGGGCCGGGGAGTCCTCCGCGAGGGAGCGGAAGGTGTCGGCCAGCCGGTCCACGAGCCGCTGCCGGAACTCCACCGGCCGGGCGCGGACGGCGCCGATCAGCTCGGCCGCCTCCCCGTTGCCCCAGTGGCCGCTGTAATGGATGGCGGCCTTCAGCAGCGCGGTGGCAAGCTCTGGGGCGTTCTCCTCCTCCAGGGCGCGGTGGACGGCGTCGGCGTAGCCGTTGTTCCGGTTCCGGTTCCCGTTCCCGGCCATGTCAGCCACCCACCAGGGCGACGAGCTTCAGGAACGTGACCTCCGTGCCGAGGGGCAGGTCGACGACCTCGTCGAGATCGGTGACCTGGCGGTCCCCGACGAGTACGAGAAACCCGTTGCGCCCGAAGGCGGTGAGCGCGAGCCCGGCCTGTTCGTGGGCATCGGGCCGGCTTCTCTGCGGTACGAGGGCGGCGGCGCCCCGCTCGGCGACCTCCTGGAACACCCGCCGCCGGATCAGCTCGCGCAGCGCGAGCCGCTCCTCGGCCACCTCGAACTCCCAGCCGTCCCCCCGGCCGCCCGCTGTCGTCTCGTCGACGAAGGTCACCATTCCCATGACCAGGAGCGTAAGGGGGCCCTCTGACAGCGGATCGCCTGCCCGATATCCAGGGGCGGTTGGCCCGCGGGTCGGACAGGATGCCCTCATGACTCCCACGAACCCCGCGAACCCCCTCCTTGCCCATGACGTCGCCGGTCCGGCGGACGGCCCTGCGCTGGTCCTCCTGCACTCCTCCGTCTGCGACCGCCGGATGTGGGAGCCGCAGTGGGGCCCGCTGGCCGAGGCCGGGTACCGGGTCGTCCGGGCCGACTTCCGCACCTGCGGGGACTCGCCGCCGGCCGTCGCGCCCTACCGCGACGCGGACGACGTACTGGACCTGCTGGACTCCCTCGGCATCGAACGGGCCGCCTTCGCCGCGTCCTCGTACGGCGGCCGCGTCGCCCTGGGGATCGCGGCCCTGCACCCGGAGCGGGTGTCCGCACTGGCCCTGCTCTGCTCCGCCGTTCCCGCGCAGCAGCGCGGCCCGGCCCTCCAGAAGGTCTCCGACGCGGAGGACGCGCTGCTCGAGGCGGGGGACATCGCGGGGGCGGTGGAGCTGATGGTGGACACCTGGCTCGGCCCGTCGGCGGACGAGGAGGCCCGCGCGCTCGTACGGACCATGCAGCGCCGCATCTTCGACGTGGCGCTGACCGTGGAGGACGGCCACGAGCTCCCGGAGCACGAGATCGACCTGGCGGCCGTCGCCGCTCCGACCCTCGCGATCGGCGGCGCCCACGACGTCGAGGACTTCCGCGACATCGCCGCCGACCTCGCGCACCGCATCCCCGGCGCCCGCCACCTGGAACTCCCCTGGGCGGGCCACCTCCCGTCCCTGGAACGCCCGCAGGACACCACGGCCCTGCTGCTGGACTTCCTGCGGTGATGCCGGCCTGGATCGCCGAAGTGGCCACCGAGCCGCTCGTACTGGACCCCGCGGACCGGGCGGCGGAACGGGAGACCAACACCTGGTGGCTGGGCCCCGGGCCCGATGACCGGTCCCTCTCCGCCGCGGAGGTGACCGCCGCCTTCGAGCGCACCGCCGCCGCCCTCGGCACCCGGGTCCGCGAGCTCGGCCACCGCGGGCCCGCCACCTTCTACGTCTGGCACGACGAGCAGGCCGGGCAGCTGCGCTGCTCCACCGCATCCCTGCCCGCGCACGCGCTCCCCTTCGGCGGCGCGTACGCACTGACCGACGACCTCGTCCCGATCGTCGAGGCCTACCTGTCCGATGAGACTCCGGGTGTCCTCCCGTGGACCGGACTCCACGAGCCGGAGCCGGACGAAGCCCCGCACCCACCCGCGCCGCCCCTCCTCGTCTGGGCCCGCGCCCTGGGCGCGCGCCCGCAGGGTCCCGGCGCCGGGTGACCGGTCACTGCTGGCAGCGGCCGAACGTCACGACGTAGGTGCCGGCCTGGCTCGCGCCGGCTCCGGCGCGGTCCGCCGCGCCCGGCTGGGCCCAGGCGCCGATCTCCCGCATCGACGGGTCGAGGACGATCTGCCGGTGGCCGTACGTGCTGACGTTCACCCACCAGTTGACCGCGGCGTTCGGGGTCCCCGAGCCGCCCCAGCCCGTGTACGTGATCTCGGCGTAGCCCCACGACCTGGGGTTCGGGCAGTAGCCCGCGGCCGTGATCCGGGTCCCCGGTGTCGAACCGGTCTGCGGGTTGGTGTGCGAATCCCTGCCCGGCCCCCACCACTTCAGCTGCACGGCGGCGGCGGAGTGCTGCTGCGCCGCATTCGTCAGGGCCTGGTTCACGGTGAGGGCCGGCAGCCCCCGCTGCGTGCGCTGGGCGTTGATGAGGCAGATCACCGCGTTCCGCGCGGCGCTGTCGTTGCTGCTGGTCGGGGCCCGGGCGGCGGCCGCGGCGTCGCACGTGGCGGCCGTCGCCGGCGCCGCCGAGACCGGTACGAGTGCGGCCGACAGGATTCCGGCCACGGCCAGGGTCCGTGCGGTTCGGATGAGTGAAGCGTGCCTGTTCAAGGAGGTCCACCTCCCCTTTCGCGCCCCCGCCCCTCCAGGCTGCCACCGGCCCCGCCGTCCCGCCATCCGGGCACCGCCGCAGGCGCACGGCCCGGCGCATCGACACCGGCCCCGCCCGGCGGGACCATACCCCCCGTGACGAGGCACTCGCACTCCAAGAGCACGTATCCGGACCACAGTTCCCACCACCTCGGGCGGCGGACGTTCCTCACCGCCATGGGCACCGCCGCAGCCACCTTCGCCACCGGCATCCCCGCGCACGCCAGCGACCACGCGCGCGACGCCGCCTCCGCCGTCGAGTACGTCGACGTCCAGCTCCTCAACATCACCGACCTGCACGGCTACCTCCAGGCCGCCCCCGGCAGCAACGCCACCATCAGCGGGAACGGGGGCCGTACCTACACCGTCGGCGGCGTCGCCTACATGGGTGCCCACCTCGCCCGCCTCCGCGACGGCCGGCTGAACTCGCTCTTCTTCACCCCCGGAGACGCCTTCTCCGGCTGGGAGTTCGACGCCGCCGCCTTCGCCGACGAGCCGACCGTCGAGGCCCTGGGCCGCATGGGCCTCGACTTCGCGACCGCCGGGAACCACGAGTTCGACAAGTCCCCGGCCTTCCTCCAACGGCACATGGAGCAGGGCGTCCCCTTCCCCGTCGAGGGCCGCGATGCCACCTTCACCGACTCCTCCGGCGCCCGCTTCCACGGCTCCGGCTTCCGCTACTACAGCGCCAACGTCGTCTGGGAGGCCGACCAGCGCACCGTCCTGCCCGCGTACAGCATCGAGAAGGTCCGTACCGCCGCCGGCCAGGAGCTGCAGATCGGCTTCATCCACCTCACCGCCCTCGGCACCGAGCTGTTCCCCGGCTCCTACCAGCCCGGCCTCGCCACCCTCGACGAGGTGGCCACCGCCGACCGGTACGCGGCGCTGCTCAAGGCCCAGGGTGTCAACGCGATCGTGCTGAGCATGCATGACGGGGCGGTCGCGGGCGGCGACTTCAACAGCGGCACCGACCCGTCCGGCCCGGCCCTCGACCTGGCGCTGCGCGTCTCCCCCGACATCGACGCCATCGTCACCGGCCACTGGCACACCCGGTTCAACATGATGGTCCCGGACCCGGACGGCGTCCCCCGCCCCTTCGTCGAGGCCGGCTGCTACGGCCAGCTCATCAACGAGATCAACCTCCGCCTCGACCCGGCCACCGGCAAGGTGATCCGCGAGCTGACCGTCTCGACGAACCACCCCAACACCCGTGACGTCACCCCCGATCCGGCCCTCAAGGAGGTCGTCGACTACTGGGCCGGCCAGGCCGCGGCGCGCGACACCACCCGCATCGGCAAGCAGACCGGATCGTTCGTGCGCACGCGGAACACCGCGGGCGAGAGCACCATGGGCGACCTGGTCGCCGACTGGGCGCTGTGGGCGGGCCGCAGGCCGACCGACCCGGAGAACGACGCCAACGTCCATCCCAACGTCCCGGCCCAGCTCGCCCTGGTGGCGGCGGCACCACGGGTCGGCCAGGCCGTCATCGCGGGCGACCTGGTCCGCGACACGGCCTCGGGTGGCGCCGTCACGTTCGGCCGGGCCTGGAAGGCCGTCGGCTTCGGCGACCCGATCGTCAGCGCGACGGTGACCGGGCAGCAGATCCACGACGCCCTCGAGCAGCAGTGGACGATCGCAGCGAGCGGGGAGCTGCTGTTCGCACCCTTGGCCGTCTCCGGGAACGTCCGCTACACCTTCAACGCCCTGGGCAGGGCCGGCGACCGCGTGAACCCGGCGGACGTGTTCATCGACGGCGCCGCGCTCAGCCTCACCGGCACCTACCGCCTCGCGTCCCCCTCGTACACGTTCCTGGCGAACGACGGCTACGGCGCACTCACCGGCTTCCAGGCGCCGTACCGCCACCAGCGCGACTTCGAGAGCTTCGTCGCGTACGTCCGCGAGACGCAGACCCTGACCCCCGCCCCTCTGAACCGCGTCACCGCCGCCAACACCACCCGCCGCGGCGCCGACGTCGGCATCGTCCTGGAACCCGCCCCCCTCCTCCTCCCCGACGGCACCCCCGTGCCCCGCCCCGAGGCCGCGATCGTCTCGGCGGACCGCCCCCACACCGACCGCAACGGCCTCCGGCCGCCCTGCTGATCCACCCGCGCTCCCCTGAGGCCCCGGATCTGCCGGAAAAGGGGACCGGGGCGTGACGGTCCCGCCGGTAGCGTCGCCCGGATGTACCGAGAGCGACTCACGGCGTACTCCGCCGTCTCCGCCCGCCTGTCCCTGCTGAGCGACCACCGGCTGCGGGCGCTGGCGGCCGCCGCCGCTCCCCTGGGATCCGGTATCGGCGGCCGGACAGCCGAGTTGGACGTCGACGGGACGCGGGTCTTCGTCAAGAGGGTCCCGCTGACGGACATCGAGCTGCTGCCGGGCAACGTGCGGTCCACCGCGAACCTGTTCGGGCTGCCGCTTCACTACCAGTACGGGGTCGGCTCGGCCGGGTTCGGGGCGTGGCGGGAGCTGGCCGTGCACACGATGACCACCGGGTGGGTGATCGAGGGCGCGTACGAGGGGTTTCCGCTGATGTACCACTGGCGGGTGCTGCCCGACTCCCCTCCCGGGGACGAGGGCGTCGAGGCGGCCGTCGCCCGGTGGGAGGGTTCGCAGGCCGTGCGCCGCCGGCTGGAGGCCATCGGGCGGGCCTCGTACAGCCTGGTGCTCTTCCTGGAGCACGTGCCGCACCGGCTCGGCACCTGGCTGGCCGGGCACCCCGCGTACGGCTGGGCGGACGAGGCCCTGCGGCGCGGGGCGGAGTTCATGGCCTCCCGCGGGCTGGTCCACTTCGACGCCCACTTCCACAACGTTCTGACGGACGGCGAGCTGGTCCACTTCGCGGACTTCGGGCTCGCGCTCAGCACCCGCTTCGAGCTGGAGCCCGACGAGGCCCGGTTCCTGTCGGAGCACCTGGGCTACGACCGGGCGTACACGGCGAGCCATCTCCTGCGGTACCACCTGCCCGGCGCCGACGAGCGGGACGACCTGGAGCACGAGGCGTTCCTACGGGGGTGGATCGCCGGGCGCGGGCGCGGCGGGGTGCCGGCGGAGGCGGCCGCGCTGCTCGACCGGCACGCGGCGACGGGGCTCGTGATGGCGGGTTTCCACCGGCGGCTGGTGGGCGAGAGCAAGCGGACGCCGTTCCCGGCCGGGGAGGTCGCGCAGGTCTCGAAGTAACTCTTCCCAGAAAGCTTGAACCTGTTCAAAAAGAGGTCTACAGTCAGTCCTGCCAACAAGTTGAACACGTTCAAGGGGGGCGAGGGCATGGACCTCACCGTCGTCGCATACGTCATCTACCTGCTCATCAGCATCGCGCTGACCGTCTGGGTGGCCCGCACGCTCAGCCGCAACGGGCGCATCTTCATCGCCGACGTCCTGCACGGGAACGAGAAGCTCGCGGACGCCGTGAACCACCTCCTGGTGGTCGGCTTCTACCTCGTGAACATCGGCTTCGTGACGCTCTACCTGCGCTCGGACGTCGGCATCGACACGGCCCGCCAGCTCTTCGAGGCCCTGTCGGTCAAGATCGGTGTCGTCCTGCTCGTCCTCGGCGTCATGCACCTCGGCAACGTCTGGGTGCTGAACAAGATGCGCCGCCGCGGGATCATGGAGCGTCAGCAGACCCCGCCGGTCGCCCCGCAGGGGTGGACCGCTCCGGCCGGGGCCTGACCGATGGCCACGGCAACGACGGCCACGCAGCACCTGACCGTGCTGTACGACGCCGACTGCCCGCTCTGCGTCCACATCCGGCACTGGCTCCTCGGGCAGCGCTGGCTGGTACCGCTCCGGCTGATCCCGGCCGGGTCCTACGAGGCGCAGCGGCGCTACCCGCAGCTCGACCATGCGGCGACGCTCCGCGAGATCACCGTCATCGGGGACTCGGGGCAGGTGTGGACCGGGACCGACGCGTTCATCGTGTGCCTGTGGGCGCTGGTGGAGCACCGGCCGAAGGCGAACTGGCTCGCCACCCCGGCGGGCCGGCCCTTCGCCCGGGCGGCCATGTACACGGCCTCGGCATGGCGGCAGGCCGTACGCACCGGGCCCGGGCCGGAGGGTGAAGTGGAGCCGGAGGCACCGGCCTGTGACGACCACTGCGCCGTACCCGGATAGGCTCGTACACCGTGACTGATCAGAAGGCTCCCAAGAGCGAGCAGACCCGCACGCTCATCCTCGAAACCGCGCTCCGTCTCTTCCAGGAGCGCGGCTTCGACAAGACGACCATGCGGGCCATCGCCAAGGAGGCAGGGGTCTCGGTCGGCAACGCCTACTACTACTTCGCGTCGAAGGAACACCTCGTCCAGGGGTTCTACGACCGGATCGGCGCCGCGCACCAGGCGGCGGTCCGGCCCATCCTGGACAGCGAGACCGATCTGCAGAAGCGGCTCGCGGGCGTGCTGACGAGCTGGCTGGACATCGCGGCGCCGTACCACGAGTTCGCCTCGCAGTTCTTCAAGAACGCGGCGGACCCGGAGAGCCCGCTCAGCCCCTTCTCCCCCGAATCGGAACCTGCGCGCAAGGCGGCGATCGACATGCACCGCGAGGTGCTGGCGGGCGCGAAGACGAAGGTCCCGGACGAGCTGGCCGACGTACTGCCGGAGCTGATGTGGCTCTCGCAGATGGGGCTCGTCCTGTACTGGGTCTTCGACCGGTCCCCGAACAGCGAGAAGACGCGGCGGCTCGCGGAGCGCGGCGCGCAGCTGACGACGCGGGGCATCGTCCTGGCCCGGTTCCGGGTGCTGCGGCCACTGGTTCGCGAGGTCCACGAGCTGTTCGCGGACTTCCTGCCGGGCATGGCGCAGACGGTGGTGTCGAAGAAGAAGCGGGCCTCCGACCCGGACCCCGGGCCGGCGTAGGCGTCGAACGCACCGGTCGCGTAGGCCTTCTGGAAGCCGGCCCATGGAAATCGGGCCCCGGGAAGGCCGGTTCGCGGCGGATCGTTACCGGTTGCGGCCGGTCAGGCCTGGTACGAGGCGAGTTCGACGACCGTGATGTCGGACGGTGCGCCGACCCGGACCGGGGGTCCCCAGGCGCCGGCGCCACGGGAGACGTAGAGCTGCGTGTCGCCGTAGCGCTCGAGGCCGGCGACGGTGGGGTTGGCGAGCTCGGCGAGGTAGTTGCCCGGCCAGAGCTGGCCGCCGTGGGTGTGCCCGGAGAGCTGGAGGTCGACGCCGTGACGGACGGCGTCGTGGATGACCACGGGCTGGTGGGCCATGAGCACGGCGGCGCGGGCCCGGTCGCGGTCGCCGAGGGCGGCGACGAAGTCCGGGCCGTGCCCCTCGGTCTCCCCCTGCACGTCGTTGACCCCCGCGAGGTCGAAGTGCGGCAGCGCCCGGCGGGCGTTCTCCAGGGGCGTGAGGCCGAGCTCGCGGACGTGGTCGATCCACTGCTGGGCGCCCGAGAAGTACTCGTGGTTGCCGGTGACGAAGTACGAGCCGTACCGCGCGCGGAGCAGGCGCAGCGGCTCGGCGGCGCTGCCGAGGTCGTGGACGTTGCCGTCCACGAGGTCGCCGACGACGGCGATGAGGTCGGGCTGCGTGCGGTTGACCGTCTCGACGATGCGGGTGGTGTGGGCCCGGCCGAGGACCGGGCCGAGGTGGATGTCGCTGACGACGGCGATCCGGAAGCCGTGCGCGGCGCGGGGGAGTTTGGCGAGGGGGACCTGGACGCGCTTGACGCGCGGGCCGCGGAGGACTCCGTACGTGCCGGTGGCTACGGTCCCTGTTGCCGCGAGGGCGGCTGCGCCGCCGACCGCTCGGGCCACGAACTGGCGCCGGGTCGCCCCTGCGGGGTCCTGGGCCGCCGGGCTCTGCCTCTCCCCGGGCGGGGGCGGGTCGTCGAGGGCGGTCGCAGGGCCCTGCGGGGCTTCTCCCCCACCCGCCCTTCCGCCGTTCCTCCCCCAGCTGCCGCCGGGGGTGCCCCCAGGGGCTCCGCCCCAGGCCCCGCGCCTCAAACGCCGGCGGGGCCGGGCCGGACGGACGGGCTGGACGTCCCCGGCGGCGGGGTTCGCCCGGCGGAGGATGAGGACCCGGACGGGTTCGGCGACCAGCATCGCCAGCGTCAGGTACAGGAGGACCGCGAGCCACATGTAACCCGGCCAGGCCACGGACTGTTGGAGCCAGAAAGGTGCGCCGGCGCGGCCCGTGGTGAGGGCGGCCAGCGAGAGGAGCGGCAGGGTGAACGCGAGGGTGGTGCCGATCCGGCGGGCCGTGCCGCGCGGGCCCGTCGTATCGCGGACCAGACGGATCCACAGCCAGCGGTGGACCAGCACCAGCAGGGCCAGGACCAGCGCCGCGATCACCGCGAACAGCGCGGTCTTCACGCGTCCGGACCCGCGTCCGGACCCCGGCGTGATTCCCGCCGCAGCGCGAGGACGCCGCGCAACCCGATCACACCAACGGCCGTCCCCAGGAGAAAGGAGGCGATGGCCAGGAGAAGGTGTACCCAGAAGTAGGCCGTCGGCTCGCCCGCCGCGTCGAATGCCAGACCGCTGGCGTCCTTCCACAGGTTCCGGACGAAAGTTGCCCAGATGAACCAGCTCCACACTCCGAAGGCGAGCAGGAACCAGGAGACGGCACGGCTGAGTTTCATGCCCCCAGTATCGGTTCGGTCCCCAGGACGGACGCGCCGGGGTGGGCTGTACCGGCGGTGGTTCGGACAAGTTGGCCGGTCCCGGGCTGCAGACAGCCGATCGGGATGTACTTTCACCTGCGTGTCTGCCAAGAAGACCGCGCTGACGGTCCTTTCCGCCGGGCTGCTGGTCCCCGCGATGCTCGTGGTGCCCGCGCACGCCGCGCCCACCCCGCTGCCGGACGGGAAGGGGCAGCCGCCCAAGGCCCCGGCCGCGGCCGGGCCGCCGGCGTCGATGTCCACCGTCGGCGGAGCCCTGCTCGGCAAGCCGGGGGTCCAGGTGAATCCGCTGGCCGGCGCCCCCGCCCTGCCGACGAACCTGACGGGGCGTTCGTGGATCGTGGCCGACGCCGAGACCGGCGAGGTGCTGGCCGCCAACAACGCGCACTGGCGGCTGCCCCCGGCCTCCACCCTGAAGATGCTCTTCGCGGACACCGTGCTGCCCACCCTCCCGAAGGACCGGGTCCACAAGGTCACCGACCAGGACATGGAGGGCGTCGGCGCGGGCTCCAGCCTGGTCGGGGTCAAGGAGGACCACGAGTACTCCGTGCACGACCTGTGGCTCGGGGTGTTCCTGCGGTCCGGGAACGACGCCGTGCACGTGCTCGCCGCCATGAACGGCGGCATCGACAAGACCGTCAAGGACATGCAGGCGCACGCCGAGGAGCTGCAGGCCCTCGACACCCACGTCGTGTCCCCGGACGGGTACGACGCCCCGGAGCAGGTGTCGAGCGCGTACGACCTCACCCTCATCGCCCGCTCCGGCCTGCAGAAGCAGGACTTCCGCGAGTACTGCGGGACTGCGGAGGCGAAGTTCCCCGGCCTGCAGGGGCCCGGGAAGCCTCGTGAGTACTTCGAGATCCAGAACACCAACCGGCTGATGACGGGTGCGAGCGGCCTCTCCCCGTACAAGGGCATCGCCGGGGTGAAGAACGGCAACACGACCATGGCCGGCTCCACCTTCACCGGCGCGGCGCAGCAGGGCAACAAGAAGCTGCTGGTCACGGTGATGAACCCGAGCGCGGGCGGCCTGAACTCCGTCTACGAGGAGACCGCCGGCCTCTTCGACTGGGGCTTCGCGGCGATCGGGAAGGTCAAGCCGGTGGGCGAGCTGGTCCCGCCGAAGAGCGCGGACACCTCCTCGCTCGGCTCCCCCGCCCAGTCGCACGAGAACAGCCACTCGGCGGCCGGCGAGGGCGCGGGCGGCGGTGTCGGCACCGCGCTCGGCGTCGCGGGCGGGGCGCTGGCCGTGATCGCGGGCGGGGCGTACGCCGTCAACCGCCGCTGGCCGCGCAGCCCGCGCGGCCGCCGCAGCGGCGGCGGGGACCAGGCGTCCTAGCCTCCTGGGTCGTGGTTCGCGGGCTCCTCGGGGTCCGCCGCGCCGTCGCCGGCCGCGGCGGCCCGGGTGGCCGTCCAGGCCGAGCAGTACAGCAGCAGCTTCGCCATCAGGTTGATCCAGATCAGCAGGGCGACCGGCACGCCGAAGGCCCCGTACATGCTCTTCGCGGCGACCCCGCGCATATAGCCGCTGAGCAGCAGTTTCAGCAATTCGAAGCCGGCCGCGCCGAGGAGGGCCGCCTGGATGAGGTGGCGGCGCGGCGGTTCGACGCCCGGCAGCAGGGTGAGCACGTAGAGCAGGAGCAGGAAGGCCGCCACGACGCCGACGAGGAAGGCGCCGGCCCGCAGGAGCGCGCCGCCCGCGCCGTGCTGCGGCACGCCCAGCCAGCTGCCGAATTTGCCGACCGCGCTGGAGCCGAGGATCGAGGCCGCGGCCGAGCACAGGCCCACGGCGCCGAGGCCGACGAGCACGAGCGCGTCCTTGCCCTTGCGGACGACGGGGTTGCCCAGGTCCTCGTCGTCCTTGTCCCACACCGCGCGCAGGCAGTCCCGCATCGAGCCGACAAAGCCGACGCCGGTGACGAGCAGCAGGGCGGAGGCGACGAGCCCGACCGTGCCCGCGTTGGCGACGAGGCCGTTGATGTCGAGCTGCCCGGAGATGCCGGGGACCTGCTCGGCGAGGTTCTTCTGGAGGCGGTCCAGCTGCTCCTGGCTGAGCAGCGCCGCGCCGATGACCGCGGCCACGGTGATCAGCGGGAAGAGCGCGAGGAAGCTGATGAAGGTGATCGCGGCGGCGAGCCGACTCCAGTGGACCCGGTCGAGGCGTTCGTAGGCACACCACGCGTGCGTCCGCATCAGCCGGACCGCGAGTGGCCCGATCACCGGGAGTTTCGTGAGCCAGTCCATGAGGTCACCGTAAAGGAGCCGACGGAAATAGCCGGGATTGCCGCTTTTGGGCACTACGGTCGTCGATTGTGACTTTTCGCGAAGCGCGTCCGATGGACGACCGTCCGTTCCACACCCTGGTCCTGCGCACGCTCCGGTTCCACGCCCGCCAGACGCTCAGGCCGCGCCGTCAGGAGCGCCGTACGGCGGTCTCGGCCGCACCGGCCGCCCCCGCGGCCTCGTCGACCGGTGACCCGAGCTGCGCCGGGACGCCGGTGACCGGGCCGCTGCCGAAGGGGTACTCGCGCAGCTTGCGCCAGACCCCGTCCGAGCCCTGCTCGTAGAGCGCGAACCCCGTGCAGGTCCACTGCGCCGCGTACTCGGCGAGGGTCGTGAACGCCAGGTCCATCGCCTCCTCGGAGATCCCGTGGGCGACCGTGACGTGCGGGTGGTACGGGAACGCCAGCTCCCGGTCGAGCGGCCCGTCCGGGGCGCGGACCAGGCCCTGGAGCCGGGTGCAGCCCGTACCGCCCTCGACGACCCGGACGAAGACGACCGGCGAGAGCGGGCGGAACGTGCCGGTGCTGGCCAGCCGCATCGCGAAGGGGCCGAATGCGGCCGCGACCTCGGTCAGGTGGGCCCTGATCTCCGGCAGCCGGTCCGCCTCCACCTCGGTGGGCGGCAGGAGGGTGACATGCGTGGGGATGCCGTGCGCGGCAACGTCCCCGAAGCCGGCGCGCAGCTCCTGGAGCTGGCTGCCGTACGGCTCCGGGACCGCGATCGAAACGCCGAGCGTTACGGTCCCCACGTATGTCTCCTCCGTCGTCTGGTGCGTACAGGTTGCGTACGGGTCCTGCCGACCCAGTGTGGGGCCAGCACCCCCCGGATTGCCAGAGCCTCTTTCGCTGACCGATTTGTCAGCCCCGGGTCAGTGCTTGGCGGGGACCAGTCCGAGGCGGTCGTAGGCCTGCGCCAGGGTCTCGGCGGCGACCGCGCGGGCCTTCTCCGCGCCCTTGGCGAGGATGGAGTCCAGCGTCTCCGGGTCGTCCAGGTATTCCTGGGTGCGCTGCTTGAACGGTGTGACGAAATCGACCATCACACCGGCCAGGTCCGTCTTCAGCGCGCCGTAGCCCTTGCCCTCGTACTTGGCCTCGAGGGCGGGGACCGACTCCCCCGTGAGGGTGGAGTAGATCGTGAGCAGGTTGCTGACGCCGGGCTTGTGCTCGGCGTCGAAGCGGACCTCGGCCTCGGTGTCGGTGACCGCGCTCTTGATCTTCTTCTCGGTGACCTTGGGCTCGTCGAGGAGGTTGATCAGGCCCTTGGGGGACGACGCGGACTTCGACATCTTGATCGACGGGTCCTGGAGGTCGTAGATCTTCGCGACCTCCTTGACGATGTGCGCGGCGGGGAGGGTGAAGGTCTGGCCGTAGCGCTGGTTGAAGCGCTCGGCCAGGTCGCGGGTCAGCTCGATGTGCTGGCGCTGGTCCTCGCCGACGGGGACGGCGTTCGCCTGGTAGAGCAGGATGTCGGCGACCTGGAGGATCGGGTACGTGAACAGGCCGACGGTGGCGTTGTTGACGCCGCCCTTGGCGGACTTGTCCTTGAACTGGGTCATCCGGCTGGCCTCGCCGAAGCCGGTGATGCAGTTCATGACCCAGCCGAGCTGCGCGTGTTCCGGGACGTGGCTCTGGATGAAGAGCGTGCAGCGCTCGGGGTCGAGACCGGCGGCGAGGAGCTGCGCGGCGGAGAGCCGGGTGTTCGCGCGGAGATCCTTCGGATCCTGCGGCATGGTGATCGCGTGCAGGTCGACCACCATGTAGAAGGCGTCGTGCGTCTCCTGCAGGGCGACGTACTGGCGGATGGCTCCGAGGTAGTTCCCGAGGTGGAACGAACCGGAGGTGGGCTGGATACCGGAGAGCGCGCGAGGACGATCAGAAGCCATGGCTCCATTCTCTCAGGTGCCGGAGCCGTGACGGGCCGCGCCTGACCGATTCCCGGGCTCCGCCCCGGACCTGCCCCCGGACGGAGTCCGGGGGCAGGTCCGCGCCTCGTCCGGGGTCAGGACAGGGGGAGGCCAGGTGCCGGGTAGGCCGAGAGGAGGTCCGCCACCTCGGCGCGGATCGCGGACAGGGCCGGCTCGTCCGACTTGGACGCGGCGTCCACCGCCCGGGAGATCCAGTCCGCCACCACCGGCATGTGCTCCACAGCCAGGCCCCGCGAGGTCAGCGACGGAGTGCCGATACGGATGCCCGACGGGTCGAACGGCTTGCGCGGGTCGAACGGGACCGTGTTGTAGTTCACGACGATCCCCGCCCGGTCGAGCGCCTTGGCCGCCACCTTGCCCGGGACCCCCCGCGAGGTCAGGTCCATCAGGATCAGGTGGTTGTCCGTGCCGCCCGAGACCAGGTCGAAGCCCCGGGAGAGCAGGGCCGCCGCCAGCGCCTTCGCGTTCGCCACCACCGCATGCGCGTACGTCACGAACGACGGCTGCGCCGCCTCGTGCAGCGCCACCGCGATGCCCGCCGTCGTCTGGTTGTGCGGACCGCCCTGCAGGCCCGGGAACACCGCCTTGTCGATGGCCTTCGCGTGCTCCTCCCGGCACATCAGCATCGCGCCCCGCGGGCCGCGCAGCGTCTTGTGCGTGGTGGTGGAGACCACGTCCACGTGCCCGACGGGCGACGGGTGCGCCCCGCCCGCGATCAGGCCCGCGATGTGCGCCACGTCCGCGACCAGGATCGAGCCCGCCTCCTGCGCGATCGAGGCGAACGCCGCGAAGTCGATCGTGCGCGGGAGCGCCGTACCACCACAGAAGATGATCTTCGGGCGCTCCGTCAGGGCCAGCTCGCGCACCGCGTCGTAGTCGATCAGGCCCGTCTCGGCGGACACCCCGTACTGCACGCCCCGGAACCACGACCCCGTCGCCGAGACCCCCCAGCCGTGCGTCAGGTGCCCGCCCATCGGCAGGGCCATGCCCATCACCGTGTCGCCGGGCTTCGCGAAGGCCAGGTACACCGCGAGGTTCGCCGGCGAGCCGGAGTACGGCTGGACGTTCGCGTGGTCCACCCCGAACAGGCCCTTGGCCCGCTCGACGGCCAGCGCCTCGACGCGGTCGATGTTCTGCTGGCCCTCGTAGTAGCGGCGGCCCGGGTAGCCCTCGCTGTACTTGTTCTGCAGCACCGTGCCGGAGGCCTCGAGCACGGCGGCGGACACGTAGTTCTCACTGGGTATCAGACGCAGGGTCTGCGCCTGCAGGGATTCCTCGGCGGTGACGTAGGACGCCAGCTCGGGGTCCGTGGCGAGAAGGGCGGGGTGGCGGCTCGCGCTCATGGCGGCTCCTCCGGGGTCGATGTCAGATCTCGTCCCCGCGAGGCCCAGGCGAGCGGCCCTGAATGCGGTCGTGCGCGCACGACTCCCCCGGAGTTGGTTCTCCGTACGCCAGTCGCCGTGCGTGCCGCCCACCTTAGCGGGCGGTCCACAGGAAAGGTTTCCCCGTCCGGTATACGAGCGACGTATAGCCGTATACAAGGTGATGTGACGCCGGTGGCACCACCCTCGTCACCCCTGTCACCCGGCCCGCCTGACCGACGATCGGAGACCCCGTGTCGACAACTGCTGATGCCATGCGTTCCGCCGAGGCCCACAGTGCGCACAACTACCACCCGCTGCCCGTCGTCGTGGCGTCCGCGGAAGGCGCGTGGATGACCGACGTGGAGGGCCGCCGCTACCTGGACATGCTCGCGGGCTACTCGGCGCTCAACTTCGGCCACGGCAACCGGCGTCTGCTCGACGCCGCCAAGGCCCAGCTGGAGCGGGTCACCCTCACCTCACGGGCCTTCCACCACGACCGGTTCGCCGACTTCTGCACCGAGCTCGCCGCGCTCTGCGGCAAGGAGATGGTGCTGCCGATGAACACGGGTGCGGAGGCCGTGGAGACGGCGGTCAAGACGGCGCGCAAGTGGGGCTACGAGGTCAAGGGCGTCCCGGACGGGCAGGCCAAGATCGTGGTCGCGTCCGGCAACTTCCACGGCCGGACGACGACGATCGTGAGCTTCTCGACGGACCACGAGGCCCGCGACCACTACGGGCCCTACACGCCGGGGTTCGAGATCGTGCCGTACGGGGACCTCACCGCGCTGGCCGCGGCCGTCACGGCGAACACCGTGGCGGTGCTGCTGGAGCCGATCCAGGGCGAGGCGGGGGTGCTGGTGCCGCCCGCCGGGTACCTGCGGGGCGTACGGGAGCTCACGCGCGAGCGGAACGTGCTGTTCATGGCGGACGAGATCCAGTCGGGGCTGGGCCGGACCGGGAAGACGTTCGCGTGCGAGCACGAGGAGGTCGTGCCGGACGTGTACGTCCTCGGCAAGGCACTGGGCGGCGGCGTGGTCCCGGTCTCGGCCGTCGTCGCCGACCGGGACGTGCTCGGGGTGTTCCGGCCCGGCGAGCACGGCTCCACCTTCGGCGGCAACCCGCTGGCCTGTGCGGTCGCCCTGGAGGTGATCGCGATGCTGCGCACCGGCGAGTACCAGCAGCGTGCCACCGAGCTCGGCGACCACCTGCACCGGGAACTGAACCTGCTGGTCGGCGGGGGTGCGGTGACCGCCGTCCGCGGGCGGGGGCTGTGGGCCGGCGTCGACATCGACCCGGGGCACGGCACGGGCCGGGAGATCTCCGAGAGGCTGATGGAGCTGGGCGTGCTGGTCAAGGACACGCACGGGTCGACGATCCGGATCGCGCCGCCGCTGGTGATCAGCAAGGAGGACCTGGACTGGGGTCTGGACCAGCTGCGGTCCGTGCTCGCGGCCGGCTGACCCCGGCTCCGCCGCGGGCGCGGCCGGCGGCCGAGCGGGTCCCGGCCGCGCCCGCGGGCAGACGGGCCGGGCCGGGCCGGCGGCCACCGGACGCGGCTACAGGATGACGTGCGGCAGGAAGCGGGCGTACTCGTCGGTGACCGGGCCCGCCGACTCGCGGATGCCGAGGCCCGCCGCCTCCTCCTCGACGACCCACGCGCCGAGCACCACGCGGTTGCCGTCGAAGTCGGGCAGCGGGGCCAGGCCCTGGAAGACGTACGTCTCGTCCTCGTCCGGTACGAACGGCTCGCCGCCGGCCGGGTGCAGGGTGACACCGGCGCCCTCGCGGCCCAGCAGGGGCTTCGCCGCGTACCCGGTGGTCTGCGCGAGCTCGCGCGGGCCGTCGAGGTAGGCGGGCAGCAGGTTCGGGTGCTCCGGGAAGAGCTCCCACAGGATCGCCAGCAGCGCCTTGTTGGACAGCAGCATCTTCCACAGCGGCTCGATCCAGGTGGTGGTCCCGGAGCCGCCGCCGTGGTCGTACGTACCGAGGACCTGCGGGCCGAACGCGTCGGTGGCCAGCCATTCCCACGGGTAGAGCTTGAAGCAGCTGCGGATGAAGCCGAGCTTCTGGTCCACGAACCGGCCCGACAGGCTGTCCCAGCCGATCTGCTCGACGGACAGCGCCTCGGTCTCCAGGCCCGCCTGCTCGGCGGTCTCCTGGAGGTAGGCGACCGTCATCAGGTCCTCGCCGAGCTCGTCGGTCTCGGAGTGCGCGAAGTGCAGCGGGCCGGGCGGCAGCAGCTCCGCCTGCCGGCGCCAGGCCTCGACGAGCCGCTCGTGGAGGGAGTTCCACTGGTCGGCGCCGGGGAAGCGCTCCTCCATCCAGAACCACTGCGGACTGGCCGCCTCCACGAGGGAGGTGGGGGTGTCGGCGTTGTACTCCAGCATCTTGGCCGGGCCGCCGTCGCCCTCGTAGCGCAGGTCGAACCGGCCGTACAGGGACGGCTGTTCGGCGCGCCGGCGCCAGGACTCGGCGATGCGCTCCGCGAGGCGCGGGTCGGTGATGCCGAGGTCCGCGAAGCGGTCGTGCTCGACGATGTGCGCGGCCGCGGCCAGGCACATGGCGTGCAGCTCCTCGACGACGTTCTCCAGCGCCTCGACCTCGGGCAGCGAGAAGGAGTAGTACGCGCTCTCGTCCCAGTAGGGGCGCAGGGAGTCGTCGGGGTAGCGGGTGAGGGGGTAGACGAGCCCCTGCTCCTCGACGGTCTTCTGCCAGTCGGGGCGCGGCTCGATGGTGTGACGGCGCACTCGGGGTCAGCCGCCGCTGGAGCTGGAGTGGCCGCCGATGCCGCCGCGGGTGACGGCCGACTTGTCGAAGCTGCCTCCGCTGACCCGGTTGTTGGAGACGCTGCCGCCGTAGTAGTACGTGCCGCGGCTGCTGCTGCTTCCGCTCTTGCACTCCTTGCTGTTCAGCTTCTCCATGGTGGCGCGGTCCACGCAGCGCTTGTCGGGCTCGCTGCTGCTGCCGCAGGCCACGAGGGCGGCGGCGAGCAGGCCCATGCCGCCGAGGGCGACGCTGCCGGAGCGCATGCGGCGTCGGGTGGTGGTGCTTCTACTGCTGTCGTCCATGGCGGACAGACTAGAACGGGGCACCGAAGCGATGGAATCCGGCCGCCGAAACCCTCTCATCACCTCCATGACCTAGAGTCAATTCGTGCTTCTTGGGATGGTTTGCGCGCTCGGTGCGGCGGTCTGCTTCGGCACGGCGTCGGTCCTGCAGGCGATGGCCGCGCGGGCGGTGGAGCCGGGCACCGGGTCGGGGGTGGACACGGCGCTGCTGCTGCGGGCGGCACGGCAGTGGCGGTACGTGCTGGGCCTGGGGCTGGACGCGGCCGGGTTCGTCCTCCAGATCGTGGCGCTGAAGAACATCCCGATCTACACGGTGGGGGCGGCGCTGGCGGCGAGCCTCGCGGTGACGGCGGTGGTCTCGGCGTGGCTGCTGCACGTACGGCTGAGCGGGGCCGAGTGGGGCGCGGTGGGGGTGGTGTGCGCGGGGCTGGCGATGCTGGGGCTGGCGTCGGGCGAGGAGGGCTCGGGGACGGGTTCGTTCGCGCTGCAGCTGGGGCTGCTGGTGGTGGCCGGGCTGGTGCTGCTGGTGGGGGCCGTGGCCGGCGGGCTCCCGGACCGCTCCCGGGCGCTGGTCCTCGGCCTGGCGGCGGGGACGGGCTTCGGGGTGGTGGAGGTGGCGGTCCGCCTCATCGACGACATCTCGTTCAGGTCGCTCACGAACCCGGCGCTGTACGCACTGCTGCTGGGCGGGGGCGCGGCGTTCCTGCTGCTCACCTCGGCGCTGCAGCGGGGCTCGGTGACGACGGCAACGGCGGGCATGGTGATCGGCGAGACGATCGGCCCGGCGGTGGTCGGGGTGGTCTGGCTCGGCGACCGCACCCGTGAGGGCCTGACCTGGCTGGCGGTCCTCGGCTTCGCGGTCTCGGTCGCCGGAGCCCTCCTCCTGACCCGCTTCGGTGAACCCCCGGCAGAACCCAGCCCTGCCGGCGTTTGAGGCGCTGGGGGTCCCCCCGGCGCAGCGAGGGGGAGGGTTCGGGGGCGGAGCCCCCGACAGCGGCGGCGCGCGGACGCACCGGCGTCACGGCAGAGCGGAAAGCAGGGCCGCCAGCGTCGGGGACCATGCGCTCGTCGACGGGGTCCCGTAACCCACCACCAGCGCCTCGCGGGGCGGAAGCCCTGCCTCCGGGTGGGTGTAGCGGGACAGGGTCTCCAGGGCCAGGTCCTGCCAGGCCGCCGCCCGCAGCACCGAGGCCTGCGTCCCCGCCGGGAGGTCCAGCACCGCGTGCAGGCCCGCAGCGATGCCCGACACCGCCACCCGGCCGGAAACGGCCGCGACCAGCTCGTCCCGGCGCCTGCGGTACCGCAGCCGCATGCCGCGCACATGCCGGTCGTACGCCCCGGACCGGATGAACTCCGCGAGCGTCAGCTGGTCCAGCGCACTCGACGTCCAGTCGATCGGCCCCTTCGCCGCGACGACCTCGTCCAGCAGCCCCGGCGGCACCACCATCCACCCCATCCGCAGCCCCGGCGCGAGCGACTTGCTCGCCGTGCCGAGGTACACCACCCGGTCCGGGTCCAGTCCCTGCAACGCCCCCACCGACTGGCGGTCGTAGCGGAACTCCCCGTCGTAGTCGTCCTCCAGGATCAGCCCGCCCGTGGTCCGGGCCCAGTCGACCGCGGCCGCCCGCCGGGCCGGGGTCAGCGCCGCCCCGGTGGGGAACTGGTGGGCGGGGGTCAGCAGCACCGCCCCCGCCTCCGCGGACAGGTCCGGCGTCCGCGCCCCCGAGGCGTCCACCGGCAGCGGCCCGGTCCGCAGCCCCGCCCCCGTCAGCAGGTCCCGGTGCAGGTCGAGGCTGTACCCCTCGACCGCCACCTCCCGTACCCGCCGCGCCCGCAGCACCCCCGCCAGCAGCGTCAGCGCATGCACGAACCCCGCGCACAGCACGATCCGCTCCGGGTCCGCGTACACCCCGCGCGCCCTGGCCAGGTACCCCGCGAGCGCCTCCCGCAGCTCCACCCGGCCGCGCGCGTCCGCCGCGTACCCGAAGGCATCGTTCGGCGCGTCCGTCAGGGCACGCCGGGCCGCCGTCAGCCAGGCGGCGCGCGGGAAGCCGCCCGGGTCCGGGGTGCCGGGCAGCAGGCTGTACGAGGGCCGCCGCCGCTCGGGACGCCGGACCCGGGCGGCGCCCGCGGGCCGCCGCGGGCGGGCCCGTTCCGCGACCCGCGTGCCCGAGCCCTGCCGGGCCGTCAGCCAGCCCTCGGCGACGAGCTCGGCGTACGCCTCCGCGACCGTGTTCCGCGCGATCCCGAGGTCGGCGGCGAACGACCGCGACGACGGCAGCCGGGTCCCGGGCGCCAGCCGCCCGCTGCGCGCGGCCTCGCGCAGCGCGTCGACGAGACCGGCCCGCAGACCTCGCCCGGCGGAGAGGTCCAGATGCAGGTCGGCACCGAAAGTGGCCCATGATTCCGTCATGGATATGGACCATATCGGCGGGCCGCCTGCTGCCTACGGTGGGGACATGACCACCACGCACGAACACACCGCCGCACACGCGCCCGAGCACACCCCGCGCATGGGCTGGGCCCAGCACGTGCCCGACGTCTACAAGGCCATCGTGGGCCTGGAGACCGCCTCGAAGAAGGGCCTGGACCCGGTCCTGGTCGAGCTCGTCAAGATCCGCGCCTCGCAGATCAACCACTGCGCCTTCTGCCTGGACATGCACGCGAAGGACGCGCTCGCCGCGGGCGAGAGCGTCGAGCGGATCGTCCAGCTCGCCGCCTGGGAGGAGTCGCGCCACTTCTACACCGAGAAGGAGGCCGCGGCGCTCGAGCTGACCGAGGCCGTGACCGTCCTGACCGACGGTTTCGTTCCCGACGAGGTGTACGAGAAGGCCGCGAAGCACTTCGAGGAGAAGGAGCTCGCCCAGCTGATCGCCGTGATCGCGACGATCAACGTCTGGAACCGCTTCGCGGTGACCACCCGCATGGTCCCGGGCCACTACACGCCGGGCATGTTCAAGTAGGAACCGGCCGGGCGGGACCGGCCGTCAGTCCGGCCGGAACGAGCCCAGGGCCGCCGCCATGCGGGTGCGGACGGCCTTGGCCTCGGCGGCCGGGCCGAAGGCCATGAGCACCCACCGGCTGCCGTCGGAGGCGACGGTGAGCCGCCCGATGCCGTGTCCGGTCCCGTTCGCGTCCGTGTCGGGGAGCTCGTAGACGAGCTCGCAGCCGGTGCTCTCCACCGATTCGAGCGAGAGCCGCCGGTAGCCGTCCCGGGCACTCAGCCCGCTGGTGCCCTCGTGCAGGACCTCGCACGGATCGCCGGGGCCGCCGGTGACCTTGAGGACCTGGAGCAGGCTGCCCCGGCCCTGTCCGGGGCGGAACACCGTGCCCGCCTCGGTCCCGGACTCGGACGTGCTGAGCTGCCAGTCGTCGGGGACCGCGACCTGGAAGCCCGATCCGGCACTGCGCAGCACCTTGTAGCCGGCCGGCAGCCCCGCCGGTTCCCCCGGTACGAGCACGACCGCCAGCGCGGCCCCGCCGAGGACCACCGCCAGGCCGCCGGCGACGGCCACCCGCGGCCACAGGCTGCGCGCCGTGCGCTGCACGGCCGGTACGCCGTCCGGAGCCTCCCGGCCGGCCGGGGTGTCCGGATCCCCCGGCTCCCCCGGCCGGACTGCGCCCGGCGGGTAGGCGGGCTTCGGCGGCGGCTGCGGGCCCGACGGGTGCGGCGGCCCCTCGGACCCCGGCGCCGCCTCTTCCCACTCCTCCCACTGCTCCCACTGCTGCGCCTGCGGGTTCCAGCGGACGGGGCCGCTCTCCGGGGCCACGGATCACCCCCCGAACGACGTCAGCAGGGCGGCCAGCGCCGTGGCCGCGCTCACCGAGTCCACCAGCGGGGCCCACCGCTCCAGCACCCCGCGCAGCCGGGCGGCCAGGCCCGGCCGGACCTCCTCACCGGGTCCCGCCAACTCCTCGGCCGCCGCGTCCAGTTCGGCGTCGAGTGCAGCCCGCCCGTCACTGCGGGGCAGCCGCACGAGGGCGGCGCGGAGGTCGCGTACGGCCTCCAGCAGCTCCTGCGCGGCCGGGCCGTCCGCACCCGTGCCCGGGCCCGTACCGGCGTGGTTGACCGTGCTGTTGCTGACGTCCGCGCCGCCGATGCTGAAGGCGCTGCCCTGCACGTCGCCGATCCGCACCGAGGGCAGCGGCTGCCCGGCGTCTGCGCTACTTGCCACTTCTGCTCTCCTTGCCCGCGCCCACGCGCCCGTCCTTGCGTTCCGCCTTGTCCGTCGTCCCGTTGTTCACCGTGCTGTTGTGGCTCACGCCGTGGATCCCGAAGGCGCTGTTGCTCACCGACTGGATGAACACCCCGCCCTCCGCGACGTTGACGGCACGCTCCGCGAACTCCTCGGTGTGCCAGCCCGCGTCGTGCAGCGCCAGCGTCACGCCGCCGACGATCCGCTCCTGGATCGTCTTCAGGTACCGGTCCAGGTCCATCAGCTGGAACAGCGATCCGTCCTCCTGCGAGGCCAGTTCGCGTACGGAGGCGGCCGGTCCCGCCGCGTACGCGACACCGTGCCCGGCGGTCGCCAGCCGCCACGGGACCCGGCAGGCCCCGCCCAGCGTCGCGAGGGCCACGCCGAGGGAGCCGGGCGCATGGGTGAGGGCCAGGAGCACCTTGGCCACGGGGGTGTTGCGGTGGTACCGACGGGCGATGTCGTCGGCTCCCTGGAAATCGGGCCGCACCGGCAGCAGCACGTGCGGCGCGACCTCCAGCATCAGCATGCCGCCCTGCGTGTGGACCCGGATGAAGACGGTGATGACGAGGTTCTCGTCCCAGCCGCCGATCCGGACGCGCAGGAAGTGCCGGCGCCGCTCGCCACCCTCCTCGACCGCGGCGGCGCGGTGCTCGGCGAAGGCCTCCGCGGACAGGTCCACCGCGTCCACGTCGGGCACTCCGGCGGCCGGCAGGAACACGCACTCGTCGACGACCAGCTCGCGCAGCCGGTCCAGTACGGCGTCTTCCGCCGCCTCGGAACCGCGCGGCGAGGGGGTCCGCAGGGCCTCCAGCCTGGGCCGGATCTGTTCGATGATCCGCTCGTTGTCGAGGCGCCGGGCTCCCGCCGCGGTGCGCGGGCGCAGCTCCACGGTGAGCTGCCACGGCAGATGGGCCTTGCCGGCGCCGCAGAACGGGTTGCCGACGTCGTACAGGACCAGCGGCGCGTGCTGGGCGCGCTCGATGTCCTCCCGGGCCCGCTGGTAGCGCCGGCCCGCCGCGGGGTCGCCGGACCGGTCCTCGTACTGCGCCCGGCTGAGTGAGGAGCGGATGATCTGCGCGAAGTGGCCGCGCTGCAGGCCGACGAGCACCGTGACCAGCACGGCGATCAGGACGACCGTCCACGAGTAGGCCTCCCCGTAGACCTGGCCGATCCTCGGGATCTCCAGGAAGAGGCCCAGCGGGTCGGTCTGCAGGACGTGGGCCAGGTACGCGCCGAGCTCCCTCAGGTCCAGGCCTTCCCCGTTGCCCGCGTCGTCCGCGAAGAACCCCCGGAGCACCCCCCACAGGATGCGGCCGAGGAGGAAGCAGGCGCAGCCGCGCAGGATCCACTCGAAGACCCGGCCGCCGCCACGGCCGGTCCGCTCGCGGCGCTTCTTGATCCGCCCGGCCCCGCTCAGGAGCAGCGCCGGGACGAGCAGGAAAACGAAGAACGCGCGAGTGAGGAACAGGCCGAGGCCCCACGCCGCGACGATCGCCGCCGACCAGGCCACTTCGGTGCGCAGGGCACGCAGGGCGTGGGCGAGGACGCGGGCCGCGTCGAACCCGTACGAGGGGGCGGGGAACCGTTCCTCGTGGACGTACAGCTCCTCGATCACCCGGTCGCGGTAGACGGCGTCGAGGTAGGTGCCGGCGCACAGGAGACGTCCCGCCTCCGATACCGCCGGGTCCACGGGGGTCCTGCCGTCCGGTGTGCCGCTCACGAGTTCCCCTCGGTCAGGAGGAGGGAAACCGTACGGGGCGGGTGCGGTGAGGGACAGGGCGGTTCACGCCAAAAGGCCCCGGCGCGCAGTGCGCCGGGGCCTTTCAGGCGTTTCGGACCGGACCGGCCGGATGATCGGCCGGATCGGATCAGATCAGGCCGAGCTCGCGGACCGCGTCGCGCTCCTCGACGAGCTCGGCGACCGAGGCGTCGATGCGGGTGCGGGAGAACTCGTTGATGTCCAGGCCCTGGACGATCTCGTACTTGCCGTCCTTGCAGGTGACCGGGAAGGAGGAGATCAGGCCCTCCGGGACGCCGTAGGAGCCGTCCGACGGGATGCCCATGGAGGTCCAGTCGCCCGCGGCGGTGCCGTTGACCCACGTGTGGACGTGGTCGATGGCGGCGTTGGCGGCCGAGGCGGCCGAGGACGCGCCACGGGCCTCGATGATCGCGGCGCCGCGCTTGGCGACGGTCGGGATGAAGGTGTCGGCGAGCCACTGCTCGTCGCTGACGACCTCGGCGGCGTTCTTGCCGGCGATGTCCGCGTGGAAGATGTCCGGGTACTGGGTCGCCGAGTGGTTGCCCCAGATGGTGAGGCGCTTGATGTCGGAGACGGCGGCGCCGGTCTTCTGCGCGAGCTGCGAGATCGCGCGGTTGTGGTCCAGGCGGGTCATCGCGGTGAAGCGCTCGGCCGGTACGTCCGGGGCGGCGGCCTGCGCGATGAGCGCGTTGGTGTTGGCCGGGTTGCCCACGACCAGGACCTTGATGTCGTCCGCGGCGTGCGCGTTGATCGCGGCGCCCTGCGGCTTGAAGATGCCGCCGTTGGCGGAGAGCAGGTCACCGCGCTCCATGCCCTTGGTGCGCGGGCGGGCGCCCACGAGCAGGGCGACGTTCGCACCCTCGAAGCCCGCGTTCGGGTCGTCGAAGATGTCGATGCCCTTGAGCAGCGGGAAGGCGCAGTCGTCGAGCTCCATGGCAGTGCCCTCGGCGGCCTTCATGCCCTGGGGGATCTCCAGAAGACGGAGCTTGACCGGCACGTCCGCGCCGAGCAGGTGACCGGAAGCGATGCGGAAGAGCAGCGCGTAGCCGATCTGGCCGGCGGCGCCGGTGACGGTGACATTCACGGGAGTGCGGGTCATGGCCTTCTCCGTTAGACAGCTGGCGGTGGGGCGTCCCCGCCCCATGTGCTGGCGGACGCCGCTTCCCTGCGAATCTTGACGTGAAGAGACATCCGGCGTCAGGCTATCCGACCTTCGAGCGGCCCAACCCCCCGGTCCGTGTGGTGCACGGCACACGGACCGGGAGTTCGAAGGTGCGGAGGGGGATTTCCCCCCGTTTTTCAGCCGTCCGGTACCGCCGGACGGGTGTCGCGCAGGCGAACGAAAGGCTCGGCGGGCCTCCGTGGCCGCCTCAGCGGACCGTGAAGCGGACCGCGCTCTCCAAGAACGGGATCTCCAGCCACGGCTTGGGCTCCATCACCAGCGTGAGCAGCGTGATCGCCACCCCCAGCAGCCCGTACGTGACCATGTCCGTGAAGCGGGAGCGCACCGCGAGCATCCCCACCGACGGCAGCACGCGCCGCAGTACGGAAGCCGTGATCAGGGCCACGCCTATCACCAGGCAGCCGAGCTTGGGGTGTCCCAGCGCGGTCAGGAGCAGTCCGACCGCGGTGGCGGCGAGCACGCTGAGCATCGGCCACTGGCGGGCCGCGAGGGCGTCGCCGGGCGCGGCCCGGCCGTGACCCTCGGGGCGGGCGGTGTCCTTGGTGATGGAGGGGAAGCGGCGCGACTTGGCGGCGTCGGGGGCGGCGGCTTCGCCGCCGACCTCGGCTCCGGCCCCGGCCCCGGCTCCGGCTCCGCCGGTGCCGGCCGCGGTCCCGGCGCCGGGCTCCGCGCCGGTCCCCGCTTCCGCTTCGTGCTCAGCCTGCACTGGTCGACGTCCGTTCCGCCGCCTCGACGACGTTCACGAGCAGCTGCGCGCGGGTCATCGGGCCGACTCCGCCCGGGTTCGGGGAGATCCAGCCGGCCACCTCGGCGACGCCGGGGTGCACATCGCCGACGATCTTGCCGTGCTCGTCGCGGCTGACGCCCACGTCCAGGACGGCCGCGCCGGGCTTCACGTCCTGCGGCTTGACCAGGTGCGGGACGCCGGCCGCCGCGACGATGATGTCCGCCTGGCGCAGCTGGGCGGGCAGGTCGCGGGTGCCGGTGTGGCACAGGGTCACGGTGGCGTTCTCCGACTTGCGGGTCAGCAGCAGGCCCATGGAGCGCCCGACGGTGATGCCGCGGCCCAGGAGCACGACGTGCGCGCCGTTGATCTCGACGCCGTGGTGGCGCAGCAGCTGGACGATTCCGTACGGGGTGCAGGGCAGCGGGCCCGGCTCGTTCAGCACCAGCCGGCCGAGCGACATCGGGTGCAGGCCGTCGGCGTCCTTGGCCGGGTCCATCAGCTCCAGGACCCGGTTGGTGTCGATGCCCTTGGGGAGCGGGAGTTGGACGATGTAGCCGGTGCACTCCGGGTTCGCGTTCAGTTCCCGTACGACGGCCTCGATGTCCTCCTGGGAGGCCGTCGCGGGCAGTTCGCGCTGGATGGACGCGATGCCGACCTCGGCGCAGTCCTTGTGCTTGCCGTTGACGTACCAGCGGCTGCCCGGGTCGTCACCGACCAGCAGGGTGCCGAGGCCGGGGGTGATGCCCCGGGCCTTGAGCTCCGCCACGCGGGCGGTCAGTTCGGACTTGATCGCGGCGGCGGTGGCCTTGCCATCGAGAATCTGGGCGGTCATGGACCCATCCTCCCGGATGGGACGGTCCCGGTTCCAGTCGTGGGGGGGGTCGCCGCGGGTTCGTCACAGCCTTGAACCATTCATTGCACTTGCACAACAAGTGACGGTCCGGTCGCGCCGCGGCTGGACAACTCCGGCCCGATCGGACCACGATGACCGAAAGAGTGCCGCGGGCAGTGCCGGGGGGCGGACCGCAGATCGCAGTATTTTCCTCCGTGCGTGCCGTGCGTCCCCGCACTTCCACGGAGGAACACCCCAAGATGAGCTTCGGCGACCCGAACAACCCGTACGGGCAGCAGCAGCCGGCCCCGCAGGGGCAGCCCGGCTACGGCTACCCGCAGCAGGCACCGCAGAGCGTCCCGCCGCAGGGCGGCTACGCCTACCCGCAGCAGGCACCGATGGGCTACCCGAACCAGGCTTACCCGGCGGGTCCCGGCGGATACCCGGGTGCCCAGATGCCCATGCCCGGCGGGGTGAAGGCCGCCCGCGTCATCCTGTTCATCGTCGGTGGTCTCCAGGTCCTGGGCGGGATCGTCGTCCTCATCGGCGGGGCGCTGTTCGCCTCGCTGTTCGCGGACTCCTCCAGCTCCTCGGACTACGGCTCCTCGGCGAGCGACGCGGGCGCGCTCGCCGGCGGCGTGATCGTCGTCGCCGGCATCTTCGCCCTGGCCCTGTCGCTGTGGCCGATCCTGACCGCCGCCAAGCTGGGCAAGGGCCGCGGCGGTGTCCGGGTCTCCGGCATCATCTACGGCTCGCTGATGACCCTCTTCTCCGGGATCGGCGTGCTGGCCAACTTCGTGGCGCTCAGCAGCGACACGGCCGCGGGCGCCGTCGTGTTCTCGCTGATCCTGGGCCTGGTCGAGTTCGGGCTGGCCCTCTGGGTCCTCGTCGGCCTGGCCAACTCGGCCGCCGGCGCGTACTTCCGGCGCCCGCAGTACTAGGGAGTGTCGTCAAAGTAGCGTCGGCCGCCCGGAAGGGCGGGGCTGGCGGGGTCTGGTGCGTGCGATCGCAAGGCGGAGGAGGGAAGCGACG